>JBAUZB010000095.1:0-9846 GCA_049585095.1 Candidatus Tumulicola sp.
GCACGGCGGCAGCGGCCGCCGCGACGAACGGCGCGCGTTTCACGAGCCGGTGCCCTGGTAGTGCCGGAGGCCGACGCGCCAAAACGCGTACGCGACGCCGACCCACGCGAGGCCGATCGCGGGAGTAAGCAGGCCGACGGACGGGTTGAGGTTCAGCCCGACGTCGGTCTTTTGCAGAAAATATGTCGCCGGAAAGTAATTCATGAACGCGAAAGGCAGGACGAACGCGAGGACGATGCGCATGCCGCGCGTGTAGATGCTGATCGGATAGCGCGTAAAATCCTGCTCGAGCGACATGACGACCCACCGCAGCGTATCGACGCGAACGAACCAGAAGGACACGGTCGCGACTACCAACGATATGCCGAGATCGATGAACGCTCCGCCGATCGCAATCAGCGGTACGAACACGACGAAAATCCAGTTTACCTTCACTCCGGCGGCCGCGGTTGCGACGGCGAGCGTGACGATCGACAGGATCAATCCGTCGGGCACGATCTGCTGCGGTACGGTGAGCACCTGGAAAAGCGTATCGAGCGGGCGGACGAGAAAGCGGTCGAACCGTCCCTCACGAACGTAGTCGGGAACGCTGACGATCGTAAAGAAAAGCGTGTTGTGCAACTCGTGGCCGGTCATCCAGAGTGCGTAGAGGAAAAACATTTGGCGAAAATCCCAGCCGTTCATCGACGGGAACTGCCGCATGGTCACGTACAACGCCCCCAGCGCCACGCCGTGATACATGATGGTGAAGAAAAACCACATGATGAAGTTCGCGCGATACTCGAGCATCGTCAGCAGATTGAGGCGCCAATACTGCACGTAAGCGGCCAGCATTGACGGCTCGGTTCGGTGCGTGGGTGCGCCTCCCCGTCCGCGCCCCGTTTCGCTTGGATTTGACGGTCGACGCGCTGCGCCGCCTCGCCGGCAACGCGGTCGACCTCGTCGCCGGCGACGGAACCTACTACCGTGCCGTGCGCGACGCTCGCGGTGCCGCGGTACTGGCGATCCGCGCCGGCGGATCGACTTGGATCGAAATGCGGGCGTCGGGCGCCGACGCCGAGCGCTGGCTTCCGCTGGCCGAAAAGATGCTCGGTGCGGCGGTCGATTTGCGGCCGTGGTACGTTCGCAGCGCGAAGATCGACTGGCTGCACTCGCTCGCGACGCAATTCGCCGGCGTCAAACCGCCGCGCTATCCGACGCTGTGGGAAGCTTGCGCGCATGCGGTCGTTTTCCAGCAAATCTCGATTCATGCCGGGGCCGCAATCATGCGCCGCCTCGTCGAACTCCTCGCCGAGGAAGTGAAGGTCGGCGACCTGTGCTGTCGCGTCTTTCCGGACCCGGAGCGCTGGCTGAGCGCCGGCGAATCCGAGTTGCGTGCCGCGGGTCTCTCGCGCAACAAACTCGCGCATCTGCGGGCGGTCGCCACCGCGTTCGGCGACGGTACGATTCGCGAAGGCCGGCTCGAGGCGCTCCCGACCCCGCAAGCGGCGCAAGCGCTAGCCGGCGTTCGCGGAATCGGTCCATGGAGTGCGGCGGTCGCATTGTTGCGCGGCCTCGGGAGGCTCGACGTTTTTCCGTTGCGCGATTCCGGCGTCGCGCGCAGCGTGGCGCTGGTTGCCGGGGAAGGGGTCGATCTCGACGCCGTGCTCGAAACCCTCGGGCCGGCGCGTGGGATGCTGTATTTCCACTTGCTATTGAGCCGCATTCGCCGGCCGCAACCGGCGCCGCCCTAATCCGGTCGGAAGTGGCATGAGTGCCGAAGCTTCTCTCTCACCGGTGTTTGCGGTCCAGCGTTCGAGCGAACGCGCGTATTTCGATCACGGTTGGCTGAAGACGTATCACTCGTTCAGCTTTGCCGAATACCACGATGCGAACAACCTCAACTGGGGTGCGCTGCGCGTCTTCAACGACGACGTCGTTGCGGGCGGAAGCGGATTTCCCGCGCATCCGCATCGCGACATGGAAATCGTCACCTACGTGCTGAGCGGCCGGCTGGCGCATCGCGACAGCATGGGGAATCACGGAATCGTCGGCAGCGGCGACGTGCAGTTCATGAGCGCCGGAACCGGCGTGACGCACAGCGAGTTCAACGCTCTACCGGACGAGCCGTTGCATTTGGTGCAGATGTGGGTGCTGCCGGGCCGGCTCGGCCGGCCGCCGTCGTACGGGCAAATGGAGTTCGGCATCGATGCCAGGCGAAATCGTTGGCTTCCAATGGTAAGCGGCGAAGATCGCGTTCAAGCACCGATTCGCATCACGCAACGGGCGACGTTGAGCGTCGCCCGCCTCGAGGGTGCCTCCGTCGCGCACGCATTTGCGCCGCGGCGCTTCGGGTTTCTCTTCGTCGCCGACGGCACCGTCGGGGCCAACGGCGAGCGTCTCCGGCGCGGCGACGCGGTCCGCCTCTACGACGTCGCGGACCTTGCGATCGAAGGCGACGGTGAGCTCGTTCTCTGGGATCTTCCCGAAGTCGAGACGGTATGAACGTGTGCCTGACTTGTGGCCGCGTCGGATGCTGCGACTCGTCGCCGAACAAGCACGCGACCAAACATTTCCATACGACGCGCCATCCGGTGATCCGATCGTTTCGGCCCAGCGAGAATTGGTCGTGGTGCTGCGTCGACGAGGTTTTTACCGAGTAACGCGGTTCGGCGGCCGAAAGGCTCCCAGCGCCCAGGCGCACAAATGGTAGCCGCATGCACGGGTTACTCGTCGCCGCGTGTTGCCTCATCAACGGCAACGTTCATGCCCCCTCAGGAGCGCCGATCGCGCACGCGCAACTGGTCGTCGCCGGAAGTACGCACGTCGCCACGACGAGCGACGCCAAGGGCGACTTTTCCGCGCAACTGCCGCCCGGGCGGTACACGATTACCGCCGTCGCACGCGGCTACGTGCCGGTAGCGGCTGACACCGGCGACCTCACGGGCGACGCGCACATCGACATCGTGCTGGAACCGGTGGATTCGCCGAAGCTGCGAACCATCGGCGAGGTGCGCGTGAACGGCGGCTTCGCCTTGGTGCGCAACGTCATTCCGGAAATGGACGTGACCCGTTCGCAGATGGACGCGCTCGGCTACGACAACGTGCTGGAGGGACTTCAACAAGTGCCTTCGGTCGTGACCCAGCATCCCGACGCCGGCGCTCCGACGGCGCCGGCCGTCGTTTCGCTCCGTGGGCCGGACCCGTCCGAAGCGCTCGTGACCCTCGACGGGCAAACCCTCAACGACGGAAACACCGGCGATCTCGATCTTTCGCAGTTTGCCGTTCCGGCGTTCAATAGCATCAACGTCACCGAAGGCCTAGGACCGACCGACAGCGAGGGCAGCAACACCTTCGGCGGCGCGGTCAACCTCGTGTCGCTGCGCCCCACGCTGGAAGATCACTTCACTTTTTCGGGCTCGTTGGGCTCGTACGACACGTCGCAGTCGTGGCTCAACGCCACCGGAACCATCGGAAAACTGGGCTACGCGCTCGCGGGCAACAACTATCAGCAAGCCGGGCAGGTCAACCAGTACGCATTCGTCTATCCGTCGAATAACGTTGCTTCGAAGAATTGCGGCCCGGCGCCACTACCCGGGAAGCAGCCGCAAAACTGTCCGGTACTGACGCATCTCGGATCGACCGTCAACTCGCGATTGGGTTTGGTCAATCTCGACTATAATTTCTCGCAGCGTGCCGATGCCGGCGTACGCGTATTCACGCTGGGAAACTTTCGCGACGAAAGCAGCGCCGTCAACGGCATCGCCGGCAACCCGTTCCAGCCGTGCGATCCCACCGATGTAAGCGCGCCGCCGTGCCCGAGCGGTTTCACCACCGCGCCCAATCCGATGTACGGCCAGCACGTGGGAACCGGGAACGGGATCTTCGCGCAGAGCATTCGCGCGTATGACGTCTACTCACGTTCGGTTCTTGGCTCCGGTTCGCTGCTGGCGGACTTCTTCGCCGACGACAACAACGTCGACATATCCGGCGGGTCGGGCGCTACGTCTCCCTACGACGTGTCGCATGTGGATAAGCGGTACAACGAGGGATTATCCTGGGGCCGCACCTTCGACGCCGGCGAGTTTGCCTTCGGAGGCTACGCGCGCCAGGAATCGCTGACCGGCGCCGGCGTCACCGGAACGCTGTCGCAGAGCATCAACTCGTACTTCGTGCGCGGCGCGCAGCAGATCGGAGCGAACCTGCGTCTTTCCGGCGGACTCTACGATGCCGACTATAGCTCGTTCGGCAACACGCTGAACTGGAGGCTGGGTGCGAGCTACGATGTAAGCTCGTCGAGCGTCGTCCGTGTATCGGTCGGAACCGGGTTTCGCGCTCCGCTCTTGATCGAAAAGTATTATTTTCCGCCGGTGCTCGTCGACGGGAAGCTTCAACCCAATCCCGGGCTTCCGCCGCCCGACCAAAACTGCGTCGTTGCGGGTCAGGGCAATCCCAACGAGCAGCCGGAGCATGCCACCGAATACGAGCTCGGCTTTTCGCACTTGTTTTCCAGCATGTCGAGCCTCGACGTGTCGCTGTACCGCTCGAACCTGCGCGACACCATCGAGAATTTCTACCCGTTCGGAGCCTGTAGCAGCAAGTTGGGCTATCAGTACGAAATTCCGATCAACATCGGCAACGCAGTGTATCAAGGCGCCGAGGTGCGTTTCAAGCAGCGATTCCCGCGCCAGAATCTTTCCCTCGTGCTGTCGTACGGACTGAACGTCGCCTATCCGTTCTCGCTTGGGCCGAACGTTTCCAACCCGACGTCGGGCGGCAGTCTCGTCGACGACGAGCAGTTCTTGGGCGTTCCGCAGCAACAGGGTTCGGCGACGTTGATTTGGTCCGAAAAGGGCTGGCATGCGGCCACCGCGCTGACGTTCAGCGGCCGAAACAACCCGCTCAACCAGCCGCCGTACACCTTAGCCGACGTTGCCGTCGGCAAGAATTTTGGCCGGCTCGACTTCACGGTCGCGGCGACGAACGTATTCAACGCGGTTTCGGGCCCGTTCACGTACTACGGCGCGGGCGTTCCGTACCGAGGCCTGTACGCCGGCCCCGGCGGAACGTCGTATATGGCGAATCTCCCGACCGACCAGCTCAACATCTTGCCCGCCGCGATTCACTTCATACTCACGCTGCACGAGTGAGGAGTGGAGCCGTGCTTCAAAAAGTGCTGGCAGCTTGCATCATCCTCGTTACGGCGAGCGTGGCGGCGGCGTCGGCTCAGGCCCGGGGAGTCGTTTCGGTGGTGTACGCCGGTTCGCTGGTTACCCCGATGGAGGGGCCGGTAAAAGCGGCGCTTGCGACCGCCGGCATCGAGTTTCAAGGCGAAGGCGGGGGCAGCAAAATGCTTGCGAATCTGATCGCCTCCGGCGCCAAGAATCCCGACGTATTCGTGAGTGTCGATCCGAAGGTCGTCGCCGGTCTCGGCTCCAAAGTCGCTTCGGCGCAGGCGTTTGCTTCGACCAGTTTGGGTGTCGGCTGGTCGAACGGGTCGAAATTCGCCGCGCTGTTCGCCGACGTCGCGAGCGGCAAACGTTCGCTGCTCGCCGCGCTGGCGACGCCCGGCCTGACCATCGGGCGCACCGTTCCGAAACTGGACCCCAAGGGCCAATACACGGTTGAAGCCATGACCGTCCTCGCCGGCGCCGACGGCGAGCGGCGAATTCTCGGAGAGGACGAGAACCCGGCGCAGACCTTCCCGGAGCAAGATTTGCTCGTGCGCATCGAAACGGGGGAGGCCGACGTCGGTTTCTTTTACCGAACCGAAGCAATCGCTCGAGGTCTGAACTTCGCGCCGCTTCCCGGCGCGGCGGCGATGTCTGAAAGAATAACCTACGTCATTGCAATTATGAAAAGCGCGCCGCATCCGACGCAAGCAAAAGCGTTTCAAGATTTCATATTGACCGGAGCGGGCAAGCGCATTCTACGCACTGCCGGGCTCGAGTACTTCGAGCGACCGCGGACTCTGGCGCAATAAAACGAGCTCCGGCGCGATGCGTCGGGGATTTTCCAGACGCTCGTCGTAAGTCTCGGTCTCTCATTTGCCCTCTAAGGAGACCATGCGATGCGTCGTTCCGGATATCCCGGCCGAGTGCTCGCTGCCGCCACGCTGACGCTTTTCGTCGCGTCGTGTGGCGGCTCCAGCAACGGCATCTCACCCTCCAGCGGCCTTCCAACAGAAAATACCGCGCGGGGATCAGAAGCCTTCGGCAGTTTTCGTCCGCAGGCCAGCGGCAAGATCAAGCACGTCGTTATTATCGTTCAAGAAAATCGCAGTTTCGACAATCTCTTTCACGCGTTTCCGGGCGCCGACACTAAGGGATATGGCTACACCAGCACCGGAGAAAAGGTGACGTTGCAACCGGTCGGCCTCGAGAGCACCTGGGACATCGATCACAGCTCGGGTGCCTTCTTTGCCGCCTGCAACGGTCAGGGCAGCATTCCCGGCACCAACTGCCAGATGAACGGATTCGATCAAGAATACGTCGGCTGCGGGCATCGCTACTATCCACCGTGTCCGAATGCCCATCCTCAGTACAGCTTCGTGCCGGCGACCGAAACGAAGCCGTACTTTCAGCTGGGCAAGCAGTACGTGTTGGCCGACCGAATGTTCGCGTCGAATTTCGACGCGAGCAGCTTCATCTCGCACCAATATATTATCGCCGGTCAGGCCGACTCGGCGGTGGATTACCCCAACGGACCGTGGGGCTGCGACGGCAGTCCCAGCGAACGTATTGGGACGGTCACGACGAACCCGCCGCGGCAGTACGGCGGCCAAATTCGTCCGTGTTTCGACTATCAGACGCTCGGTGACGAACTCGATACCGCCGGGCTGTCGTGGGGATTCTACACCGCGACGCTCGAGGGCGACGGCAACATCTGGAGCGCCTACCAGGCGGTGAAGCACATCTACCAAGGTGCGGACTGGAGCAAAGACATCATCACGCCCCAGACCCAGTTCCTCAAAGACGTTACGAGCAATCTGCGCACCGTGAGCTGGATAACGCCGACGTGCGAGAATTCGGATCACGCCGGTTGCGGTGACAATACCGGACCGGCGTGGGTCGCGTCGCTGGTCAATGCGATCGGCAAATCGCAGTACTGGAAGTCCACCGCGATCTTCATCATGTGGGACGATTACGGCGGATGGTACGATCACGTTCCGCCGCCGTACGTCGACTACGACGGCCTCGGCATGCGAATTCCATTGCTCATCGTTTCCCCGTACGCCAAGCAGCACTACGTTTCGAGCGTGCAGTACGAACACGGCAGCATTCTGCGGTTCATCGAGGACCAGTTCGGGTTGCCGCGCCTGACCGCGAGCGATGCACGTGCGACCTCGCCGGCAGCGGACTGCTTCGATTTTTCGCAACCTCCGCGGCGATTCAAAACCATCCAGGCCGACCACGATCAGAATTTCTTCTTGCGTCAACCTCCCGACCACCGGCCCCCCGACACGCAATAACGCCGCCGTGCGATAACCCGGTATCGGCTCGGCTTGTCGTATCCGGGTTATCGCCGTTTCCCCGTACCGCGGGCTCTCGCGAAAAAGGAGCGTGTTTTGATCCCGCCCAAACGAATGCTTGCCATTAGTGTTCGGCGTTTGCTGTTATCGGCGGCGTGTCTCGTCGCGGTATCGTCGGCGCCGTCGGGCGCGCAGGTTACGGCGCACCCGTCCTCGCCGGTTCCTTCACCCGTGGCGCCGTCCACCGATCTCGCGCGAGCGCGCGTCGACTCGATGCTACGCAACGGTCACGCCGATTCGCAGTGGTTCGCGGCATCGTTCCTCGCACAAGTCTCCGCCGCCCAAGTCGACGCAATCGTCGCGCAATACAAAACGACTCTCGGTGAATACCGGGGAATCGAAGGGGCGAACGGCGACTACACCGCGCGATTTGCAAAAGGCACCGACGAAGTGTTCGTGCACCTCGATGCCGAGAACGAGATCGACGCTTTGCTTTTCAAGGAGCCGAAGCTGCAAGCGTCGTCACTCGACGATGCCTTGCGCGCTCTGCGCCCCGCCGCCGGAACCCTTTCGTACGTCA
This sequence comes from Candidatus Tumulicola sp., assembly GCA_049585095.1. GTDB lineage: Bacteria > Vulcanimicrobiota > Vulcanimicrobiia > Vulcanimicrobiales > Vulcanimicrobiaceae > Tumulicola. The sequence continues at coordinate 8,031 of JBAUZB010000095.1, forward strand.
TCGTGGAGAACCGCTCCGAGCTGGCGCAACTGGACGCGTCGTCGCCGCTCGCGGTCGGCTCGGCGTTCAAACTCGCGGTCCTTTCAGCCCTGCGCGACGAGATCGCGCGCGGACGACGGCGGTGGAGCGACGTCGTGCCGCTGCAGTCGCGCTGGAAGAGCCTTCCGACGGGAGTGCTTCAGACGTGGCCCGACGCGACGCCCATCACGCTGGCGACGTACGCCGCCGAAATGATGTCGGTCAGCGATAACACCGCCGCCGACGCATTGATACGGCTGACCGGTCCGGCCGCGCTGGCGCCGTATGCCATGGGCAACGTTCCGTTCCTCACGACACGCGAAATGTTCCAGCTGAAGTCGGCGTCCGGCGCGACGCAGCGAGCCGCTTATCTGGCGGCGCGAACGCCGGACCAACGGTCGGCCGTGTTGCGCCGGATCGACGCCACGGCGCTGCCGGCGATCGGGGCGCTCGAGAGCAAACCGATCCTTGCCATCGAGTGGCACTATAGCGTTCGTCAGTTGTGCGAGCTGATGCGGAGGGTTGCCGGTCTTCCGGTCATGTCGATCAATTCCGGCGTTGCCGACGCCACGTCGTTTCGGCGGGTAGCCTTCAAGGGTGGATCCGACGCCGGCGTACTGAACCTCACGACGCAGGTTCAAACCAAACGCGGAACGGCGATCTGCTTCTCGGCGACGCTGAACGATTCGACCAAAGCGGTCGCCGCAACCGCGTTCGAGTTGTCGTATGCGGCCGCCCTAAGCGCGCTCGCCAATCGATAATGCGGTAAGCGGGCGTTCCCAAACCGTGCGCGTGTAGAGCGTCTCGAATCCGGCACGACGGAAGTTGCGTTCGGAAACGCTTCCGACGCCGGCCCCGGCGCGCGCGTAAGCGGCCCCGCGTTCGCGAGCGCGTGCGATCCGATCGCGAATCAACGCGGCGTGCCAGCCGCGGCCGCGCGATTGCTCGGCGGTGGAACCTGCAAAGAGACCGGCGAGCGGCCCTTGAACGTCCATTGCCCCGGTTGCCACCGTCGCTCCGTCGCACCGAACTTCCAGAATCGTAACGGCCGGTACTGAGGCGATGATGGTGCCGAGCAGAACGGCTTCCTCGCCGGGTGTATCCTTTTCAAATCCCGCGGCGGACGCTCGGCCCCACGCTCGTGCGTCGCGGCATTCGACGACGCGGTCGTCGCGCTCGCATCGCACCGTCGATAGGTCGAGCGCCAATACGTTGTGTTGCTCGATCGGGCGATATCCGGCTTCGGCCAGCAGCGATGACAGCCGCAGCGTAGCCAAAGGGCTCACCAGGATGCGCGGCGGGGTTTTACGGTCGACGTAAAAACGCGTCAGCCGCTCGACGTCCCCGGCGGCAGGATCGCCGCCGATCCCCAACCCGCAAGCTTCGGAGAGTGGCGACGACGCGCCGACGAACGGCACTATTCCTCCCGCGACGTCAATGCTCTCGGCGCCGAGATGCGGGAATATTCGTCGCGCCGTCTCGACGCAGGCACGAAGTCCGGCAACGTCGGCGTTCTCGATCGACTCGCCAAGAGTACGACTATCAAGCACGGAAACGCTGGAGTTCTCCCGCGTAGGGCGGCGCCCCGCTCGGCATGAATCTTTGGGGACCGATGATGCCATGCCCGCGTCCGCTCGTGCGCTCGTGGTCGCAGCGTGCGACCGCGTCGATCGCCGCGTTTGCGCTGGCCGCCTGCGCCTCGAGCGGCTCGGGGAATGCCGTGACGCCGGGCGCAGCGATCGGCGACCTGCCGCGTGTAGGAGCGTCGCACTTCAACCATGCGGTCGTGGGGGTCAGC
>JBAUZB010000096.1:0-6293 GCA_049585095.1 Candidatus Tumulicola sp.
ATTCGTAAGTCTTCGATGTTCCGGGCGCCCCCACTGGCGGTGATCGAGACTTCGGCAGCGTTGGCGACCGCATTGAGGGCGTCGATGTCGTAACCTTCGCCCATACCGTCGCGCCGAATCTCGGTGAAAATAATGCGAGAGATGCCCCATTGCGCGACGCGGCGCACGAGCGCGTCGCGGTCGACCGGAGTGCGCTCTTGCCAGCCGTGCGTCGCGACTTGCGTACCGCGGGCGTCGATGCCCGCGATCACCTTGCCCGGGAACCGTCCGATGATATGGCGCGACAATCGTTCGTCTTCGACGAGCAGCGTCCCGAGAATGATTTCCGCGGCGCCGGCGGCCAGCGCGGCCTCGGCATGCTTGACCGCGCGAAGTCCGCCGCCGGTTTGAACCGGGACGTCGACGGCGGCACAGATCGCCTCGACGGCGGCGAGATTTTCGCCCGATCCGAAGGCGCCGTCGAGGTCGATAACGTGCAGTCGCTGCGCCCCGGCGCCGACGAACGCCTTAGCGCGCTCGACCGGATCGCCGTCGTACGCCGACTCCGTGCTCGGATCGCCCTGCTGCATGCGCACGCATTTTCCGGCGCGCAAATCGATCGCCGGGATCACCTGCATGAGCCGGTCCTCAGTTGCGCGCCCCGTTGGCGTCGCGTTTCTCAATGGGAACGAACGGGCCGGGCGCCGGACCGTCATAGGTCGCCTGCGGCCGTATCAAGCGGTTGTCGGCGAGTTGCTCGAGGATGTGCCCGGTCCAGCCGGCGATGCGGCCGCACGCAAACATGCAGGTGAATTCATCGCCCGGAAGTCCCAGATCGGCGAGAACCGGCGCGGTGTAAAAGTCGACGTTCGCGTAGATCGTGTTGTCGGGTTTCTTCTCTTGAAGGACCGTACGGCTGGCTTCCTCGAGCCGGTGCGCGATCTCGTACCAGCGGCTGGTGCCCTCTTGTTCCGCCAGCTTCTTCGCCATCGCTTCCAAATGGCGCGCGCGGGGGTCGCGCACCTTGTATTCCCGATGACCCATGCCCATGATGCGCTCGTTGCGGGCAAGGGCCTCGCGCACGTATCCTTCCGCATTTTCAGGATCGCCGACTTCGCTCAAGGCGCGGAACGAAGCGCCCGCGGCTCCTCCGTGCAAGTCTCCTTGCAGGGTTGCTAATGCCGCAGTCACCGAGGCGTACACGTCGGCGCGCGTCGACGCCGTAACGCGGGCAGCGAAGGTGGACGCGTTATACGAATGGTCGGCAAGCAGCACGAAATACGTGTCCAGCGCATCCGCTTCGATTGCGTGCGACAGCTTGCCCGACCGCATGTAGAGAAAGTTCGCCGCTTGCGATAGATCGGAGCGCGGCTCGACGGCGTCGAGTCCGCGGCGAATCCGGTCCCAAGCGGCCACGATCGTCGGCATCTTGGCGATCAGCTCGATCGCCGTATGCACGTCGGAGAGATGCTCGCCACGGGCATTGACCGGTGAAAAGAGAGCAAGGCCGCTCACGATGGTCCGCAACACGTCCATGGGCCACGCCGTCTTGGGAACGTTTTGCATCGCGCTGATCAGCGGCTCGGGCAGCGAGCGGCGTGACCCCAGCTCGCGCTTGAGCGCTTCGAGTTCGGCTCGGTTCGGCAGATGTCCGTATAGGAGCAAATGAACGATTTCTTCGAACGTCGCGCTGGGAGCGAGATCGTCGATATCGTAACCGCGATAGGTCAGGCGCCCGATGGTTCCTTCGACGTTACTGAGCTGGGTGGTTCCTACAACGACGCCCTCAAGGCCGCGGTCGACAACGGTTGGCAAGATGTCCTCCAAATAGATTCCGCGATTTATCTGCGGGAGCCGAAAGCTTTTCAGTACCTAGTATCAACCCCTTTCGGCGCGCGCCCGTGCCACTTTAAGGGGGTGTCCCAGAAATCCCGGCGGCGCGGCGAAAGGCGCGAGGACGCCTTCGACTCTGGTCGCCTCCGGGGTGCCGCCTTTGTCGGCGACGTTGCTCAGCCCGGAAGGCGTACGAGATCGACTTTCTGTCCGCCCACCATGACGAGCGCGGGCGGCCGTTCCATCAGGTCGATCTGCCGCAACGGATCGCCGTTGAAGACGGCGACGTCCGCCAGTTTTCCGGGCGCCAGAACGCCGCGATCGGTTGCGCCGACGAGCTCGGCGGCGGAGACCGTTGCCGAACGCAACACGTCGAGCGGTCGCATTCCCAAGCCGACCAGGAGCGCGAAGTCCTTGTTGTTCTGCGAGTGCGGGAAGACGCCCGCATCGGTTCCGTAGGCCATCGTTACCCCGGCGGCAATGGCGCGATGCATGCCGGCGTTGCGAAGCTCGGCGGCGTATTCGGCCTTCCGCACGGACGACGGTGGAATGCGGTTCGGATTGCCGGATTGCAAGATCGAGTCGAGCGCCCAGATCGTTGGTACGAGGTTCGTGCCGCGTTGCTGCATCGAGTGCAGCGTCTTCTCGCTGACGCCGGTGCCGTGCTCGATGGAATGCACGCCACCTTCGACGGCAATCGCAATCCCCGGATCGCCGTGGGCGTGCGCCGCAACTTTTCGCCGAAACTTCGTCGATTCTTCGACGACGGCTTGCACTTCGTCGAGATTGAACTGCGGAATATCCCAGACGTCGCCGTACGAAAGCACGCCGCCGGTGGCCAAGATCTTGATATGGTCGACGTGGATCTTCACGTGCTCCCGGACGAGTTCGCGAAAGCCGTACGGGCCGTAGGAAATCGCTCCGATCTTCACCGACGGATCTTCCTCGACCCAACCGGGAACGTCGTTTGAGTCGCCGTGGCCGCCGGTGATCGAAAGAGCCTGTCCGGCCGCGAAAATTCGTGGGCCGACCACGGCGCCGGCGTTCACCGCGTCGCGGATCGCCAAATCGATGCCGGCGCCGCCCCCGACGTCGCGTACGGTCGTGAATCCGTTTTTCAGCATCGCTTGCGCGTTGCGTACGCTGTAGATCGTTGCCTCGGGAACGTTGTCCGCTGCACGGTACTTCGGGAACATCGTCGTCAAGTAATACGAGGGCAGGACGAATGCGGCAACGTGGGTGTGGCAGTCGATCAGCCCGGGCATGATCGTGGCGTCACCCAGCTCGACGATCGTCGCACCGCTTCCGGCGTCGCCCGCATGCATCGAAACGATGCGGTCGCCCGAGATCACGAGAACGCCCGGCGACTGCATCGCTTCACCGGTAAAGAGTCGGGCGGCTTTGAGAACGACGACGGCGTCGGCGGCTCGCGCGCGCCACGGCAACGCCGCAGCGGCGGCGCCGGCGACCGCTCCGATCAGAAACGAACGCCGGCCGAGCAAGCGCCGAGCTTCGGTAACGACGGCGTGTGAATAGGGTTCGTGCGGGCAGCGGCATTCGATTTCCATACTTCGGCGTTTCGACGGTCGCACGCGACGTCCTGAGGGTGTCGCCAAGCAAGCGCCGAATGAAGGAAATCGTGACCGCGGAAATTATCGTTTCGGCGGATTCGGGCGTGGGCGACGTTCGCATCGATCGCCGCGCGAAAAAGAACGCCATCACTACGGCCATGTACGCAAGCATGGCGGACGCGCTCGAAGGCTTCGACCGCGACGATACGATTCGCGCCGTCATGATTCGCGGTGGAAGCGATTTCACGGCGGGGAACGATCTGCGCGACCTCGTCGATGCGTCGGATTCCGGCGACACGTCCGCCCTCGATGCCATCGTCGACTTTCTGACGCACCTGTGCGATTTCTCGAAGCCGCTGGTAGCCGCCGTGCGCGGGAACGCGGTCGGCATCGGAACCACGATGCTGGTGCACGCCGACGTCGTCGTTGCGGGAACGTCGGCCCGGTTTCGGCTCCCGTTTGCGCGGCTCGGCCTCGTGCCGGAAGCCGGCTCGTCGCTACTGCTGCCGCTGATCGTCGGGCGGACGCGCGCGGCTTGGATGCTCTTGGCCGGCGAGTTTTTCACTTCCGAGGAAGCCTACGCTGCCGGCTTGGTCACGAAAGTCGTCGACGACGAGCAAGTCGACGAGGTTGCCGCAGCGATCGCCGCAAATCTGGCTCGGCTTCCACCGCTCGCGCTGCGCGAAACCAAGCGACTGATGCGCGAGGCCGTCGCCCGGGACGTGCGCGGTCAGATGGATGCCGAAATCAGCAGCTTCAGCGAGCGCCTGAAGTCCGGCGAATTCCGCGACGCGGTGACGAAAGCGCTCTCTTAAAGCGCTCTCTTAAAGCGCTCTCTTAAGGTAGAGTAGCGCGCTCAAGCGACGGCATCGCGCAACTCTCCGCGAGCCGACGCGTAGCCCACCAGCCGTTCGATCAGCGCCTCGAAGGTAATACCAACGCTGGCGCAGGCCTCCGGGAAATTGCTCGCCGCCGTGAGTCCCGGCAGCGAGTTGATTTCGAGAATGTACGGACGCGAATCGCGGTTGACGATGAAATCCGTGCGCGAATAGTCGCGCAGGCCAAGAAGGCGATGGGCCGACAGTGCCAGCATTTGCAGTCGCGCGGCGAGGTCGTCGTCGACGCGCGCCGGCACGAAATGGGTGCTTCCGCCGGCTTCATACTTGGCGTCGAACGAATAGAACTCGTCGCGATTGGCGACGATTTCGACGACCGGAAGTGCCTCTTCACCGAGAACGCCGCACGTGAACTCGCGGCCTTCCACGTACTCCTCGGCGAGAATCTGGCCGTAGTCCTTGCACGCCGCGAGCATCGCGGCGGTCCACTGCTCGTGGGTGCGAACGAGCACGACGCCGGCCGACGACCCTTCGAAACGCGGTTTCACGACTAACGGAAGATCGAGCGCTCCGGGCAACAGCGGTAACGTCCCGCCGCTCAAATCGAACAGATCCCAAGCCGCCGTCGGCAGGCCTTCGCCGGCCAACAGTTTCTTGGTGAGGTGCTTGTCCATCGACAGGGACGACGCTTCCAAACCACTGCCGGTGTACGGAACTCCGAGGTATTCCAGAAGCGCTTGGACGTGGCCGTCCTCGCCGCCCGGACCATGGAGCGCATTGAAGACGACGTCCGGTTCGCGCTCGCGCAACGCTTCGACGAAACGGTCGTCATAATCCAGCGAAGACGTCTCGTAGCCGAGGGACCGTAACGCTTGCGTGACGCGGGTGCCGCTTTGGATCGAGATCTCGCGCTCGGCGCTGCTTCCTCCCATGACGACGGCGACCTTGGCTGTGCGTTTCATTCGTCTACGAACACTCCGACCAAGTGCACTTCGAGTTGCAGTTCCACGCCGAACCGATCGTAGACTGCGGATCGCAGGCGCGCGAGCAGCGTTGCGACGTCTTTGGCGCTCGCGCGGTCGACGTTATTGATGAAGTTCGCATGCAGGTGCGAAACTTCCGCGCCGCCCTCGCGCCATCCCTTAGCCCCTGCAGCCTCGATCAATCGGGCCGCCTTGTCTCCCTCGGGGTTGCGAAAACACGAGCCCGCGTTTGGGAGCGCGATCGGCTGCGTATCTTTCCGCCGTATGAGCCGGGTGTGCATCTCGTCACGAACTGCGCGCGGGTCGTTTTGCTCGAATGCCAGCGTCACCCGCGAAACCACGGCATCGCGCGCAAGCGTCGAGTGGCGATAGAAGTATTGCACCGTCACCGGATGCGCCACCGGCTTGGCCGGCGACTGCACCCAGACTTGACGCACGAAATCGCCGATCTCGCGATCGGTGCCGGCGTTCATGCGCAGCGATCCCCCGATCGTTCCGGGGATACCGGCCAGCGAGCCGATCCCGGCCGCACCTGCCGAAGCGGCCTTGGCGGTGACCGCCGCCATCCCGGCCGAGGCCCCAGCTTCGACGACCACGCAGTCGCCCTCGGTGCGTACCGAAACTCGGGCAAACCCACCCCCGAGACGAATGACGACGCCACGCAGGCCGCCGTCGCCGATCAGCACGTTACTGCCGCCGCCGATCGCGAACCACGGCATCCGGCGCTTGAAGCAGAAGCGCATCAACGACGCGAGCTCGTCTTCGCTTTCTACCGCGACGATCGCATCGGCTGGCCCGCCGATTCTCCACGACGTGTACGGCGCCAGCGGCTCGTCGAAGCTGACGCGCTGGGCGAACAGGGTTCCCAACGTCTGCCGGTCAGCCTCGTTCAGAAGCGACCGCAGCGCCTGCGACGTCGTGAGGCTCACGCGTGCGCCGTCGCAAACCGGGCGACGCGGTCGGCCAATCGAGCGGCCACCTCGGTAACGTCGCCGGCGCCGAGCATCAAGACGATCGCGCCTGCCGGCGCTTCGTCGAAGATGCGTTCGCACAAATCGTCGACGCGGGCCACGTACCGCACGGTCGTGCCG
>JBAUZB010000097.1:0-10385 GCA_049585095.1 Candidatus Tumulicola sp.
TCATTCAGCAGTGCGGTCCCCTCGTTTATGCCGCTATCTAAATCCGACTTCTTCTGCGCGTCGGTCCGCTCGTCGGGTTTATCTCCCTTGCCGAAAATCTTAGAAAACAGCTTCTTGGCCGAGCCGACGATCCAGTCGACGACTTTGTCGAGCGCCTTGTCGATCGTGTCGCGGACTTTGCCGATGATGGCCATCACCTTGTCGGAGATTTTGCCGAGGCCGAGGAAGCCCGCGAGGAAGCTGATCGCCAGAGTGATCAAGCCGGCTAAGACGCTTTCTACCTTCTTGGCGGCGCCGTCGATTGCGCCCGACACGATGTCCATCATCGAGTCGAGGAACGCCGTTGCGACTTGAATGATCTTGCTGAGCTTCGAAACGAACACCATAATCGTGTCGTAGATCGAGATGATCGCTTGGATGAAGGCGCCCCCGGGAACCAAGAGACTGATGATCTTTTCGATCGCCTTCTTCACGATCGTCGTCTCGACGAAATCCATGATGCCCGAAATGACCGCGTCTTTGAGGCTGCTGAGCTGTTCCTTGATCTTGTCCCAGGCGGCGGCCGGGCCTTCCTTGACCAGCGTAACGACGATGTCGAAACCGGTTTCCATCGCCTTGACCGCCGGCTCGCCGACGGCTTTGACCAGTTTTTGCCGAACGTTTTGCCACGTGAGCGAAAGCACCGAGAGCACAAACATCACGATCTCGCGCAAGTCGAACGATTTTGGCAAGTAGACGCCGGTGAGCGATCCGGTAAGCCACTCGATGAAGCTGGCTTTCAGGTGCGTGCCGATGTTGTCGGCAAACCGCTGGAAGCCGAGCTTCCCCGCCTTCACCAGATTCATCACGAACCCGATCGGATTCTTGAGAATCGACTTGAACGCGCCGCCGACTTTCTTGAGATACGGAACGGCTCCGGGTGCGACCACTTCGAAGATAATCTGCAGCAGGTTCCAGACCGCATTCCCCGCCCAGCTGATGAACTTGCCGGCGAAGTTCCCGAAGACCGTCGCGACCTTCTTGAAGGCCTGCGGCAGCAGGATGATGTCCTCGAGGGTGAGCGACTTCACGGCCTCGACGAATAGCCCCGGTACTTGAGTGACGAAGTCGAGCAGCGTCGCGAGATTGGTTTTGAACCAGGCCGCGACGCGCGAGAGCGCGTTCGCCTTTTTGACGTTGCCCCAAAGCTCTTCTTCGCCGATCAGCTTCATGAGGCCGCCGAGAATCGCTTCGGCGTCCTGCGGGACCTTCTCGCCGGTGATCGGATTCTTGCCGAGTATCGCGATCAACAAATCCCATCCCCGCGTTTGCGACGCGAGTTCGGCCAAGGGCATGAGAATGGCATCCTTGACGAACTTGATGATGCCGTTGACCAGACCGCTTAGGAAATTCTTGATGCGGTCGATCGGATCGGTAAAAATCTTCTTCGCGCGTTCCCAGACGCCGCCCGGATCGAGTATGTCCGACAGGTGCAGCGAGTCCAGGAATTTATCGAGGCTGCTCTTGATCGAACCTCCGACGAGGCCGAGGGTTTGAATCTGTTGATCGACCCACGCACCGACCTTGTCGAACACGCCGTATTTGTCGAGAGCTTGCGTGATCAGGGCGCCCCCCGGAATGAACTCGACGACCGCGCGCATGATGTTTGCCGGGCTGCGCTCGACCCGGCTCATGTTGATCGGATTGACGCCGAGGACGATCGTAAACATCCGGAAGCCGGGAATATTATTTGCTTTGTCGGCGATGTAGTCGAGCGCATCGCTCAAGCCGAACCGTTGCACCATGGGACCGCCGACCCGCTCGGTCACCGTGAACTTCTCACCGCGCACGACCGCAGCCGCAGCGCGGTCGGCTTCGCGCTCGAACGCGTCGGTGTGCCCGGCTGCGGAAGGTAAAATCGCCGGCATAGCCTGCTGCTGCACGACGTGTGCCGCCTCGTGGCCGAGGAGGGCGCGATCGGTGATCAACTGGCCGGGGCCGAGGAAAATATTTGCACCATGCGTGAACGCCCGCAGGCTGACGCGATCGAAGGCTACTCCGGCCTGGGAACCGGTATGGACTGCGACGCCGCCGAGGTTTACACCGAGACTGTGCTCGATCGCCTCGCGCACGTGCGCCGGAATCGGTTGTCCGCCGCGCGGAGCCGCCTCGCCCGTCGGAACGAACGGTATCGGTATACCGCTACCGCCTGCGAATGCCGGAAGCGCGGTTGCACTCTTGGTTACCGCGTTTGCCTTCTGCGATTTCGGATCGTCGCGCTTTGTCGCCGGCGAAGCATCCTTCGTTGACGATCCCAGAGGTTTGACTGCGGTGCCGGGCCCTGGCATGCGATAACTAGTCCGAGCCCGGCGAGTCCTTCGGCTTCAGCTCGCTCGGCAATTGACGGCTCAGCTTGCGGTACTCGCTCGAAACGCCGATCATCAGATGGCGGTAATGAATCGTTTCTCCGTCTTTCGCGGCGGCGACGGCGGCGCGCATCACCGCATTGCGAATCTGACCGCCGCATAGTTCGCCGACGGCGGCGAGCAAATTCACCTGCGCGACGCTCACGCCGTGTCCATCGCCGAGATGCGCCCACCACAGTTCGCGACGTTCCTCGGGGCCGGGCGACGGAAACGTCAGAATGGCGTCGAAGCGTCGCGCGAACGCCGCATCGAACCGGCTGCGCCCGTTGCTCGTCAAGACGGTGATGCCGTCGTAGCTTTCCATCCGCTGCAGCAGATAGTTGGTTTGCGCGTTGGCAAATCGATCGTTGGAGTCGTGAATGTCGGTTCGTTTCCCAAACAGGGAATCGGCTTCGTCGAACAGCAGCACCACCTCGTTCTGCTCCGCTCGCGAAAGCAGCTGGCTGAGGTTCTTTTCGGTCTCGCCAATGTATTTCGAGGTGATCGCCGAGAGGTCGACGCGACAGAGCGGAATCCCGAGGCGCGTCGCAAGCCACGCTGCTGCCAGCGTCTTTCCGGTGCCGGATGCGCCGACGAAGAGCGCCCGCACCGATGGGCGATACCGTGCTCGAATCGAGGGGCCCAGCGATCCGGCAAAATGTTCGCGCTGCCGGCAGCGCACCACCAATGACTCGAGTTCCTCGCGCAACGGCTGCGGCACAACGAGTGCGGCATCGTCCACCTCGTCGGTAATGACTTCGGCCAATGCGCCAAGACCGGTCGCTTCGCCGTGGCGCGCGGCGCTTCGCACGTCCTCGTAGCGCAGGACCTTATCGCTGCCGATCGTTGCACTCGCCTTGGCGGTGAGCGCCGCGATTCTGCCGGCGGTGTGGCGATGTTCGAGCGCGAGCCGTTTGGCCACCGCACGGTCGGCGATGCGCGCGCCCCAAAGCTCTTCACGCTCGTGCGGCACCGGCACTTCGAGACGCCATTCGAAGAGCGTGCCGTGGTCGAATTCGAAATCGCCTTCGGGTCCGGTGAGTACGATGGCCGGTCCGGAAAGGCATGGGATCGCCGGCACGGGCCGGCGTTCGCTCGGTGCGAGCCATTGGGTGAAAATCGGGACGAGCGCGTTTAAGAACAGCCACGGCGCCATCGCCGCAATCCGTTCCGTGTGAATGAAAGCCGGCCGTTTTCCGAGAGCGGAACACACCCGCTCGGCAGCGGCACGCGCCTCCGGTCCGTCACCGCTGCGAATGATCAGCGCGGCGTCGTTCGAACCGAGCGCGCGCAGTCGAGTGCCGAGCGCCGCCACGCGCTTTTCGGCACTCGCGCCCAATGGAATCGCGTACGGCGTTTGTCGCGCCAAGCTGGTGCCCGGCCACTCGCACGTTCGTTTTTGCAGTGCCAAGGCGTTCCACAGCGGGACGCGCACGTGCCGCTCCGGCAGCGGAACTTCTTCTTCGGAAAGCTGCAACAATCCGCAGCGCATGGCCTCGCCGTGCGCCAGAACGTGAACCGCGCTCGGGCCGCCTTCTTCACCATACGCTTGCGCGAGCAAGCCGATCGTGGGGCGGCTTTGCGCGAACGGCTGCTGCAAGTGGGCGAGCAGATGTCCCGCGAGCAGATCTTCTTCCGCCGCGACCGCCAAACGAACGGCCAAAATCTCGGTCGCGGTCAGTCCGAATTCTCGCGCCGCCGCGAACAAGCACTGGTCCGCCGCACTCGGTTTTCGTGCGTATTCCACAAAGGCGCGCAGCAGAGCGATCCGGCTGCCGTTGTACGGCCGCAGCGACGCGTCGAGCTGCCCGCGTATGCTTTCGTCGAGCGTCGTGCACGCGGTCGCGAGCCGCGCGAGTCCCGCCAGCACGAAGCTATAGGCGGTAACCTCGCCGGTGGTTTCTGCACCGATGGCTTTGAGCATCATCGTCCGGGCGGATCGTCCAACGTGTAGTGAAAACGGACGACGCGTCCGAACCAGGGAAGCCAACCCGGATCGATATCCAACCCGACGCGGCGCAGGCGAATATCGGCGCCATCGCACGGAAGCGCGACGTCCAGGTCGGTTTGGCTCAGCGATATGCGCCCGGGTCGTTGCACGACATCGCGCACGCTGAGCCTGCCGGCTCGCCGGCACCAGCGTTGCACCGCGACTCTCCACATGCGCAGCAATGCTTCGCCGGACGTCCGCGGTGAGCCGAATGCTTGCCGGTACGCTTCGATCTCGGCTTCGAGAAGTTGCCGAACGGGGTCACCGCGGTCGACGCCGGCATGCGCCGCTAATCGCACCAACAGGCGCGCCGCGAACGCGCTCTCCAAGAGCGCCGGATCTACTTGCAGCCGGCGTCCGAACCCCAAGCGCATCAACACGTTGAGCAGGAAGAATAATCCGGCAGCGGCCGTAGGCTCGCCGAGCGCTTCGCGCTTGACCGCGACCTGGTCCGTAGGATGCTCCGGCCGGTTTACGACGCGCCACGGCAACGCTGCGCCGTCGACACCCATATCGCACTCGCCCGGAGCGTCCGTTATCACGTCTGCGGGCGCGGCGCTCGTCACGCTCGCGGGCTTATCGAACGCGAGGACCGCAATCGCGCCGCCGGAAAGATCGCGGGTCTCATGCGCCGCCGAATCACTCTCGCGACGCGCAAGACCTCCAAGCGTCGCGCGAGCGCGTTGCACCACGCTGCCTGCGGCGAAGGTTGCGGGTGAAATTAAGCCGATCGCCAGTGCCGCCAGCCAGAGCGTGCGCGGGTCGGAAGCTCCCAACGCCGTGACCGCACGGGCCAGTGGCCGCCTCACGTCCGCCGAAAGCCGAACCGCCGGCGCGTCGGAGACGGAGCCTTCCCCGCCATCCATCTCGCGCAGCCAGATCGCGGCGTCACCGGCGGAAATCGCCGCCAACAGCGCGAGAACATCGCCCGATCCGAGCGCTTCGAAGACGGCCCGCGCGACGCGCTTCCAGGAAGCCGGCTCGCAACGCAGCTCTTCGACGATTGCCACGATTTGCGCGCGCGAATCGCTGTCGGCGCCCGCGCCGGTTACCATCGGCCAAAACCACTCTCGGCGCGTTTCGCGGCGAACGACGGCGCGCAGAAGCGTTCCGAGCGCTTCTTGCCGGCTCTCGAAGTACACCGCGTCCGCCGCCTGCGCGCGCGAATCCGCCCCATGCACGGCGGTTGCGGCGCAGCGGTCGAGCGCGTGTTGCAATCGCGTTTGCCAAATCGTTCGGTTCCCGTCGGCAGGCACGCCGTTGAGTGCCACGCGGCGCAGATAGTAGACCCGGCCTTCATCTTCACCTGGCAGACGGACCAGCCGCAACGCCTCGGTCAGGGAAAACTCGACCCGCGCTCGAACTGCGCGATCGCTGACGCGCATTCGCCCGCGGTGCACCCGGCGATCGCCGCGCTGAGCGTATGGCGTGGCCCACGATTGCACGCGCGAAACCTACGCGGAGAAGGCGCGCAGCGCGGCGGCCTGCGGCATCTGGGTGGTGAAATGCGCGACGTCGCTCGCTTCGAGAAAAACCCCCGGCGTGTGAACGGTCGTAACGGTCGCCGAAACGCTGGTGCTGTCGAGGTCGTTCACCACCGCTTCGGCGGCAAGGTTACCCTTCGAATAGAGTTGCACGTACATGCCGCTTGCTATGCGCGGGGAGGGGAGGTTCAACGTGACCGTGCTGCCGATCGAAGGTTGCGTGCGCACCGTAATCGCGCCCGCAATGACGTCGTTGACCGGCGCATGGCTGGCCAGCAGAATGCTCACCCGTACGACATCGCTCATGAAGGCGCGCGCCGCGACGTTGGTCACGTCGATCTGGCCGAACAGCCAGTCCACCAACGACTGCATCTGCTGACGATCCGCGTAGGACTGCGCAGTCCAGTTCGGCAGCAGCGACAAGCTTTGCAGCCCGACGGTGAGGCCAGGGCCGCGCAAGAACTCGGCCCAGGCGAGCCGATCGACCGGCAACGCCGAATTCGCGCGCGCGTAGATGCAGCCGGCAACGCTCGAGATTTGCTGCTGGGCGCGCGACAAGGCGCTCGCGACCGACGCGTCGACGGCCTGCGACGAGGTCAAATCCGCCATGGCTACCACCGATGCAACCGCTCCGAGTTGAGCGCTCCAGCTCAGGTTGGTCAACTGCGCCGGCACGATCGTGCTCCGGAGCGTCTGGAAATCGCGCACCGATTTCTGGTTGGCTTGGTAAATGCTCGCGATGGTCGGGCCGTAAATGCTCGGCGCGAGCAGCGCCGACGAAACCGGTTGCGGCAAATGCAGCTGCAACGTGGCGCGCGCCTGCGTGCTGACGGCGACTTGTTGCAGTAAGATCGGCCGGCGCAGGTTCGTCAGCAACGCTTGAATCGATGGAAACCATGCCAGCGGGACCTCGTGCGCCAAGGCGACGATTTCGCTCAACTCGGGTGGTACCGAAATCGCTTGCTGCAAGCAAGTAGGGACAGGACTCGTGACGTTTCCGGGAACCAGCTGACGACTGGGAACGTTCTCTTCGGTTTCGAGGGTGCGCGGTCGCGTATAGATGACGACTTGCACCGAAGTCGCGAGAATCTGATTTCGCTGCGCGTTGACGTTGGTCACGCGTTGTTGCTCGTCGGCCAGCAGCGAGGCCGTGAACGCGAGATCTTGGCGCGCCGCCAGCAACTCGTTCTCGAGCTGTTTGAGCGCGGTTTGTGCGTTCTGCACGTCGTTTTGCACCGTCCCGACCGCGGTCGTGCATAGCGTGACGAAATCGGTGTATGTCTGCACGCGAGCCTCGACCGCGCGCAAAAGCTGCGTGTGCTGCTCGAGCACGCGCACGCCGCTGGAAAAGAGCCCGGCCTCGTCGCTATTGGCCATCACGAACGGGCTCTGCATTTTGCTGAAGACGGCGGGGCTCGCGGCTGCGTCGCGCAACTCCATGACCGAGTGCGTCTCGACCGGAATCGCGGGAACCGGCGCGCCCGGCGTCACCGCCGGCGGCGTCTCGCTGGCATCGACCAGGAACGGCAGGTCGTCGACCGTGATTTCCAAATCGAGCAGCAGTTGCATCAGGCCGACTCGGTTACCGACGGCGTAGAACAGGCTCTCTTGTGAAGGCGCCTGCGCGAGCCGCTCCGCGATGGTGAGCGTTCGAATGTCGAGTTGCGCGCCCACGATCGGCGACTGTGCGGTCACGTCCTCGCTGCTTGGCGGAGGGATGACGCCGGGGTGTACGGCCGAGGCGGCCGAAAACGCCGAGAGCGCGGATGCGTCGGAGGCTTCGGTCAAAACGCCGGATGCGCCGGGGGCTTTGGTCAAAACGTTAGATGCGTCGGAGGTTTCGGTCAAAACGCCGGAAGCGTAGGTCTGCGACTGGACTGCTCCGGCATACGGGTAATTCTCCGCCGCAGCCTTGGTCGCGTACGCGGATGCCGACACGGTGTGAACGTTTGCCGCGTTCTGCACGAGCGCAGCACCCATAGTGCTGGGCGCGATTCGGCTGGTTTCGAACGCATGTGCCGATCCGGTGGCCGTGGGCGAACGGAACGCCTCCGCGCTCATGGCAGCCGCTTCTCCGACCGAAGCCGCGCGGCCGATTGGCGGCGTGGTGGCCGCGGCCGGTTGGATCGAGGTAAAGTAGTCTTTGAGATTTTCGGCGGTGGCCGCCGCGGTGACGCCGGTCGCGATGTTCGCCAGGATCGGCGACGTTGCGAGGCGCGATGCATCGGTTGCGCCCAACACGTTCTGACGGAAACGATAGATGTCGGTTTGCGTCGTCAGGAACGCCAGGTCGATGAGGTCGTTCGCCTTTTTGATCTTGGCGTTCAGGCCGTCGATGAAATGCTGCAGCCCGAAGTTTTCGAGATCGCTCCAATCGTCCGGGCTGATGAGCGGAATCTGCGCGCGCTCGGCCGCCAGCATCGACCAAGCCACGGTGCCGTCCCCCGTCTTCGCGCCGGCCGTCGTGCTCCAGGCCGGCGCCGCAGCGCCCGAAGTTCCGCTGGTCTGCGCGACTTGCAGGTTGCCGTTGGAATCGGTGATGATTTGCCCGACGGCGTGCGTTGCGCTCGCCTGCCAGCCGGGCCACGAAATCGTGTACGGGGCTTGGCTCGCCGTCACTTGCAGTGTCTGCAACTCGAGCGACGTCCAGATCTGCCCGGTCCACGTCACGCCGCCGTCTTGCGTGGTCGCTCCGGCAACCATGCTCCAGGCGGGCGGCGTTGCGCCCGATGTTCCGGCAGTCGTAACGGTTTGAAGATTGCCGTTGGAATCGACGACGAACTGACCGGCTGCATAGGCCGCGTTTGCCTGCCAGATTCCCGAGCCGGTGTTGACCCAAACGACGGTTCCGTCGCCGGTGGTTGCTCCCGGGGTTGCGTTCCAGCGGAATTGCGTGGCGCCTGAAGTGCCGCCGATTGCGACGCTCTGCACCTTGGAGTTGGTATCGACGAAAAATTGCCCGGGGCGATAGTCGATGCCGCGCGCCCAAATGGTCGGCGGACCCTGATTGAGCCACTCGACGCCACCGTCTGCCGTCGTCTCTTCGAGCGCGTCGCCCCAGGCCGGCGCCGACGCTGCGGAGGTTCCCGCGTTCAAGACCGTTTGAACGTAGCCGTTGGAATCGACCACCGCTTGGCCGGCGGCATAAACGAAATTGGGTTGCCACGAGCGCGGGCCGGCATTCGTCCACGTGACCGTCCCATCGACGGTCTTTTGTCCGACGACCGGATTCCAAATATATTGCGAGCTGCCCGACGTGCCGTTAGTCTGAACGGTTTGAACGTAGCCCAGTGGATCGAACACGAATTGTCCGGCGGCATAGGCGGTGTTCGGCGCCCACGTTGCGCTGCCGGCGTTCAGCCACGTTACGTTCGCGTCGGTCGTGTTTTGCCCGGGGGTCGCGTTCCAGACCGGGGACGTGCCGCCGGAGGTGCCCGCGGTCGTGACCTTCTGAAAGTTGCCGTTGGAATCGATGACGAGTTGGCCGGTTGCATATGGCGTGACGCTCTGCCACGTCGCCGGACCGTGCGTTCCGAATGTTTGGTCGAGATTCGAATTCGACGACGGCTGCGGCCAGAACGCGGGCAGTTGGTCGCGACCAGCTTCTTCGTCCGCGGTGAGGCCCGCATCCGGATCGACGAGATTAGGGTTGGGCTGCGGTGCGTTCGGGCCGAGTACCGTCTCGAGCACGTTCAGTTCGAGTTGCAGCGACTTGCGCGAGCGTAGCGTCGCATTGCGCCGCTGCGTTGCGCTATCCAGCTCGTTCTGAAAGTCGGGTGCGACGGCCTCGGTGACCAGAACGTTGGGATCGTACAAGGCGTCGGGCAACGGCACCAACACCTCGACGTCTTCGGGTGCCGACGGATCCAGCGGCGCGGCCAGCATGCCGGTTTGCAGCGCTGCTTCCAACTCTTCCAGATGGACCGGCGCCGCCGCGATGGTCCACGCATTCGGAAGCCATACATTCTTCCGATTCAGCAGGTCCATCGCCGTCGCCGGCAGCACGCCGCTCGGCGGTAGCTGCGTTGCGATGCTCGCGAGATTATCAAAGGCCGGCGCGAACGCGAGCTGCTCGCTGACCTGCTCGCTCAACTGTGCGATTCTCGCCTCGGCCAATGCCGGCTGAACGACGACTTCGCCCGGCGACTCGACCGGCAGCACGTTGCGCCGCCGCGGCAGACCACCCGCGCGTACCACCGCCGACCGGTCGACGAAGAGCGGCTGCCATGTAAATCCTGCGTTGGTCCACGCGACCGTTCCGTCTTGGGTCGTGCCGCCGGGCGTTTCGTTCCACACGGCCGGTTGCGCCGCGCCCGACGTTCCGGCGCTAGTCGCTTTTTGCAGGTAACCGTTCGAGTCGACCACCGTTTGACCGGCAACGTATGCCGCTTTTGCTTGCCAAGTTCGCGGCCCGGTGTTGATCCATGCGACGCCGCCGTCGGTCGTGGTTGCGCCGACCGTTGCGTTCCACGCCGGCGCAGCCGCGCCGGAGATGCCCGGTGTTTGTACCTGTTGAACGTTGCCCTT
>JBAUZB010000098.1:0-1851 GCA_049585095.1 Candidatus Tumulicola sp.
CGTCTAGCCAGCATGGCGCAGCCTTTCGCTCCAGGCTTTAATGGCCCCTCGATTGAATCGAACGCGCCAAGCAAGCGACGAGGTACACACGACATGACGACCACGCTTTCCGGGCCTCGAACGGTGCGCGCAACGCGGGGCGCCGAACTGACGTGTCAAGGTTGGCCTCAAGAAGCCGCTCTTCGAATGCTCTCCAACAACCTCGACCCCGAGGTGGCCGAGCGTCCCGACGATCTCGTCGTCTATGGCGGAAACGGGCGCGCCGCGCGTTCCTGGGAAGCCTTCGACGCCATCGTCCGCGCGCTGCGGCGGCTGAAGAACGACGAAACGCTGATCGTGCAAAGCGGCAAACCGGTAGCCGTATGGAAAACGCACCTGCGCGCGCCGCGAGTGCTCATCGCGAATTCGAATCTCGTTCCGAAGTGGGCCGACTGGAAAGTTTTCCGCGAGTTGGAAGCCCAAGGGCTGACGATGTACGGTCAAATGACCGCCGGCTCGTGGATCTATATCGGAACTCAGGGCATCGTTCAAGGCACCTACGAGACGTTCGCCGAGCTGGCACGCCGGAATTTCGGTGGAACGCTCAAGGGGCGCATCTGCTTGACTGCCGGAATCGGCGGAATGGGCGGCGCGCAACCGCTCGCGATTGCGATGAATCAAGGCGTGGCGCTGGTGATCGACGTCGATCGCGCGCGACTCGACCGCCGCCGCGAGCTTCGGTATCTCGATCGAGTAGCCGATTCGCGCGACGAAGCGCTGCGCGAAGTCGAGCGCGCCAAACTCGCCGGCGAGGCACTGTCGGTGGGCTACGAAGGCAATGCCGCGATCGAATTTCCGCAGCTCTACGATATGGGATTTCGTCCCGACGCGGTAACCGATCAAACGTCGGCGCACGATTTGATTAACGGCTACGTGCCTTCCGGCGTGACGCTCGATGAAGCCGCCGAGCTGCGCAAGCGCGACCCGTCCGAATACGAACGGCGCGCGCTCGAAAGCTGTGGCGCGCACGTTGCGGCAATGGTACGCTATCTCGATGCCGGTGCGATCGTCTTCGATTACGGAAACAACATTCGGGCGCAGGCCGAGCGCGCCGGCTTTGCGCGGGCGTTCGCCTTTCCCGGATTCGTGCCGGCCTTCATTCGCCCGCTGTTCTGCCGCGGTTCTGGACCGTTTCGGTTCGCGGCGCTTTCCGGCGATCCCGACGACATCGCGCGATGCGACGCGGAGCTGCTGCAGCTTTTCCCCACCGACGTTGCGTTGGCGCGTTGGCTGAAGCTCGCGCGCGAGCGCATTGCGTTCCAAGGCTTGCCGGCGCGAATTTGCTGGTTGGGATACGGCGACCGCGCCAAAGCGGGTCTGGCGTTCAACGAACTGGTGCGCAGCGGGGCGCTGAAAGCGCCCATCGTCATCGGGCGCGATCATCTCGACACCGGCAGCGTCGCTTCGCCGTATCGCGAAACCGAAGCGATGAAAGACGGCAGCGACGCGATTGCCGACTGGCCGATTCTCAACGCCTTGCTCAATACCGCGGCCGGCGCGCACTGGGTCAGCTTTCACCACGGCGGCGGCGTCGGAATCGGTTATAGCCTGCATGCCGGCATGGTGGTGGTTGCCGACGGCAGTGAGGATGCCAAGGACCGTTTGGGATGCGTGCTCGCGACCGACTGCGGGATGGGCGTGATCCGTCACGCCGATGCGGGCTACGAGGCGGCCATCGAAACGGCCGACGCAAAAGGCATCCATTGGCGCTTTTGATCCTTCGGGCCAAGACGATCGTCACGTGCGATACCGGCGCCGCGCAATGCGGCATCGATTTCGATCGGCTGGGACGCATTCGCGACGGCGCCGTGC
>JBAUZB010000099.1:0-34696 GCA_049585095.1 Candidatus Tumulicola sp.
AGATTGTGCCGCATTTCGTCGACACGCGGGCGCAATCGCAGGTGATACGTGCGATGACCTTGGATCGATTCGATTCCAGCGAGGTCGATAGCGTAGATCGGCGGGGCACGCACCGCCACGTCGGCGATGGTTTTCAGGGGTGCCTCCATGTCTGCCAAGAACGAAGGGCTCGACGATGCGGGGCCGGCCGCCCGTAGCGTCCATGCTGAGGGCCCGAGGAAACCCGTCACGACCCCCGCCTTTGGAAGGCGATCGTCTTCAATCGGTAATTGCGCGGCGTTCTCGAGTTCGTCCCCAGTCCGGACCGCATACCGGATGCGGTCGCCGTAGGTCGTAGTTCCGTCAGCGTCGGTGCGCCGGATTGCCCACGTCGTCGTGTAGAGGGCGTAAGCCGGAATCGGGTACGATCGCAGACGTTCGAACGCTCGTACAAAAATTTGCTGAGGCGACGGAGCGGAGCGCGGCGATGGTTCCTGTGAGGGAGCTGCGGCCAGACAGACGCCGGCCGACGTAAGCAGCAAACACGCGAGAGCGGTGCGCGCCATCGATTAGTACAGACGCAGGTACTGCTCGCGTTCCCAGGGGTGAACCGCGCGACGGTAGCGTTCGTACTCGGCGAGCTTCGCGTCGCGAAACGCGTGATACACATGATCGCCGAGCGCCGCACGCACCACCGGATCGCGGTCCAGCTCGTCGATTGCTTGACGCAGGGATCGGGGTAACGTACCGATGCCGCGCTCGCGCCGTTCGTAGTCGCTCAACTCGTAGGTCGAACCAATCAAAGCCGGTCCGGGCAGCGTGTTGCACGCGATGCCGTCGGCGGCCGCCCCGAGCAGCACCGCGATGGCGAGGTACGGATTGCACGCCGGATCCGGGCTGCGCATCTCGATGCGCGGCGGCGACTGTCCCGGCGGCACGCGCACCAAGGCGTTGGCGCTGCGCTCCGACCACACGGTGTAAATCGGCGCGTCCCAGGCGGCGACCAGACGTTTGTACGAGTTGACCGTCGGATTGCAAATTGCCGTAACGGCCGCCGCGTGCGCGAGCAATCCGCCCACCACGTACAGGGCAGTCGCTTCGTCGGCCTCGGAATCCAGCCGAAAATCGACGTGCAGGCCGTTTCCGGCGCGATCCTCGACCGGCTTCGGCATGAACGTCGCCTCTAACCCGAATCCTGCGGCGACGTGTTTGACGATCGTCCGCATCGTCAACGCGTGATCCGCCGCCGCAAGCGGTTCGTCGTGCGCGACGTCGATCTCGTGCTGCCCGGGGGCGTGCTCGTGATGTGCCGAGGCGATGGGAACCGCCATCGACTGCAAGGCGGCGACGATGGCGTTGCGCGCGGCCTCGCCGCGATCGTTCGCCGAAAAATCGAAGTACGAGCCAACGTCGGTCGTCGTCGTCGAAGGCACGTCGCCGGTGGGCTTGTCGAAGAGAAAGAACTCGGCCTCGAAGCCGATGCGCACGCCCGACAGCGCGCCGGCACTCTCGAGCGCGCGCCGGAGCGTGGTGCGCGGGCAGCCTTCGAACGGCATTCCGTCGGGCATGGCGATGTCGCAGATGAGACGCGCTTCGCGTCCGTCGGGAGCCGCCCACGGATAGATCGCAAACGTCGAAGGATCGGCCTTGAGCTGCATGTCGAGTTCCTCGCCGCGGACGAACCCGTCGATCGATCCGCCGTCGAACGTCACCCGCCCATCGAGCGCGTTCTCCAGCTCGCCGATGGGAATCGACACGTTCTTGCTCACGCCGAAGATGTCGGCAAAAACCAGTCGCACGAAGCGAACGTTTTGCTCGCGCGCCAACTTGACGACGTCGCGCTTGTTCGCGGGGCGCCGCTCGTTATGAGGAGTGGAGTGCATCGATCGCTACCGCCAAACGCAAAGTGAGTTGGTCGTGAGGGCTTTCGAGCGCGCACCCGCAGATCTCGCCGATCTGCCGCAGCCGGTAAAAAACCGTGTGGCGGTGCACGTTGAGTTGGGCGGCCGCCGTTTTGACGTTCTGCCCGACGTCGAAAAAGAGCCGCAGGGTGTGCGCGAGCTCGGTCTGATGCTTTTCGTCGTACGCACGCAGCGGGGCTAAAACTCCGCGCGCGAACGTTTGCAATCGGTGCAGGTCGGCGCCTTCGTATAAGAGCGGGTACGCGCCGAGATCGTCGTACGATGCCACGCATCCTGCGCCGAATACCCGCCGGCCGATTGCCAACGCGGCTTGCGCAGCCTGCACGCCGCGATGCAACGCCGGCGGCGGTTCGACCGTACCGACGCCGCCGGCGACGCGCAGCCCGGCTTTCCGCTTTGCAAGGCTCCCGGGCAACAACGTCGCGGCGGTGCGAGCGTTGCTGGCATCGACTTCGCGCGCCGCCGGGACGAGCGCCAGCAGCGTTGCGCCGCGCTCGAGGAGTCCCAAGTCGGCGCTGCTGCTGCGGAACACGTCGGTCGCGACCGCTCGCAGTTCGCTGAGATCGGCCGGGTTTTCGCCCAGACCGGATTCGCGCTCCAGCGCCACCGCGAGGTAGGCCGGTGCGAGCACGATGCCGCTGGCAACCGCGTCGTCGCGCGCGGCATCCGCATCGTGGTGCGTGCGTTCGATCAAGCGCTCCCAAAACGCGGCGCGCCGCTCTCGCGTCGCGTCCGGTCGCCGCGAGAGTTCGATGCCGATCGCGGCACCGGTGAGCCGCAGCAGCAAGTCCAGATCGCGATTCGACGGGTTGCCGGTCTCCGAGCGAGCGCCGTTAGCGAATACCGTTAGCCAACCGGCCGGCGCGCTGCCGGCAACCAGGGCAATCGCCCGGCGCGGACCGGCGTCTTCGACGGCTGCGCTATCGGGCGCCTGGCCGAAACCCGGCGCCGCGATCCGATGGCGCCGCGCGTCTTCCAACAAGACGGCGCTGCCGGTGACGTCGGCGAGATGTCCGGCAAGCGCCGTTGGGCCGCCGCCCGCCGCGGCGATCTGCGACAGCCGTTCGGCGAACTCCACGATCTGCTCGGCCGTCACGATCTTAGCCGCCCAGCAACCGCGGGAAAAACTGTCCGGCAACGTAGACGACCGAGAGCGTGCCGACGACGAACACCGTCGCCCACGCAATGGCATTCACCCAGGGTTTATTGGTGTACTCGCCCATGACTTGTTTGCGATTGATAACGATGAGCATGAGCACCAGCTCGGCGGGCAAAAGAATGCCTTGCAGCACTTGAGCGAAGAGCACCATTTGCAGCAGCGGAAGGTGCGGGATGAGCACGACGGCGGCGCCGATCAGCAAGCCCGCGGCGAACAGCGTAAAGAAGACCGGCGCTTCTTCGAATTTGCGGTCGATGGCGGCTTCGAAGCCGAACGCCTCGCACACGATATAGGATGTCGAGAGCGGCAAAACGGTGGCGGTGAAGATGCCCGCATTGAGAATGCCCAGCGCGAAGATCACCGCGGCGAACTCGCCCGCCAATGGCCGCAGGGCAATCGCGAAATCCGAAGCCTTCGTGGCTACGATGTGGGCGCCGTGTTGGTTTGCCAGATAAATCGTGGCGGCGTTGGCCACGATCATGAACCCGGCCAGTGCGATCGCGAGGATCGAGCCGTTGATGACGTCGATTCTCGCGAACGGCAGGCTTTCGGTGCGAGCGCCTTTCTCGACGACCGCCGACTGCAAGAAAAACTGCATGTAGGGAGAGATCGTCGTTCCGATCAATCCGACGACCGCCGCCATCCAGCCCGCCGTTTGCCAGTGAAACGTCGGAATGAGCGCGCCCCGTGCCACCTCGGCCCAGTTGGGGCGGGCGACGACGGCCGAAGCGATGTAGGTAACGTAGATCAGCGACAGGATGACGAACGTGCGTTCTACGATCTTATTGTCGAACCTCAGTACGAAAAGGAACACTGCTACCAGTGCAATCGGAACCGAAACGTAGCGTGAAATGTGGAGCAGAATTTCAACGGCTGCAGCGATCCCGGCGAACTCGGTCGCGGTGAGAAGCGTGTTGATGAGGAAAAGCAACAGCATCGCAAGGAACGAGACGCGCACGCCGAAACTCTCGCGAAACAAGGCGGCCAAACCCTTGCCGGTCACGCAACCCATCCGCGTCGCCATTTCCTGAACGACCAAGAGCGCGATTGCCAACGGGATCAACAGCCACAAAAGGCTGTAGCCGAATTGCGCGCCCGCCTGCGAATACTGGAAGATGCCGCCGACGTCGTTTCCGGCCGAAGCGGTGATGAAACCGGGGCCGAGAACGCCGGCGATCAGCAGCAGCGACCGCCGGAGGGAGCGCCGCCGCGGACGTGCTTCGGTCATCGTTATGCCTCGGCGGTGACCGCGGCGGCAGAGTGACGCCGAGCGGTAAAGCGCGGCAGTTTTTTCGCAACGTCGTCGGGCATGATCGCATCGATCGCGTCGTCGACGGTCACGATACCGAGCAATTTGCCGCGGTCGTCGACGACCGGCACGGCCAGAAGGTCGTAGCGCGCGATGGTGGCGGCGACGTCGACGGCCGGGGCATCCGGCGCGACCGTCACCATGTCGGTTTCCATGATTCGATCGATGAACGCCGTCGGCAGCGAGAGCAACAGCGTCCGCAGCGACAGCGTGCCGAGCAGATGGTCCTCTTTGTCGAGAACGTAGAGGTAGTAGATGAACTCGGAAGCCGGCGCGATTTCGCGAATCTTGCGAATCGTCGCCTCGGTGGTGCGATGCGGATAGATCCACACGTAGTCCGTGGTCATCAAGCCGCCGGCGGTGTCCTCGTCGTACTTGACGAGTTCGCGCAACTCGCCGGCGGTGTACGCATTCATCTCGGCCAGCAATTGCGACTGCTGTTCTTCGGGCAGCTCCGACAAGAGGTCGGCGGCGTCGTCGGCGTCCATCTCCTCGATGATGTCGGCGGCGCGCTCGGTGCCGATGTCGTCGATGAGAGTGCGCTGTTTCTCGGCGCCGAGATGCTCGAACGCGTCGGCGGCGGTTTCGTCGTCGAGCTGACCGACTACGGCGGCGGCTTCGCGCGCCGAGAGATCGCTGATGATTTCGGCGAGTTCCGAGGGATGCAGCCGCGCCAGTTTGCTCTGTTTGACCGAGAGTCGCACCTGCGCCGGATTGGCTTCGCGAATCGGCGAGACCGAACTCCACGCGATCATCGCGCGCGGCACCGCGCGATAGATGGCCGGCGTGAATCGGCGGCCGAACGATTTCAAACCGAGGCGGCGGAGCAATCCGGCGACGCCGACGTCGGCGGCAACGACGCGCATCCGCCCGCCGGTGCTGGCGACCTCGATGTCGTTGATGCGCACGACCTTGCGCCCGTCGACGTCGACGATCTGCTTGTCGAGAAGATCCGAGATGAGGTAGAGCGCCTCGTGGTCGCTGGGCGCTGGTTCTTTCGGGGCCGCCGTCAACGCGACCGTGCCCTGACGGTCGACGTCGGCGACCGTATCGATCGGAGCAAACCGCAGTCCGCGGGCCGTTTTCACGATCAGCCCGTCGATCTGCGGGAACGTGTCGTCGGGTTTGCTCACGAGGAAGTCGGCGACTTTTCCGATCGAAAGGTCGTTGACGGTAGCCCTCCGGCCAACCAGCTCCGAGATGAACCCTTCGGTGAACGCCATGACTCGCACCTCATTCGCACCGGGGCTGGAAACCCCCTAAGGAACCGTTGAGGGTCCGGCGGTCGCTACGTCCAACTCCGGGACGATGCGACGCCCGGATCCGCTCGAAACCGCATTAGCCGTCGCAAACGAAGCCGGGGCGGCACTCCTGGAATCGCTCGGGCGACCGCGGGAAATCCACGAAAAGGGCCGCCGCGCCGATTTGGTGACCGATGCCGATCGTGCGAGCGAAGCGATCGTCGTGGCGCGCCTTCGGCGGGACTATCCGCAGGCCACGATTCTGGCCGAGGAGAGCGGTACGCACGCGGGGAGTAGCGACGAGCGCTGGATCGTCGATCCGCTCGACGGCACGACCAACTTCGCGCACCGCTACCCGCTGTTCTGCGTGTCGATCGCCTACGAACGCGCCGGAGAACTGATTGCCGGGGTTATTTACGCGCCGGCAATGCGCGAACGGTTCGTCGCCGAGCGCGGAGCCGGGGCGCGGCTCAACGATGGTGCGATCGCCGTTTCGGGCATCGACGCTTTGCGCGACGCCATGACGTGCACCGGGTTCCACCCGGCCGATTTCGAACGCAACGCGCGTTGTTTTCGAACCGTTTCGCACCGAGCGCAGGCGGTTCGCCGCGACGGTTCGGCCGCGCTCGATCTGGCGTACCTTGCCTGCGGACGTTTCGACGGCTTTTGGGAGTTCGATTTGAGCCCGTGGGACGTTGCCGCCGGCACGCTCCTCGTGCGCGAAGCCGGCGGCACGGTCAGCCGCGTCGACGGATCCGACGCCGCGCTCGATGCTCGCTCGATTCTCGCCACCAACGGCCGCATCCACGCCGAACTCGTGGAAGCGCTCGCGGCACCGGCGTGAGCCATCCCGAAGCCGCGGCTTACGCCGCCAGCGTAGCCCGGCGCATCCATTGGCCGCCGCGCAGCTTCCATTGCGTCACCAAGGCGCGCCGACCAGGCCGCGATCCATCCGAGCGGCACGCTGTAGAGCCCGATGTGCAGTACTTCGATTGCGAACCAGGCGAACGGAATGACCAGCGCGCTGGACAACAACCCGACGAACATCGAGAAGCGCGTGTCGCCCGACGCGCGAATCGGTGCGAGCGAAACCATCGCCCAGCCTTTGAGCGGCAAGGTCACCATATGCAGTGCCAGTGGCAACGCGGCCATGTCGGCAACCGCCGCATTGAGCGTGAAGAGGAATGCGAGCGGCCATGCCAACCCGGCTGCGACGATGCCCGCCGCGAGCGCCACCAGCGTCGCGACGTTCTGCGCGCGTTTCAAAAACCAACGCGCACCGTCGCTGTCCCCGGCGCCCAGGCGCTGTCCGATGACGGTTTGCGCCGCACTTTGCAGCGGACTCGGCACGACGAAGGTGAGGTCGGAGGCGACGTTGAGCGCGCGGAAGGCGGCGACGACCGTCGCCCCGAGCGGCGCCAGCATAGCGACGATCGCGATGTCGGGCAGCATGACGCCGGTGAGAAAAACGGCCTCGGGAAAACCGAGCCGCACGCACTCGCGCGCCGTACTCCACGAAATTTTCCAACTTGCAAAGACGCGATAGGCCGGTTTGCGGCTGACGTACACGATCGCGCAGATTGCACCAAACGTTTCCGAGAGCAGCGAGGAGAGCCCGGCCCCGGCGATGCCCAACGGATGATGCGTCCACCAGCCGAGCCCGAGCATCAAGAGCAGTGGGATGTGCACCAGGTTGACCGCCAGCAGCACGAGCACTCCGACGATCCGGTTGCCGGCGGCGCCAAGCCCGACGATGATCGTACCCGAGATGACGATCGGCAGCGCCGATGCCAGCCGCAGCGTGAGATACCGAGCGCTCGCGTCGGCGCTGGGCAAGTTGCCGACCAACGCATGCACCGCCGTCCCGCTGAGGAAGATCCCGAGCACGAAACCGGCAATGCCGACGGCAAACGGTACGATCGCACCGGCCCGCAGCGTTCGCGCAAATCCGTCGACGTCGTTCGCGCCGATCCGCTGCGCAGCAATAATCGACGTTCCCGTCAAGAGCCCGAAGATTGCGAAGAGGACCGCCGTCAGAATCGTGCTTGCAGCCGTTGCGCCGGCGAGAGCGACCGCGCCGAGACTGCCGATGGCGATGGTATCGACGACACCCAGTACCTGATCGCCGAGCATCTGCAAGGCAACCGGAAGCGACAGGCGCCGGAAGGCGGCGCCCACGTTGCGATGATCGACGATCACCTAGGGAGCGACCCCGCCGACGCTCCGGTGGTTTCAGCGCAAGCGGTCTAGCGCCGTGAAGAATGCGTCGATTTCGTCGTCGACGGTGTAGAAATGCGGGCTCACTCGAATGCCGCAGCCGGGACGATGGTCGAGGAAGATGCGCCGCTCGACCAGTTCGCGGCAGACGCGGTCGGAGCCGTCGAAATCGATGCCGATCCACCCGGTCCGCCGCTGCGGCTCCAGCGGCGTGTTGACGCGCAGGCCGCGCTCGAGTGCCATGGCGGCGATCTTCGAGGTCAGGCGGACGTTGTGTTCGCGAATGCGCTCGACGCCGATGGTGCGAATGAGGTCGTGCCCCGGCTTGGCGACGGCATATCCCGGAATCGTGGGCGTGCCGTTCCCCCAGCGGTACATGGAATCTGCGAGTTCGATCGGTGCGGGCTCGAAGGCAAAGGAACGCGCGTGCGCCATCCATCCGGTGACCGCCGGGCGCAAGCGCTGCAGCAGCGACGGCTTGACGTAAATCCATGCGCAGCCGGGCCCACCGCATAACCACTTGTGCGAGCCGCCGGTCGCCATATCGAGATCCCACTCGGTGACGTCGTACGGATAGATTCCGGTCGTTTGATAGGCATCGACGCACAGAAGCGCGCCGACTTGGCGGCAGTGCGCCTGAATCGTGCGCACGTCCGCTACCGCTCCCGAAACGTAGTACGCGTGCGATAGCACCGCAATCGCGGTTTTCTCGGTGATCGATTCGACGATGCGTTCGGTCGGCACGGTGCGCCCGTCGTCCGAGGGAATGACGCGCACCGCGGCGCCGTAGCGTTCCCATTCGCGCCAGACGTATGTCAGCGACGGAAACTGCAACGCTTCGTACGCGACCTCGTTTCGCTCGCCCGAAAAGTCGATGCACGTTGCGAGCGCCGCCTGCAGCACCGAAACGTTGGGACCGAGAAAGACGCTGCCCGGCAGCGCGCCGACGATCGATCCGATGCCGTCGGCGATTTCGCCGATTTGCGGCAACCACGTTTCCCACGCTTCGGGCCCCTCGGTCGCCCATCGATTCCAATAGTCGTCGAGCGCCGCCTTCGCCGCGGTCGGGGCCGCGCCCATGGAATGGCTAACCAAATAAGTCGAGTTCGCGAGAATCGGAAAGGCCTCGCGCGCGACCGGCTGCGTGATGGTCGTCGTCATGGATCCGTCCTTACGCGTAAGTGTTGCTCTGGCCGAGTAACGTGCGCACGCTCCACAGCTCCGGAAATATCCGGTTGTCGAGGGTGCGTGCGAGATAGTCTACGCCCGCCGAGCCGCCGGTCCCCATCTTGCGACCGATCATCCGTTCGACCATGCGAATGTGGCGCCCGCGCCAGAGCAGAAGGCGCTCGTCGAATTCGATCAGGTCTTCGAGCAACAGGTGCAGATCGTAGTAGCCTTTTTCGTCGACGTAGATCTGCCGGAATGCCTCGATCACCGCTTCCGAAGAGTCGACGGCAAATCCGCGCCGCCGCAAAAGTTCCTTGACGTGATCGTAGAGCGATGGCTCGTTCGAGCGGCGCTCCAAGCGGGCGCGCGCCGCGTCGTCGAGTTCGAGATGTTTCAACACGTCGGAATTGCGCAACCCGCAAGCGAACTCGATCTCACGGAATTGAATCGATTGAAACCCACTTGCCGGATTGAGATTGTCGCGAAACTGATTGAACTCTTGCGGCGACATCGTTTCGAGCACGTCGACTTGCTGCTCCAGCAGCCGCTGGATGGCGTGGATGCGGCGAAAATGCTTCGCCACCCGCAGCAGGTCGTCGCGATCCATCGACCGCATTGCGGCATCGAGCTCGTGTAAGAGTTGCTTGAACCAAAGTTCGTATACTTGATGGATGACGATGAACAGCATCTCGTCGTGGTGCTGCGGACGTGACAGCGGTCGCTGCAGCGCCAGCAGTGGCTCCACGTTGAGATACGATCCATAGGAAAGGCGCTCGCTCAGAACGATCTCCTACCGAACCGAGACGTTGAAGGTCAGCGATTTCCCCGGCGGCACGTTGGGTTCGAACGGCCGCGCGTAGCCCAAGGAAATCGCCGTCGATCC
The DNA here is from genome assembly GCA_049585095.1 of Candidatus Tumulicola sp. Lineage (GTDB taxonomy): Bacteria > Vulcanimicrobiota > Vulcanimicrobiia > Vulcanimicrobiales > Vulcanimicrobiaceae > Tumulicola. Next base: position 9,881 of record JBAUZB010000099.1, read on the forward strand.
GCTGCGATTCGCGTGATAGATGAAGATCTGCTGCCCGCCCGCGCCCATCAAACCGTTTGACGGCGGCTGATAGACGTTGCCTTCGTAGGCCAGAATCTTGCCGTCGGCGATCGATTGCGTCCAAGTGTAGCCGGTGGTCGGGTTCGACGGCAGCGCGATGAAGAAGTCCTCGCCGGCATCCACGGCGACGGGTTGCGCCGCATCGGTGAAGACCGGCGTATGGGGATCGAGCGCGCGCGCCGGCGACGACGACGCCAGCGCGACCGCGGTCAGCGCAAGCGTTGCAACCAGGGTGCGTATCGTCATGCCGCCTGCCTTACGGGGGCGGCGGTCCATCTCCTCGAAAAGCAAACGGTGATGAAGCTTTGGAGTCTGCGTTGCGCGACCGTCGCAATCGTGCTGGCCGCCGCCGTCGGCTGTTCGGGCGGCAATCGCGGCGGCGGGTCGGGCGGGGCATCGCCCGCGGCCACCAATCCGGTCGATTTTCCGCTGTTCGACGGCGCGTCCGTGCTTTCGTCGCGCCCGTGGCATCAAACCATTACGTCGCGTCCCGGCGTCGGCGACAGCGCGCTGCTGACGCAAGGTGCGGGAACCTACGACGGGCACGACGTGGTCGCGGGAACGCAAGCCCTGATGCCGTCGCTCGAGAGCTGGCTGCAAGACCTCGACGCACATCCGCCGCAAGGTTACGCTTCGGTCGCGCACGGGAGTACCGTCGACGCGGTGCGTTCGCATACGCGCGATCTCGGCGTGGATTTCGCCGTCTTCGAACGGCTGGAGAATGGAAAGCGGCACGGTATCGTAGTACTCGCCGTCGATCCGGCAACGCTCGATTCCAAGGCCGGTCCGATGCTCGGCATCGTGGGAAAATTTCGACTGCTGCCGCAGTCGCTGCGCGACTCGATCGACGCTCAGGCGAAGAAACAAACCGGCTTTACGATCTCCGAGGCGACGAACCCCGATACGCCGATCGGCGCCGCCGTCGGCGCCCTTTCGCAACTGCGCGATTTCGGCGGCCGCGGCATCGTGCTAATCGACGCCGTCAAACAGTAAAACGTTGAACCTCCGTTCCGACAGGATCCGCGAGATCGGCTCGTGGATCGTGCTCAACGCGCTTTGGATTCCGCTGACGTTTCAAGATGCGGCGTTGATGACGATCGCGGTTCCCGGAGCATTACTACAGCTTGCGCCGTCATCGCACGTCGTCGTCCTCTCGGCGCTGGCGAGCATCGCGGCACTTGCGGCGATGCTCGTTCCACCGCTGGCGGGATCGCTCTCCGACTCTATTCGACGCACCGGCGGCAATCGGCGGAGCTTCATCGTCGCCGGTCTCGCGCTCGACGTGGCCGCTCTGGTGGCGCTGGCATACGCGCACACGCTGTGGGGGTTCGGCATCTGCCTGGTGCTGGCATTCGTCGGTTCCAACCTCGCGCTGGCAGCGTATCAGGCGCTCTTGCCCGAGTTGGTGCCGCGCTCGAAGTGGGGCGCAGTCTCGGGCGTGCGCGGGGCCGCCAGTCTCATCGGAACGATCGTAGGCCTGAGCGTCGCCGGCGTCGCGCCAAGCCCGAGTTATACGTTCGTCGCCGCCGCGATCGTTATGGCCGTGTGCGCGCTGTCGTTGATATGGATTCGCGAAACGCAGTGGGTCGAACAGGATCGCGCCCGCGTGCGCGACTGGCACGACTTCGCGGTCGTGTTCGCGGCGCGCGTATTGGTATTCTTCGGATTGACGTTACTTCAGACGTTCGTGCTGTACTACTTTCGCGACGTCCAAGGCCTGCCCAATCCGTCGCTCGGCACCGCAATTGCAGCCTTTTGCACGATGATCGGCGCGACTGCATCGTCGGTATACTTGGGCATTCTCTCCGATCGGCTCCCGCGCAAAATCGTCACCGCGTGCGCCTGCGTGCCGATGGCGATTGCGGCAATCGGTTTTGCCGTCGCGCCGGCACCGCAATGGATTTTCCTGTACGCGTTCCTCTTTGGTATCGGATTCGGCGGGATTTTCTCCAGCGGCTGGGCACTCGCCATGGATAGCATCCCCGCGATGCGGGACGTGGCTCGCGATTTGGGGCTGTGGGGCGTCGCGTCGCACCTGCCCAACGTGGTTGCGCCGCTCGTCGGCGGCTGGCTCATCGCCACGTTTCACGGAACGCGCCCGGGCTATCAAGCCGTGTTCGCATTGGCCGGATTGAGCTTCGCGCTGGCGGCGCTCACGGTGCTGCGCGTCGGCCGAACCCCGCTGTCGTCGCTGTGGGGATGGCCGCCGCGGATCGTCGCCATGACGACGAGCTACGCGTGGGTGCGCGTCGCCTACCGCGTTCGTCACTGGGGTAACGTTCCGCGCAAGCGCGGGCCAACGTTGATCGTGGCGAACCATCAACACGAGCTCGACTCGATGGCCATCGTCGGTACGGTGTTCGTCGAATACAGCTGGTGGCGACATCCGATCTTCAGCGCCTGCTCGCGCCGCATGTACGAACCGGGATTCCCGGCGCTGCGACTCCCGTGGCTGCGCCCGGTGTTGCGGCGCGTCGATGCGGGACCGGTCTTGGTGGTGTTGGGGTTATTGCCGCTCGAAAACGAGGCCGGCTCGCGCGAGATGCGCGATGAAACGCGGAACGCGATCGAGGCGGATCTGGCCCGCATGAAAGACGTGGTCGATCGCGGCGCAACGTTGTGTCTCACTGCGGAAGAACGCTCTTCCGTCGACGGCACGATCGGACCGATGCGCGGTGCGATCGATCGGCTAGCTCCCGTTGCGACCGTCTATCTTGCCGGCGTGAGCTACGATCCATTCGTTGCCAAGCGGCTGCCGATGTTATTTCGTCTCGTGCGGCTCGGCGACCGCGAGCATTTGGTGCCGGCGCTCGCCGCGATTCGCCCGGTGGTAACGAGTCAATTGCTGGCGTCGTGGCTCGACGGGCGTGCGGCGGAATTTACCGAACGCGATGCGGTCGCGGCGGTCGAGGAGCGCCTCCGCGCGTTGCCGTCGGAACTCTTCGTCGACCCCGAATTGCGGCGCGACCCCGGCGGCCGCGTCCGTGCCGCGCTCGCGCGCATGACCGAATGGGAAATTCTCGAAGCGTCCGCCGGCGGGTATCGGCTGGCGGCGGTGCGCCGTCATCCGCAGTTTCCGCTCGTCGACGACATCGTCGCATATAATGCGCGCTTCGTCGATGAGACGATCGCCAACGCGGCGTTCGCCGGTGCCGTCACTCAATTATGACCGAAGTCCCTTTCTCGCCCGGCGCTCGAACGCGACCAGCCGCGCTCGCATCGATCCGGGCTTCGCACCCTTGATGCGCCCGTCGCTGCCGACGACGCGATGCGCGGGCACGAACAGGTCGATCGGCGTCAGCCGCATCGCGATTGCGACGCCGCGATGCGCGAGCGGACGGCCGATCGCACGAGCAACGTCGCCGTACGATACGAACTCGCCGAATGCCAAGGCGGCAACGAGTTCCCAGACTGCCTGCTGAAACGGCGTACCAGCCGGCGCCAACGGAAGGTCGAAACGGTGCAGGCGCCGCGCAAAGTAGGCCTGCACCTGGTCGGCAGCCTCGGCCAGCAGCGCATCCTGAGAACGGGAGTGGCGACGCCCGCTTGCGGGCACGAATGAGCTCGCGACGATCGCGCGCCCGTTGCTGTCGATCACGAGGTCGCGCTTCCAGATGGTTGCAACGCGCAGGCGCGTAGGTCCCGATGGGGCCGATGGGCAACTCCTAGGGACGAGAATTCGGGAACGAGCGCGCCTCATCGTGCGTTCACCAGGTGAGAAACCCTAACCCGACCCGACCAAAATCCGGAGGTTCCCTTGAGCCGCAATTTCATACGCGCGACCGCCTTTTTCGCCATCGCATCGCTAACGGCTTGTCACGGCGGCGCAATGGGGAACGGCGTCGTTCCACAAACGCCGTCCAGCGCGCAATCGTCCACCTTGGCGCAGACCGCCTTCGGCGGGTCACCGCCGGTGACGGTCAACGGTGAGATTCCGTTGACGAGTCGCGATGCGGTTCGCGAAGTCTGTCCGCGGCCATCGCGAGCCGGCGAAATGCGGTGCTTCGCGCTCGAACGCGTCGACCTGCGATCGAACGATGCGCAAGAAAACGCAACGCATTACGGTTACGGCCCGAAAGATCTGCAAAATGCGTACAAGATTACCGTCGGAAACGGGACCAAGGTGGCCATCGTCGACGCATACGGTTATCCGAGAGCGTCGAGCGACCTCGCGGCCTATCGTTCGTCCTACGCGTTGGGGGCGTGTACCACGGGCAACGGGTGTCTCACGATTCGCAACCAAACCGGCGGCACCAGCCCGCCGCCGACGAACGTCAATTGGGATGCCGAACAGGCGGTCGATCTCGACATGGTTTCGGCCATCTGTCCCAAGTGCCATATCGTGCTGGTTCAGGCGAACACGGACTATACGTCCGATCTCTACACCGCGGTCAAAGAAGCCGTCAAACTCGGCGCCGTGGTCATCAGCAATTCCTACGGCGGCAGCGAGTACAGCCAGTGCGGCGGCCCGGGCGAGCCGTCCGATCCGGCCTTTGCTGCGACCGGTCACGTGTACGTTGCGAGTTCGGGTGACGACGGAGGCGGTCTTAAAAACTGCGGCGGCCCGCAGCAACCCTGCTCGTTGGCTCCGGTCGTCTGCGTCGGCGGTACGCATTTGGTCACGTCAAACGATCAGCGCGGCTGGAAAGAAAGCGTCTGGAACGAGATTAAGGATTTCGATTGCAGCGGTTCGTGCGGTGGGGCCGGGAGCGGCTGTAGCATCGACGTGAAGAAGCCGACGTGGCAAAACGACGGCCTGTGCAAGATGCGCTCGGAATCCGACGTTGCGGCTGAAGCTTCCGTCCTGACCCCAGTCGCCGTGTACTTCAACGGGTGGACGGCGTTCGGCGGAACGAGCGTATCGGCGCCGCTGATTGCCGGGATTTTCGGGCGCGCCGGAAATGCCGCCGGCATCAACGGACCGGAGCACGTTTGGGCGAACCGCACGAAGCTCTTCGACCCAACCGTCGGCAGCAATCTCTATGCGCCCATCGGCGGAAACTGCGCCTCGAGCGTCCATTACATTTGTTACGCCCGGTCAGGCTTCGATGGTCCGACCGGGCTCGGCACGCCCAACGGGCTGGGCGCGTTCTAAGGATCGGTCACGCGATGTTTCGCCGCGAAGCACTCCCACTCGCATTCATCGTTGCGCTCGGATTGGTGACGAACGCCGCTGCTTCGGCGCGCGACGGTGCGGTGATCGTCGATTCGGGTTCGACCAACACCACCGGCTACCGGATCGACATGTGGTCGGACGGCACGGCGACGATCGTGCTGCAAAGTCGCGGCGGCGTCGCGCAGAGCGGGTCGAAATCGTTTTCCGTCGCCGGCGATGTGACGGCGCGCTTCTTTGCCGACCTGAAGGCGGTGCGCGCGGCCAACGTGACCGGTTCCCCATGCATGAAGAGCGCCTCGTTTGGTACGACGACGCGCGTGAACTGGCACGGCTGGGCGTCTCCCGACTTGGATTGCCCCGCCGAAAACGCATTGTTGAGCGCGCTCGTCCGTGACGTGAGCCTCATTCGAGCGGCGTCGGGGATCGGCAGTTTGCCGGGAATCCGTCGCGGAGCCGGCAGCGGCGGTCCGATTCACGCCGAACCCCCGTCACCGGGCGCTTCGCCGCCGGCTCGTTCCACGACGTAACCCATGGCCGCGGTTCCCGATCCCGTATTCGATAATCTGCGTCTGGCGTACGAACGCACGGCGCTCGCGTGGACGCGTACGTCGCTGGCGTTGATCGGTTTTGGATTCACCATCGACAAATTCTTTGAAGGCGTGCAAGGGCGCTCGTCGTCGACGTTTGCGATCAATCCCCGCTCGCTCGGCATCACGATGATCGGATTCGGGCTGCTCTCGCTGGCGCTTTCGCTCTTCGAGCTTCGGGAATTCCGGAAAGCCTATCCTGAAGCCCCGCGTTCGATGGCCGGTTTCGTTGCTGCGATGATTGCGATTCTCGGAATCATGGCGCTGCTCGCCGCCGTCTTCAGCTGACCGCCGATTAAGGTAGGAACTCGACCTCGTTGAAGTCGCCGGTTTCGGTTTGCAGGCGACCCGCGCGAATCGCCTTGAGAAAAACCGCGTAATCGCGCTCGACTTGATCGGCGTACGCCGAGGCGTACTGCACCACGGCGCGATCGAAGCGATCCCCGGCGCCGAGGTAGCCCGCAACCGTCGCTGCGTCTCCCGCCTTCGCGTGCGCTCTTGCCAGTGCCCAGCCGCAGATGGTCGCGTAATCGACGAGCGACTGCCGGCCAAAGGCCTCGATATCGGCAGAAACCTTCATGTCGCGCAGTTGGCGCACGTAGTAGTCTTGGGATTGCGGTATCTCGGCCCAACCCAGAAAAATATCGCTGGCAGCTTGCATCAGGCGCTGACCTAAGACCACGCGCTCCCCCTGGTGCGCGAAGCGGCTTTCCGCTTGCGGGGGCTCGAGGACCGAGCGGCGCGCCTCTTTGGTTTGAAGGAATAACGGATCGGTTTCGTCGGCCAAAAAAAGCGCGATAGTGCACCGCGTTCCGACGCTTCCAACCCCGACGACCTTGATGGCGATGTCTTGAAAACGGTAGCGCTCGAAGAGCTGCCTGCGGTCGACCGGCATCGATTGCCGATAGCGTTCGAAGAACGCGTGAATCGATGCGTCCCATTCTTGGGCGTACTGGTGAAAATGATACACCAGCGGCGGGTTGTCGACGATCGTCGCGCGCCCGTCGCGTACCGTCGTGAGCTTGGGAAACATCATTTCGGAGGTGCGCCGCTGCGCCAGAGCTTCGGCCGTGCGTAACCCGGCCACGACGCCCGCGTTTCGTTGAAAAAAACTACGGAGCTCCTGAAAATCGATTTGAGTGTACCAGACCTCGAGCGCCGACATCGCGGCGTATTCGCCGGTGCGCTCGCGATACGAAGTGACGGCGGCCCCGACGGCGTCGCGCGCCGTGGCGTCGGGAAAGCTTCGGTAGCGTGACGCCAGAACGAAACTGACGGCGAGACGCTTAACGTCCCATTCCCACGGGCCGGGATAGGTTTCGTCGAAATCGTTGATGTCGAAAACCAGGTTGCGCTCCGGCGTTCCGAAGCCGCCGAAGTTCGACAAGTGACAATCGCCGCAGAGTTGAACGATCACGCCGCTGACCGGCGCGCCCGCAAGGTCGCGGGCTTGCACGATCGCCGATCCGCGCAAGAACGCGAGCGGCGATTGCGCCATTCGAGCATAGCGCAGCGGGATCAGCCCCGGAATCCTTCCGGCATTGGACTCTTCCAGCAATACCAACGGATCCACGGAATCGTCACGCAATTTCCACGCCGACTGAGCGGAACGGGAGCACGCTTTTCGCAACTCCCGGCCGTACCGATAGCGCTGCCCCCGCGTCGACATGCGGCCGATACTAAATTCCCGACGCCAGCGTCTTGATGCCGTCGTCGAGCGAAGCAACTCGGCGATAGTTCGTGAACGAGGTCGTGACGTCGGCGCCGCCCTTGAGCATGAGCATGTGACCCTCGTAGTGCTGTCGCATTTCGACGACGTCCCACAGATCGGGTAAGACGCGGCCGTAGGTAAGCGTGACGTTGGCCTTGTCGACGTATTTCGGAAACGCGCTCGGCACGAAATCGATGCGGACGATGTGATGCGACGCGGCGTCCACGAGCATCGTTCCGTCGCCATGGACGGCGTCGCGTTTCAGGCTGGTAAAATGAAGCTCGACGGATCCCGCGGGGCACTGGTCGCAGGCTGCAGTCTCGACCTTGTAATCGGAGAACTGATCCTCGCGCAGCGGCAGCACGTACGGGTCGCTCGGCAGTTTCTTGTCGACTTCGGCCTGCGCCTTCGCGAGATCGTCGGCCGACAGAGTCTTACCATCCTTCGCTTGGCTGTAGATTCGTACCGCAGCGATACGGTCGCCCTCGCGCAACAGTCCGGACTGCACGTCGAGCGAAGCGTTATGGCCGGGACCGCGCTGCTCGGAATCGAGGTGGACGTGAAACGCCGTGAAACCCGCACGCTCACTTGCGAGCGTCTGCACTGCCTCCTGCAACGCGTTTGGAACCGCAGCGTCGCTCGCCGTCGGGGCGCCCGCCGCGGGCAACGATGCGAGGACGCTCGTTGCGACTCCGAGCGAGGCCAGCAATCGACAGCATCGCACGGGCAGCCCGTTTTTTGAGCACCCGGAAAATCCTGCGCAAATCGTTCGCCAGGAGATTTCTCTCCGAAGGTGTAGGGTTCGGCTCGGATATTCTAGGCCGGGCCGGCAAGCTCGCAGTCGACGGTGCCGGTCGGCCGTCGGCATCGTCGACACCTACGCGCCGACGGGTAACGGCACTCCGAACGGTGTCGCAGCATTCTGAGAAAGGAATCGATGAAGGACCTTCGGCTCATCGCAAAGCGCTTCATCGCCGGAGTCTTGGCCGTTGCGTGCGTCGCCTGCAGCGCCAAACAGCAATCCGATAAGTGGACGCTTTGGTACAGTCCCAACGAACCGAAACCCGGCGTGAAGCTCGCCTTGGTCTGCCATACCTACGTGTACGCGAGCGCCCCGGTTCCGGCCGTTTACACGGTAGCGCACGTCAACGGTTGGACGGGCTCCCGCCGACCTGAAGGAAATACCGCAACCATGCACAGCGGCGAAACGTTCAGCGGGCCGCTCGAACTCGGCACGGATACGATTCACGACGAGAACAACGGCTACGATCTCAGCGTCGACGTGGTTTACAAGATCGGCACCTACATTGCAGCGAAGGCGCGTGCCGATGCCGACTGCCCCCCGCCCGGACGGCACTAGTTGCCTGTAACGGCCGCGGGGTTGGCGGACGGCTAGATTGGGGCGCCGGAGTAAGAAAGGAGCTGCCCTAGTCGCTGTCCACGGGTAAGTTGGACTCGGGTTGGTGCAGGAAGTACTGCCGCGATCGCTTGGCCGGAACGACTTTGAACGGCCGCGGCTTTTGTTTGAAGTTAAACATGTTGCCGATCGAAGTGGCGCGTACGTCCGTCGTACCCAGTGAGCCTAAGCTGAAAGTCGTCTCGACGAACTTCAGAATGCTGCCGAACTCGTACTGCGTATGCGAAATCTTTCCCGCTGGGACGTAGGGCGAGATGACAATCAGTGGAACCCGAAACCCCAACCCATACACAGTGCCGTCGGCGGTCTTATCCAGGATCGGCGGCGGTTCGTGATCGTAGAAGCCGCCCCAATCGTCCCAGAGAACACAAATTGCGGTCGAGTTCCAATAAGGTGATTGCCCAACCGCATTGACGACCTGCGCTACCCAAGAAGGTCCGTAGTCTGGGCTATATTTTCCGTTCGGGTGGTCGGAGTTCGGCTGCTCTGGAATCAGCCAGGATAATGCCGGAAGCTGTCCGTTGGTAATATCGGTAAAGATGTTGGTTTCGGGAGTCGAAATGTTGTTCCAGTCGGGACCATATCGCACCGCGTGAATTGCCGCAAACGCATTCCAAAGAGTGCCGGCATTAGGACTGGCCGGCGTGTACGGCGGGGCATAGTATTTCCACGAAGTCTTTTTTGCGTCGAGCAGGTCGGCGAGCGTCCCGGTTGGGTATTTAAGGCACGGAAACGGTCCCTGCTTGTCCAAATAGTCCTGGTGGTAGTCCATTAGGGACGTTTTCGTCTGCTTCGACGCGTCGCAATCCCAGTTGGTCCAATTTGATGGATAGTCGATCAGGCTCTGAGTGGAGTTTATAGCGGTGGTGCCCGCAATCAGGTCCTGGTGGGCAGTGAAGCTGCCACTGCCTTGCGTTTGGAACATGTGATCGGCAAGGCCATATTGTTGCGCTAGCGTCCAGTATGGCTGAATTTGCGACGGGTTAACGTACTGATAAGCGTATGTCCCGCACTTAATGTTCGGGCCCGCAATCTTGCAGAGGTCGAATCCATCCATCTTACCATTGTCGTATTCGGGGTAAAATGTTTTCCAGTCATGGTTAATGTCTTGAGCACCTGCGAGATCCTTAACCTTAAGTTGAATTATCTTACCGTCGTGCGTCTTGCCTTGGGTGGCGCCGTCGGCGTTTGGAAACGTCGCGAACAAATTGTCGAAGCTACGGTTTTCCTGCACGACGATGACGATGTGCTTGATGTACTTGCCGGGCGTCGCGTCGAATGAAAGCGATCGATCGGCGACCGCCGGAACGATCGGCGCTGCCTTGCTTCCGTTGGAGCATCCACTAGCAAGGAAAGCGGGTAGGAGCGGTGCCGCAACTATTATTGCGAGCCATGCAGAACGAAAACGCATTACAAGATGGTCGCTTTCAGTCTTGCGAGAACTACTCGGTATCGACCGGTGCGTAGGACGGAGGCTGATGCATGAAGTATGCGCGAGAGCGTGCGGCCTGGATCACGTGAAAGGTCCGCGCTTTCATCTTAAAGTTGAAGATGTTCCCGATCGATTTTGCGCGCACGTCGGTCGTCCCCATCGACCCGAGGTGGAACGTCTCTTCGACGAACTTTAGAATGCTGCCGAACTCGTACTGCGTGTGCGCGATGGTGCCGGCGGGCACGTACGGCGAGATGACGAGCATCGGTACGCGGAACCCGAGTCCGCCGGCGTTATCGAAGAACGGCGGCGGAACGTGGTCGTACCAGCCGCCCCAGTCGTCCCATACGACGATGATTGCGGTCGAGTTCCAATAACTGCTTTGCCCGATGGCGTTGACGACCGACGCGATCCACTCCGGGCCGTTGTACTCGCCGGTCTTCGAGTGCGCGTGATCGGAATCGACCTGGTCGGGGATGACCCATGAGACGGCTGGAAGCTGCGCGTTCGAGATGTCGTTGAAGATGTTCGTCTCGGGCATCGAAATGTTCGTGGCCCATTCGGGGCCGTTGTAGACGGCGTCGATCGCTGCAAACGCGTTCCAGAGCGCGCCGACCTTGTTGTTCTGGTGCGGCGGCGCGTAGTATTTCCAAGATACCTGCTTGGCGTCGAGGAGATCGCGCATCGTACCGGTCGAGTAGGTCAAACACGGAAACGGGCCCCCGCCTTTGAGGTATTGCCCGCTCTTGGTCAGCATCGAGGTCACCGTGCCGGCTTTTGCGTTGCAGCCCCAATTGCCGTTCAGCGAAGGATAGTCGATAAGACTGCCGATGTGGTTGTTGTAGACCTGGTGCGTCGTGCCGGCGATGAGATCTTGGTGGGCGGTGAAACTGCCGCTGCCCTGCGTTTGGAACATGTTGTCGGCCAGCGCGTACTCCTGGGCTAGCGTCCAGTAAGGCTGAATCTGGGACGGCTCGACGTATTCATAGGCGTACATATGGGGGGCGGGATTATTTCCGTTGATGCGCTCTTGGCCGAAACCGTCCATCCCGCCCTTGTCGTAATCCATGGTGTAGTCTGCCCACGAATGATTGAGGTCGAGGCCCGCGAGCGTCGTTTCCCCGAGCGTTACTTGCGTGCGAACGTACTTGCCGTTCACCTTCTTGAGGTAGTAGCCCGTCGTCGTTCCGTTGGCCCCCGGAAACGTGGCGAAGAAGTTGTCGAAGCTGCGATTCTCCTGAATCATGATCACAATGTGTTGGATCTTGCCGCCGCCGGTATACTCTCTTACCGGACTTGAAACTGCGGTTGCGTTTGAAGACATGAACGGCGCCGGCGGATTGGTAGCCGAACAGGCCGTGAAAATCGACAGCGACGATAACATGCCGAGGAATGCAAGATGGCGCGTACGCATGATTAACGGGCTCCTTTAAGGGCGATGATTCCCCTAACTAACCTGTGCTTCCGCCTGCGGAGCCGAGACTAAAGGATAACGAAGGTCCTTTTCCGCAGACCCCTAAGCGCTGTCGCCGGCAAGTCGGCCGGACGCGTTGAATCGAGCGTAAGGTCTGCGAGCAGGCCGAGCTAGGCTCAGGCAATCGAGGGCTCAGGTGCCCGGCACTGCGCACGACGGAAACGAGTACTAGTCGTCTCGATCTTGGCTCCATGGCTTTTGAATCGGCGCCGCTGCGGCCTGTTCGCTCCAGCGTTGAACGTTCACGCCCACAACGAGGAGCCACAGCATCAAGCAGGCCTCCGCCACGATACCGATCACCTCGATGTACGTGCCAAGACGTTTCACAAGCTCCGGGGATAGAACCATTAGCCACCCTACACCGGACAACACCATGAGGATGCCCAGCGCGCGCGGCAAAAACGTCGACCTTAGAATAAGATAGCCGATCGTGAGGTTGAACAGACCGAAAATCGGCAACGCGCTTTGGGGAGTGGTGAGGTGAAAGAGGCTCAGAGACTGAACGAGGCATCCGAGGAGGCTGACCATCACGGCGAGCAGGGCGAAGTTCCGGCTCACCGGGTTAAAAATCCGGTAGAGAAGCAAGGCGACCACGACGTAGAGCGCATTTGCGATAAGGTTGGCGGCATCGCTGTAGGCGACCGGCACGCGACCAATCAAGAACGATGCGGATATAACCGTCAAGAAATACAGCAGGTATACGGCACCGGTAATTCTGGCTCTGAAACGCGTCATTGAGCGGTGCGCGTGCCGTCGGCACGTTCGGTCGGAAGCACGATGCGCATGGTCGTGCCCCCGGCTGGTTTCGCTTCAGACGTGACGTCCAGCGACAGCGACGAAACCAGAAAAAGGCCTCGCCCGTTCTCGTTCAAGGCGTCGGTCGGCAGACTCGCGGCAAAGCGCGACAATCCGGGCCCGTCGTCGGAGACGGTGACGACGGGATGCGAACCCGTCCAATCGATGTCGAGATCGACCGCACCGGGTGCGTGCTCGACCGTGTTGGCGAGCACTTCACCGATGATTAACTCGGCACGGAATACTTGCTCTTCACTGCTGGCGAAGAAACGAATGAAGCCTATGATCTCGCGCCGTAGCGACTGCGCGTTGCGTGAGTTTCGCGAATCGTAGCTCCAAGATTTTTGAAGCGGGACGCCGCGTTGCACGACGAGCACCAGCGTATCGTCGGCCGGCCGCTCGGAACCCATAACGCTGCGTTGGACGAACGCCGCCGGATGTTCGATTTGAAGGTCTGCGACGAGCCGGGTAGCGGCTTGCAGCAACATCCCTTCCGCCTGCTCGATATCGCGCTTGAACTCGGTGAGACCATCGGTGTAGAAGATGACGACGGCGTCGGGTTCCAACTCGACCCCGTAGGTTTGCGATGCCACCGGTACGCCGACGCCGAACGGCACGCCGCCGTAGGCCAGCGCATGGGCGGGAACGCCTCGCGCGGCGACGATCGGCGGTGGATGTCCGGCGGTCGCATACAGCATCGTCGAGAGATCGCGGCTGATAATTGCCACGACGGCTGTTGCGGGCGTGTTCTGCCGCGACTGCAGCATGCGATCGGCTTTGGCCAAGATGTCGGCCGGGTCTTCGGAATCGAATGCGGCAGCGAAAATGCTCTGCCGCAGACGCGCCGCGGTGACGGCGGCATCGAGCCCGTGACCGGTCACGTCGCCGATGGAAAACGCGATCCGCCCGTCGGGAAGGTCGAACGCATCGTACCAGTCGCCGCCGATGAGCGCTTCGCGCTCGGCAGCGATGTAGAATGCGTCGCATCGAAGACCTAAACGTTGCGGCAGACGTTCCGGGAGAAAGGCTGCTTGCAGCGTATCGGCGGAGCGTTTGGTTTGGTCCAACAATGCCTGAAGGTCGATGCGGGCGGCGCGCCTCTCCGCCGTGATCGCGCCGAGCACGAGACCGGTGATGGCAAGCACCGCCATCCAACTATCGAGTTGCACCAGCCGCGAATCGAACGATCCGGTGATCCAGGGGCCCACGCCGTGCGACGTCGCCCAGACCGCGATGCCGCAGATGACCGCGATAACGGCGGCCGTTTCGCGCTGCCGAAAACGCAGCGCGCTCCAGATAATGAACGGATAGACCGAAAGGCGCAGCGGAAACGAACTCAGGAACGAAATCGCACTCGTCGCGATCAGCGTGATGCCGAGGATGCAGAGTTCGGCGATGCGTGGCTCGTTTCGCGGTCTTCGCTGCAAGCTCGTGAACCACGTCAGCAGCAAAGGAGCGACGAACAGCACGCCCATCGCGTCGCCCACCCACCATACCCACCAAACCGACGGGAAGGCGCTCCACGGAACGATTCTTGCGAGTGCGAGAGCGACGACGCCGTTTGTTGCCGACACCGTCATGGCAATGGCCGAACCAAGTAATGCTAGCAGGAAGACGTCGCGCACGCGTTCGAGTGCGTTGTCGAACTCGCCGAATCGCCGCAACAGAAACGTGCCGAAAACCGGAGCGATCGTATTCCCCGTCGCGATGGCCGCGGCGGTCCAAAGGGGTTCTGCGGCGACGGCGTTACTGGCGAACGCGCCGATCCAAATCCCGGGCCAGACGCGATATCCGCCGAGCAAGAGTGCCGCCAGCGCAATGCCGGTCGGTGGCCAGATCGCCGTGACTTGCTTCGTCGCGAATGCCAGCGAAAGCCCGAGTTTCGCGGCCGCGATGTAAGCCACCGCAACCAGAAGGGGGAGGAGAACTCTTCCAGCGACGGTTTTCAATCGAATTGCCTCGTCGAGGAAATTCATGAACGAGGGAGCGGGACCTTCTCGGAATAACCACGGCTTCCATGAGCGCGACGCCGCCAAAATCGTCGCCGTACCACATCGACCCGGGCCGTCGGCTGCCGAGTTATCGAACGACGGCCGGCAGCCTCGGCATGGGCCCCAGCCTCGGAAACAGCGAGCTGTGGGCGAACACGAAGAACACCGGCGACATCGAGCGGCTTTTCTCGGTGGCGCACGGGCGCACGGTGATCGGTTCGATCGCCATTCGGTTTTCGATTGCCGGACGGCCGCTGCGCGATGCAGGCGTAGCCGCCTCGGACGGTAGCGCGAAGGTCTACACGCCGCTTTCGCTCGACCTCGACGACGTGATCGTCGAGATTCACCCCGCGTATGTGCGGCGTAGGTTCGACGTGGGCGGGTCGATCCGAATCACCGAAACGGTCTTCTTACCGCTGGCGCCCATTCACGAAGCGACCCAATCGGATCCCCCCGTCCTGTATCAAATAGTACAGATCGAGAACCGTGGCGCGCACGAGCAGGCGCTGCGAGTCACCGGCTATGCGCGCCTTCGCGGAGAAACGCCCGACGACGTTGCTGCCGTTTACGATCGAAGCGTCTTCGGGCTGGTGGCGCAGAATCGAGGCGGCGACAATCCGCTCCGTATCTTCGGTCTGACGCGCGAACCGTCGGCCTACGAAACGAGCTTCGACTTCGGCAACGTGTATAGCATGAGCCGAACGGCGCCGCTGAGCAATGCGACCGAAGCGAGCGGCGATATCCTCGGCAGTTTGCAAGTCGACGCAGTTATCGCCCCGGGAACGAGCGAACGGTTCGCGTTCAAAACCGGCGTGTACGAAAGTGCCGATGCGGACGTCCGCAAAGGCTTCGCCGCGGTCTCGGGGGCGCAGTCGTTGGAGGAGACGCTGAGCGCGCTGGAAGACGAGCTTCACCGCGCCGAAGTGATCACGCCCGACGACATGATCAACGACGGAGCGCTGTGGAGCAAGGTCAACATGCGCCGGGTGATGGCACGATATCCCATCGGATGGCTGTTTACCAACGACCCGGGGGTTATGTCGAACGTCGTCATACGCGATTGCGCGTGGTTCGTTTTCGGCTGCGACTATTTCGCCCCTCAATTCTCGCGTTCGTTGCTCAACGTAGCTGCCCGTTTGCAATATCCGAACGGAAAGCTTCCCGAATACGTCGACGCCCTTTCGGGGCGCGTCGAAGACGACGGACTCAACATCAATGACGATACGCCGCTCTTCATCATGGCGGCCAATCATCATTTCCGATGCACCGGCGACGAAGCTTGGCTCGGCAGAATCTTTCCGGCACTCGCGCGTGCCGGCCATTACATTATTTCTCAAATGGACGAACGCAATCTCGTCGTCTGCACCGCCGACGATCCGCGCGGAAACGTCTGGGCCATTGCCGGCTGGCGCAATATCATCGCCCACTATTCCATAAACGGGGCGGTCACGGAGATCAACGCCGAATGTGCCGCCGCTCTGCGTTACCTATCGCATCTTGCCGAACGCGTGAGCGAAAGCGACGCCGAGGTGCGCGCTTTCGCCGATACATCGGCGAAAATCCAGACGGCGATGCAAGAGCATCTCATCAATCCCAAGAACGGACTTTTCTATCTCAACATCGACGTGCGAGGAAATCCGCACACCGACGTCACCGGCGATCAAGTGTTCCCGGTAATGTTTGACACCTGCGACGACGAAACCGGCTTTCGTATCATTGCTCGCCTGAACTCACCGGACTTCCGCACCGAAGCCGGTCTGCGCACGGCCTCCGCGTTGGATCCACGCTACGATCCCGCGGCATTTTCGGGGTTACTCGGAGGCGTCTGGCCCGGGTTGACGTGGTGGTACGCTTTTGCCGCAGCACGGTATCACCCGGAGTTCATGGTCAACGCGCTGCGGTCTTCGTTCGAGCACTACGCACGCGATCCACGCCGCCACAATACCGTTCCGGGGCAGTTCAGCGAGTGGTTCGACGGCGATTCGCTGGTCAATAGAGGTATGCGTTTGAGTCCTTGGGAGCCGCCGCGCTTTCTCTGGGCTGCGATCGAAGGCGTTTGCGGCCTCACGCTCTCCGGGGATCGTCCCGAGATAAATCCGCTCGTTCCGGCCAATTGGAAGTGGGTGGCCCTGCGACGGCTACCCTTCCACGGACGGGAGATTTCGTACTTTGCCGTGCGTACGCAAGGTTCGCTTACGCTCTTTACGACCTGCGAAGTCAACACCCAGTTCACCCATTCTCTCTATGAGACCGACGTTTCCGACAAGGTGCCGATTTTCTCCCGAATCGCACGCGTCGTCGCGTTGCAGCGCGGGGACGAAATCGCCGTGTTGGTCGGTAACGTCAGCGATGCGACGACCAACGTTCCAATCGACATTTCGGAGTTGCTCGAACCGGGAGCGCGCTACCACGTGCGCGTGTATAACAGCGAGCGCGACGAGTGGGAAACCGACTCGGTGCAGGCCCGCGAAGAGCTTAACGTCACGTCCCTCGGCATCGAAGGTAAGGGCTATCGCGTCATGATTTTCCGCTTCGTCGGCGAGGGCGCCGACGGAGATGACCGCACGTGAGTCGTCGAGGTTATCGGCGTTTCTTCGCATCGCGCGTCGCATGGGCTGGGGATGGAAACGTGCGCCGTTGGCAGAATGACGAGCGGAATGTCGAGAAAAAACGTTGCCCTAATAGCCTTGCTCGCCGCGTTGTCGCTTGCCGCTTGCTCGTCTCCCGGCAGCGGACCAAGCGAGCAGCGAGGGATTGCAGGCCCGTTGCCACACGCGCGCGCGGCGCAGAGCCCGATTCAACACGTCATTATCATCGTTCAGGAAAACCGTAGCTTCGACAATCTTTTCCAGGGATATCCCGGCGCCGATACCGTCGCCAGCGGGAAGAACTCGGCGGGGCAGACCATCGAGCTGCAGCCCGTGAGCCTGGCGGAGCAGTACACGATCGACCACTCCGCCACCGCGATGTTTGCAGCCTGCAACGGCACCGGACTGCCCGGAACGAATTGTAAGATGGACGGATTCGACCAGGAGTGGGGCGGGGGCGGTCCCCCCAACCGGGAGTACGTCTACGTGCCGCACCACGATTCAAAGCCGTACTTCGACATGGCGCACGAGTGGGTGTTAGCCGACCATATGCATCAATCGCACCTCGACGAAAGCTTCGTCTCGCATCAGTATATTATTGCCGCGCAGGCGCAGTCGAGCGTCGATCTTCCCGGCGGGTTCTGGGGCTGCGACGGCCCACCCAGCGATACCGTCCAGAGGATTACGAAGAAGCGAACGTATGGAGCCTACCAGCGAGCCTGCTTCGACTACATGACGCTCGGCGACGAACTCGACAATGCCGGCCTATCGTGGCGATTCTACACCAGTAACATCCATGATTTCGAGGATTATCCGTGGTCGGGTTATCAGGCCATCCGTCATATCCGCTTCGGCCCCGACTGGAAGAAAGACATCATCACGCCGCAAAAGCGATTCATCAAAGACGTCGCCGGCGGGACGCTCGAGAACGTCACCTGGATCACGCCCATCTGCAAGAATTCCGATCACGTGAATTGCGGCGGCGGCTTTGGCCCGTCGTGGGTGAGCGCGCTGGTCAACGCCGTCGGGAAGAGCCAGTTTTGGGACAGCACGGCGATCTTCGTGATCTGGGACGATTGGGGCGGATTATACGACCACGTTCCGCCGCCACACGTCGACTACGATGGTCTCGGCTTTCGCGTGCCGCTCTTGGTGATTTCGCCCTACGCTAAAAAGGGTTACGTTTCGCACGTGCGCTACGAGACCGGAAGCATCCTACGATTTGCCGAAGACGTTTTCGGGCTCGGCCAACTGGCGGCGAGCGACACGCGCGCGAATTCGCCCGCCATCGACTGTTTTGATTTCACGAAGCCGCCGCGCAAGTTCGTTCCGATAAAAGCGCCGAAGGGCCCGGAATTTTTCATGACCCAGAAAGACGACGGGCGAGCGCCGGACTACGAGTAGTTCCGGCTCGCGACCAAATCGGCGTTGAATTACGTCGCGCCCGGGGTCAGGCACGCGACGACGGTTTCGATAATTCGCTTGGTTTCCTCGGGGTCGCGCACGGCAATGCAGTCGACGCCGGCGTCGCGCACCGGATAGTCGTTGCCGCCGGGAAACAGCGCGTCGCCGACGTACAGCATGGCGCCGATGGAAATACCGAGGATGTCGCGAAGTTTGCGAATACCGTAGGCCTTGTCGATTCCCGGCAACGTGACGTCGATCGACGTCTCGCCGCCTAGCCTGACCGAGAACTCGGGCAGCAAGGGATCGAGCAGCGTTTTGATTTTCTGGCGCTTGGCGAAATCCGGATCCCAAGATTTCTTTTCGTCCAAGGGCGCCTGCTGGCCCAGAGCGGAGTAGGTGATCTGGCTGCCGCGGTCTTCGATCGCCGGTCCCCAGGTCTTTTGCGCTTGAAATCCGGATTGCGCAACCGCTTGGTCCAGCGCATCGATGATTTTCTTTTTTTGCGACTCGTTGAAGTCTTCGGAATAGAGTTTTTGCCAGCCGTTCTCGTAGCGAAAGAATTTCGTTCCACAGGTCGGCAGAATCGTTAGACCTCGCAGCGCGTCGCCCGGCGACAAATGAGCCAGAACTTGCGTCTGAAACTGCGGAAAGTCGGCGCCCGAAATAATTGCCACCTTTGCTACGCCGAGCAGCCGGCCTAACAAGCCGGCCATTTCGGGATCGATCGAAGACTTGCTCGGCGCTAACGTACCGTCGAGATCGAAAACGATGAGACTCTTCATGTACTGATGCTCTTTACGCGCGAGGCGCTGACGGACCCTGGCGCCGCCTTCGGCAAACCCCGTACGGGCACGAAGCACCCCCGCACCGTTGCAGCGGAAGGAAGGGGTGTCTCGGCGATGCCTGAAGACCGATTGAGCCCTTTTGGAGAGTCCGCATGTGCCGTAACATCAAGACTTTGCATAATTTCTCGCCGCCGGCTACGGAAAATGAAATCCGCGCTTCGGCGACGCAGTTCGTACGAAAATTGAGCGGCTTCGCCCGACCGTCGAAGGCCAACGAGGCCGCCTTCGAACGTGCCGTCGACCAGGTCAGCGGGGCGGCGCGCGAGCTGCTGGCCTCACTCGTTACGCACGCTCCGCCACGTGACCGCGACGGCGAAGCCGCGAAAGCCAGGGAACGCACCAGGTTACGCTTCGCGCCGACCTAGCGGCATCGGCCGCACGCCGGTCGCACGCCGGCGCGCTGCGTCCAGTTTTTTACGATCAACGGTTACCTGTATGGAAATATGCCCATCGTGGCGATGCGAGCCGGTGAGCGCGTACGCTGGTACGTCATGAGCGGAACGAGCGATTTCGATTTTCATACGCCGCACTGGCACGGGAACACGGTGCTGGTGAACGGTCAGCGGGTGGACCTCGTCGCCGTCGAACCGATGAGCATGATGGTGGCCGATATGGTGCCGGACGATCCCGGAATCTGGCTCTTCCACTGCCACGTTAACCTCCACATTGAAAGCGGTATGGAAGCCCGTTATCAGGTGCTTCCCTAAACGCGCGCGACAACGGGAAGCGGCCTCGAGGTGCTGGAAACGAGCGCGATGGCCAAGACCAGCGGGTCTGCCGGCGCCGGGCAACTAGACATTCGCTTCTTCGGTCATGCGAACGTCAGCTACGGCGGCGTTCCTATAAAATTGGCGAAGCGTTCCACCACGCTCGCGATGCTGGCGTTTCTTATTCTGCGACGCGGCAAGCCGATTTCGCGCGAGGCGGTCGCCTTCACGCTTTTTCCCGATCTCGACGAGGCAACCGCGCTTGCGGAGCTTCGTCGCTACCTCTATCTTGCCAATAAAGCGCTTTCGGCCGGGGCGGCCGACCCGTATTTGATCGTCGACGCGGAAACCGTCCGTTGGAACGACGCCACCAGTGCGTTTGTCGACGTCGTCGAGTTCGAGCGCCTTTCCGAAATCGAGGCGATGCAAGCCGAGGCGATCGAGCTCTACGCGGGTGACTTTCTCGAAGATACGTACGACGATTGGATCTTTTCCGAGCGCGAGCGATTGCGTTCGCGCTACCTTACGGTACTGCAAGACCTACTCATCCGATACCGAGCCAATCGCGAGTTTGCGCCGGCTATCGCCTGCGCTCGACGCGTACTCGCGGCCGATCCATGGCGCGAAGATACTCTCCGAGCCTTGGTTGCCTTACGGTACGAATCGGGCGACACGGCGGGTGCTCTCGTCGAATACGAACGCTTCGTGAAGCGGCTCCGCGACGAACTCGCCATCGCACCAATGCCGGAAACGGTGGCGGTGCGCCAGTCGATCTTGCGCAACGAATCGGTGCCGGGATCGCTTCCTTTCGCGACTTCGCCGGCAAACGGCCGCACACGCCCGGCGCATGCGATCTTACCGTTCGTCGGGCGAGCAGCTGAGTTAACCGAGTTGCACGCCGCCTGGAGCCGGGCCGCCCGCGGAACGGGCGGTTTCGTCGTGCTCGGCGGCGAGGCCGGCGTCGGCAAAACGCGCCTCGCTGCGGAGCTCGCTCGGGCCGTCCAGACCGAAGGCGGGCGCGTTTTCGTGGGTACGACCTCGGCACCCGAATCGATGCCATATCAGGCAATCATCGAAGCCTTGCGGTCGGGTTTGCCGTTGTTGCTCGTTCGGCCGCCCACCGCCGCCCGGCGGTCGGTGCTTTCGCGCTTCCTTCCCGACCTTCGAGACCCGGGCACGGCGGAGGTCGAACTTCCGCAGCAACCGGCTGAGCGCGAAACGGCTCGTACCTACGACGCCTTCGCGCATGCAATTCGCGGGCTCGCATCGCCGCGGCCGTTGTTGCTCGTATTGGAAGATTTGCACTGGGCCGGTTCGGCCACGATCGAAGCGCTCGGAGCACTCGTAAAGGAATTGGCGCGTGCGCCCATTCTCATTCTCGCCACCTGTCGCGAGGAGGAAGTGCCGTCCGACCATCCGCTTCGCGCGCTCCAACGCTCGTTGCGAATGTCGTACAACACCAGTGAAATCGAACTCGAGCGCTTCGACGAGGAAAACGTTGCCGAACTCGTAGGGCGAGTCGACGAACTGCGCGAGGGGGGTTCCGCGCTGGTGCGAGACCTTTACACGCAGAGCGAAGGCAACGCCCTGTTTCTCAGCGAGGCGATTCACGATTCGCTCGAGCAAACGGATCTATCGACGAGCCCGGCTGCTCCGACGATCGGTCGCATCATTGCGGCTCGCATCGAACGCCTCAGCGAGGAGGCGCGAACGGTTGCCGAAATCGCGGCAGTCGGTGGCGCGGGTTGCAGTGTATCGATGATACGCGAGGTGTCCAATGTCTCGGCGTCGTCGGTAGCCCGCGGCCTCGACGAGTTGCTCGATCGGCGCATCCTGCGCGAAGCGGGAGCCCGCGCGAACTACGACTACGTCTTCGGTCATCATCTGATCATGGAGGCGATATACCAACTGACCGAGCCGAATCTTCGAGCTCAACGGCACTCGCGAATCGCCCGCTTCTTCGAAGCCGCTCATCGGGAGAACGAGATTTCTTCGCCGCGTGAGATTGCGGCGCACTACGAGCGCGCGGGCGACATCGAGCGTTGTGTCGAGTGGTACCTGACCGCGGCACGAAAGGCCGCAGCGGTTCACGCTTATGGCGATGCGATCGACCTGGCTACCCGTGCGCTCGAGAATGCGGCATCCGACGCGTTGCGGAAAGCGTCGCTGGATGTTCGAGAAAAGGCACGCGAACGCCGTGGAGATCGCCAGGGCCAGCGCGAAGATATCGACGCGCTGGGGCGGCTCGCCGGCACCGATTCGCGCGAGAGGTTCGACGTGCTTGCGCGGCGCGTGCGACTCGCGAGAACCGTCGGCGAATCCGAAGAAGAAGGACGGCTGGTTGCGGAAATGTGCGCCGTCGCCGAGCGGTTGGATGACGCGGCACGAGCGCAAGCGCTCGCCCAGTCCGCGACCCACGCCGGATTGTGCAGCCGGCCGTCCGAAGGTTTGGAGCCCGCGCGTGCGGCGCTCGCGATTTACGAGCAATCGAACGATCTTCGCGGCCAGCTCGAATGCCTGTACTTGCTCGTCGACTTCACCTCGAATCTCGGCGACATGGAGGCTTCCCGAACGCATTTGGCACTCATGCGCGATCGGGCGGCAAGCCTCGCCGATCAAACCGTCGAGTCGCGCGCGCTGGCGGTCGCCGCAACCGCGGCTCTCCTGCGCCAAGAATACCGCGAGTGCTTCGCGCTGACCAAACGCGCCTTGGAAATCCAGCTGCTCATCAACGACCGCGAGGGCGAGGCCGGATCGCGCGGCCGCTTAGCGGTAACGGCGGCGTGGCTCGCCGATTACGACACCGCATGGCGCGAGTTCGACCGCGCGATGGAAACATACGAGTCGATCGGTCATCGGCGCGGCCTTGCGATCACGCAAACCAATCTCGCGATGTCGCTCGTACGTCTGGGCCAGTTCCATGAAGCGCTCCGTTCGATCGAGCGCTCGAATGCGTACTTCGAGATCGTCCAAGAAAAACGTACGCTCGTCGCCAACCAGGTCAACGCGAGTTTCGCCACGCTGCACCTCGGCGATGCGCGTGCGGCAAAGGCGCTCGCCGCGTCCGCCTTGACGGCGGCTCGGGAGATCGCGTATCCGGTCTTCGAGGCCGGCGCCCTTGCGAACCTCGGCAATGCGGAGCGAGTTCTCGGCGAAATCGATGCGGCAATCGAGCATATGGAAGCCGGAATTTCCATCCGGCGCTCGATTCAAGAGGTCCGCGACTTCGTCGACGATCTCGCCGACCTAACGCTTTCGTACGTGAGCGCCGGCCAAGATGAAAAGGCGCTCGCGATCGCCCGCGAACTCTCGGCGATCGGAGCCTCACCGTTGACCGGCGCATTCTGGCCGCACTATGTTTGGTGGGCGGCCGCCCAAGGCCTAAAGGCCGGCGCTGCCCACGAACCTGCCCGCGAAGCGGCCGAACGCGCG
Organism: Candidatus Tumulicola sp.; assembly: GCA_049585095.1. Classification (GTDB taxonomy): domain Bacteria; phylum Vulcanimicrobiota; class Vulcanimicrobiia; order Vulcanimicrobiales; family Vulcanimicrobiaceae; genus Tumulicola. The sequence goes on from JBAUZB010000099.1 coordinate 33,443, forward strand.
CGCGCCGAGCTCTCTCGTTTCGCCGAGCGAATCAACGACGCACGAACGCGCGAAACGTTTCTCTCGATTCCGATAAACCAGCGTATCGCCTCGGCGACGTAGTACGCACGGGTGCCGCACGCGCCGCCGGTACAATCACGGCGTGAGAACCGGCGTCGAACTCGTGTTCCTCGTGCGCATGTGGGTGCAGGGCGATGAAGAGCGTGCCGACGGCGACGAGTGGCGTGGCTCGGTTCAAGAGGTCGACTCCGGGCGGCGCTTCTACGTCACCGGGATGCGCGACGTGGCCGACTTCATCGGAGCGAGAATGGCAGAAAAATCCCAGCGCCGGCCCTAGGCCCATCGCCGAGCCACCGGCGATTGCCACCGCCGCGTAGGGCGTGAGGTCGGCAAGCTCGTAGAGTTCGGCATGGGCCGGGTCGTGCCGATTCTTTCTTTGTCCCTCACCTTGGCGGCGCTCCTGACGAGCTGTACCGGCCAATCGAAGGACGCGACGATACCGCATTCCGCCGATGCGTTCCTGCATCACCGTTTCGGTCCAAGTGGCGCGATCGCTCACGTGGTGATCGTCATTCAAGAAAATCGCAGCGTCGATAATCTGTTCAACGGGTTTCCCGGGGCCGATACGGTGGCGTCCGGCGAAGACTCGAAAGGCGAAACCGTTCCCTTGCAACCGGTTTCCTTGACCGCTCGCTACGGCGTCGCGCACACGCATTCGACGTTCGTCACCGAGTACGCCAACGGCGCGATGAACGGTTTCGATCTCGTCGAGCGCACTTGCAGCAAACTGTTTTTGCAGCCCAATGGTTGTCGCAAACGGGCGTTGGTGCCTTACGCGTACGTTCCTCGGAGCGAGGTTCAACCGTACTGGACCATGGCCGAGCAGTATGCCTTTGGCGACGAGATGTTTCAAACGAATCAGGGTCCGAGTTTTCCAGCGCATCAGTATCTCGTAAGCGGAACGTCGACGATCGCCGATGGATCGACGCTGCGCGCTTCAGAAAACCCCGTGTCGCCGGCGGGAAAAGCTACCGGCGGCTGCGATTCGGAGGCCGGCTCGACGGTTCAGGTCATCGATCAGTCCGGAAACGAAAACCAGACCGTGTATCCGTGCTTCCAGCGATTGTCGCTCATGCAAGAGGCCGATGCGGCGTCGATTTCATGGCGCTACTATCAGGCGACGCCTCGAGCCGGACTGTGGAAGGCTCCCGACGCGATTTTGGCAATCCGGTACGGCCATTCGTACGCCGACGT
>JBAUZB010000100.1:0-4962 GCA_049585095.1 Candidatus Tumulicola sp.
ATGCCGGGCCGGCCGCGGTCTTGCGTTACGGCGGGGTGCCCCCGTTTGCCGAAACGCGGCTGTACGTCCGCCGCGTCATGGCTCTTTGGCGGCGCTTGGCGGGGTGGTCGTAGGAGGGACCGGCGGCTCGGCGATATCGGCGGCGCGTTCCATTTCGGCAACGAACGAGTGCGACGTGTTCTGAACTTCGCGCACGAAACGCCCCGCCTGACGCATCATTTTGGGTAAGCGGTCCGGCCCGAAGAGCAAGAGTGCGAGCACCGAAACGACGAGGATATCGGGAACCGAGAACATCGTGGGGTAACTCCGAACTCCGAAGCGGTTTGGCCTGCCTGGCAGGTCCCGCCTGCCAACCCGTGCAAGCCCCCGAGTCCGCTCGTGAAGATCATCTATACCCGCGGCAACCGCACCGAAACGCTGGCCTCGCTCGCGACGTTGCGCAAGATCCTCAACCGCTTCCTCGGGCATCGCGTGTTTTACGAAATTTCCAGCCGCAGCAAACGCGGTCACGAGTTCTTCTCGGCCAAGAACGTCTTCGTCGTCGGATCGATCGAAGTCACCAACTACGAACACCTGAAGATCCTCATCTTCGACGCGCGCAGCCAAGCGCACTCGATCGAAATCGTCAACCCGCAAACGATGCGCATCTACGACGAAATGCCCGGACGCGGATTCGCGGTGTCGTTCGTGAGCCAAGACGAGCGGGGAATCGAGACGCGCTGCTACATTCGCGACGAAGGCGAAGACGAGGATCGGATCAACGAGCGGACCGCTCTCGAAAAGATCACGCTTCCCCAACTGTTCGAGTATCTCGACGAAATCACGGCGGCCGACGCCGGACTGAGAAAGTAGGCTTTTCCAACCTCTGCGCGCGGCGCAGCGCGCGCACCGCGTCGGCAAAGCGGCCGGCGCGTTTGTAAGCCGCGCCGAGATTGAAATGCGCCAGCGCATAGTTCGGATCGGCGAGAATTGCCCGTTCGTACCGAGCGATGGCGGCGCCGATCTCGCCTTCTTCGAGGAGCAAATTGGCGAGGTTGGTCAGCGCCGGCGCAAAGCCGCCGGCGCACTCGGTTGCGGCGGTAAAGTCTTCCCGCGCGAGTTCGGTTTGCTGCATGGCGACGCGGGCGACGCCGCGCTTGTTCAACAAGAACGCTCGCTCCAGCGGAGCCGTCGCCCGGGTCAGCAGCGCGGTCAGCTCTTGCTCCGCACGATTGAAATCGCGATCCTCCAACGCCGCTAACGGCTGGTCGTGCGGTGACGGCGCTCGTGCAGAAGCGAATCGGGCCCAAAAGCGGAACATCTGCTCCCATGTTCACGATCGACGTGATTACGCTCTTTCCCGAAGTCTTCGCGCCGTTCGTCGGGTTGTCGATCGTCGGGCGCGCGGTCGAAGCCGGCATCGCGACCCTGCGCTATCATCATCTGCTCGACGAGCTTTCGGGCACCGAGCGGGCCGACGACGCTCCCTTCGGGGGCGGGCCCGGCATGGTGTTGCGGCTCGAACCCATTGCGCGCGCGCTCGATCGCATCGCTGAATCGGCTCCCGCCGGCGAACGGCGCCTTATCGTCGTCCCCTCGCCGGCCGGCCGGCCGTTCAGGCAGCCGGACGCCGAGCGCTTCGCGGCGCTCGACCGGCTGATCATCGTCTGCGGGCATTACGAAGGGATCGACGACCGCCTGGCTGCGCTGTATCCGGTCGAAGAGCATTCGCTCGGTGACTTCGTGCTGACCGGCGGCGAAATTCCCGCTTTGGCGATGATGGACGCGACCGTCAGACTTCTGCCGGGCGCCTTACGCACGGATTCCCTGGAGCACGAGTCCTTTTCCGAGGCCGGCCTGCTGGATTATCCGAGCTTCACCCGGCCGCCGGTCTTTCGCGGCGTCGCCGTACCGGAGGTCCTGCTCTCGGGGGATCACGCGAAAATCGCGCAGTGGCGCCGGGAGGAGTCCCGCCGCCGCACCGCCGACCGCCGCCGCGACCTTGTCGCGGAGGAACGGCCGTGATACTATACCGTGGTTGTCTTACGCCGCGGCTTCGCCCGGCTTTCTGTTTATTATTTAGAGTAAGAAAATTATGAACGTCATCGACGCCCTTAACCGGGACCAGCTCAAGGACGGTGTCCCCGCATTTCGCCCGGGTGACACGATAAAAGTCTATTCCAAGGTGGTCGAAGGCGGCAAAGAACGCGTCCAAATGTTCGAGGGCGTGGTGATGGTTCGCAAGGGCGGCGGAGCCACCGCGTCGATCACGGTTCGGCGCGTGGCGCACGGCGTCGGCGTCGAAAAGACGTTTCTGGTGCACAGTCCGCGCGTGGAGAAGATTGAAGTCGGAAAGCGCGGCATCGTTCGCCGCAGCCGGCTGTACTACCTCAGCGAGAAGATCGGCAAAGCCGCGCGCATCAAAGAAAAGAAGCCCGTCAAGTAACCCCGCTGCAGCTCCTTGGTCTTCTCGGCATCTTCGCGGTCGCCCGGCTTGCCCTTTCGACGAAACGGTTTGCGGCGGTCCAACGACAATCGCCGGCGGCGGGGATGGTGCGCGAATACCTCGACGCGCTGCTGGTCGCCGGGCTCATCGCGCTCTTCCTCGTCACGTTCGTCATTCGAACGTATTACATACCGTCGGTCTCCATGGTTCCGACCCTCCAGGTTCGCGACGTCCTGCTGGTCGACGAGATCGCCTATCGCCTCCACCGGCCGCAGCGCGGCGACGTCGCAGTCTTCACGCCGCCGGTGCCGTCGCAGGGCGACGAGTTCGTAAAGCGCGTCGTGGGAGCGCCGGGCGACACTATCCGCATTTCCGACGGTATCGTGTATCGAAATGGCGTTGCGCTGCGCGAGCCCTACGAAAACCAGCCGCCGAACTACGATTTGGCGATCAAGAACTACGGCATCTACATCGACGGGCTGCCGCTTGACCCGCGGCACGCCGACATTCCGCCGCGCTCGATGTGGCAGGCGCCCGACCGAATTCCCGAGGGTTTCTACTTCATGCTCGGCGACAACCGCAACTATTCCGACGACTCACACGTGTGGGGATTCGCCCAGGCCGGTGGAACGTTTGCCGCCGGACGGCTTGCGGCGCGCAAAGTACGGGCCGGCTTTGCCGGCCGCGCCTTTGCCATTCTCTGGCCGCTGAACCGCATGCAGATTCTGCGCTAATGGCAGGCTCGCCAACTGAAGGATCGACCGGACGCACATGACTCCCCAGGAGCTTCTCGCCATCGTCGCCGCGATCGCCGTAACCCGCGTCGTGCTTTCCCTGCGACCGGTCGTCGCCGGATCCGGCGGCCGCAGCACGGCCGTCGCGCGCGAGTTTCTCGATCCGTTCATCATCGCCGGGCTGGCGGCGTGGGTGCTGATCACGTTCGTGGCGCGCACCTACTACATTCCGTCGGGTTCGATGCTGCCGACGTTGCAGATCCACGACGTTCTTCTCGTCGATAAGTTCGAATATCGCTTTCACGAACCACATCGCGGCGACATCGTCGTCTTCCCGCCGCCGGTCCCCACGCCCGACGACTTCATCAAGCGGGTGATCGGTCTTCCGGGCGACCGGTTGAACGTTCGCGCAGGCGCGGTGTACGTCAACGGCGTCGCGCTGAAGGAACCGTACGTTGCAGAAAAGCCGGACTACGCACTGCAGGTTCGCGACTACGGAATCTACGTTCGTGACGGCGACGGCTGGCAACGGCTGGATCCGGCGTCGGCCAACATTCCGCCGCGGTCGCAGTGGACCGCTCCCGATCGCATCCCGCCGCACTGCTTCATGATGTTCGGCGACAATCGCAACGACTCCGAAGATTCGCACGTGTGGGGATTCGCGCAGGATTCCGGCCGCTTCGGCAGTGGGGCTCGGACGGGCGAACCGGCCGGATTCACCGGTCGCGCTTTTCTGATCTTCTGGCCGCCCTCGCAGGCCCGCGCCCTCTAAGTTCACGAAACACATGGTCCGTGTCTCGATCGCTGTCCTGGCGCTCGCTCGCGAACCTGACGCTGCAACTCGCAGTTCTCACCCTTCTCATCGCCGCTTTCTTCATCCGAATGCCTCAGGTTTCGGGGCTCTCGATGGCACCCCACATCGCGTCGGGCGAGTACGTGCTGATCAACACGTTCGCCTACCGTATCGCCAAACCGAAGCGCGGCGACATCGTCGCGTTTCGCCGCGACGGCGATGCGCGCGTCTTCATCAAGCGCGTCGTGGGCCTTCCGGGCGACCGGATTGGCGTCAACGCCGGAAGGGTTACGATCGGCGGCCGCCGCCTCGACGAACCCTACGTGCGCTTTCCCGACGACCGCAGTTTCGGCGAGATCGTCGTACCGCCGGCATCGGTCTACGTCCTGGGCGACAACCGCGCCGACAGCGAAGATTCGCGCGTCTTCGGACCGGTCCCCGAGCAACGCTTGATCGGACGCGCGTTGGCCGGCATTTGGCCGCCGGCCGACGTGGGCACTTTGTAGGAAACGGTGAAGAACCCACTGCGCCGATGACTGCCGAACTGGAACGAGTCGTTCAATGGTATCCGGGCCACATGGTCCGGGCGATGCGTAAAATTGGCGAATATCTCAAGCTTGTCGACATCGTCATCGAAGTCGCCGACGCCCGCGTGCCGCGCAGCGGCCGCAACCCCGCGCTCGACGCAATGATTGGGGAACGCGCGCGCATCCTGGTGCTGACGCGTGAGGATCTGGCCGATCCACACGCGACCAAAGCGTGGATCGAAGCCTTCGCGCACCGCGGTCTCGAAGCGCTGAGCGTCGACGGGCGATCGCAGCGCAGCGTCGGGCGCGTCGCCGCGGCAACCGCGCGATCGGCGAAACGCCGCCGCGGAACGTCGCGCGTCCTCGTTGCCGGCGTGCCGAATTCCGGGAAATCGTCGATCGTCAACGCGCTGGTGCGCCGGGGCGCGGCCAAAACCGAAGATCGCGCCGGCGTCACCCGTCAACTGCAATGGTTTCGAATGT
>JBAUZB010000101.1:0-13633 GCA_049585095.1 Candidatus Tumulicola sp.
GCCGTCGCCCACGGCACCGAAAAGGCTGCGGTGCTGGCGCACAAAGCGGCAATCGACGGCCACCTTCACGAGGCCGGCATCGAGTTTGCCTACACCAACGTTTTCTGGGGCGGCCGCAGCGAGATCAAACCGTCCGAAATCGCACCCGGAGTTTATCGCGAGTTCTGCCGCAGCCGCGGCATCGATCCTCAAACGATGCTCGCCGAAGACGGCGAGGAAGGAGCCTCGTCTTGAACCTGAAAGTGGCGGCCGTCGCCGCGCTGCTGGCCGCAGCCGTAACGTTCGCCGGCTGCAGCAAAGTCGGCGAAAACGCCGGCAGTGGAGGACGCCATTCGTGGACGCAGCCGGGCGTCTTCCGCTTCTCGGAAGCGACGGATCCCAAGAATCTCAATCCGTCGCTCAATTCCGCCTCGCCAACGCTCGATCTCTCGATGTTCATCTACTCGTGGACGATTCGCTACGACAGCCACGCCCATCCGTTCCCCGACGCGCTTTCGGAAGTTCCGACCATTGCAAACGGCGACGTCAGCAAAGACGGCCTCTTGTTGAAATATAAGCTTCGTCACAACATCAAATGGCAAGACGGAGTGCCGTTGACGTGCCGGGATCTAAATTTCAGCTGGCAAGTCGTGATGAACTCGAAGAACAACGTGATCACCACCGACGGCTATAAGGACATCGGCAGCATCGACTGCAGCGATCCGTACGTTGCGGTCATCCACATGAAGCGTCTGTACGCTCCGTTCTTGCAGCAGCTGTGGAGCGTGAACGGCAACATGCCGATTCTACCCGAGCATTTGCTGGCCAAATACAATGACGATAAGGGCTCGTTCAACAGCGCCCCGTATAACTCGCTGCCGGTCGGCAGCGGTCCTTTCAAAGTGGTTTCCTGGCAGCGCGGCCAAGAGGTCCGCTTGGAGGCAAATCCGGACTTCTACCTCGGGAAGCCCAAGCTCTCGACCGTCATCTATAGGATCATCGCCGACGAAAATACGATGGAGGCGGAGCTGCAATCGCACGATCTCGACATGCTGGCCTTAGGCACCGGCCTCAAATGGCCGCAGTATGCGGAGCTGGCCGCCGATCCGAAAAATGGGTTGACTGCGATCCGGGTCGACTCGTACCAGTGGACGCATATCGACTTCAATCTCGCGCATCCGATCGTCAGTGACGTCAACGTTCGCCGGGCCCTCGCGTACGCGACCAACCGCCAAGAGATCATCCAGAAGATCTCGCACGGCTCGGCCGTCCCGGCCGAGACCGATCAGCACCCGCGGCTGTCGTGGGCGTATACCAACGACATCGTGCACTACCCGTTCGATCCGGAAAAAGCCAAGGCGCTGCTCGACGCCGACGGTTGGAAGGTAGGCCCCGACGGCGTCCGCGTCAAGAACGGTCAGCGCCTCGAGTTCACGCTGAGCACGCAAACCGAATCGAACAACGGAAAGGCGCAGCAGACGCTCTTACAGCGAGAGTGGCGCGACGTCGGCGTACAGGCCGACATCAAGAACTACCCGAGCAGCCAGTTCTTCGACAATTCGACCAACGGCATCTTGCAGGGCGGTCATTACGACGCAGCCGGGTTCAGCTGGATCGGCGCGGCCGATCCCGACGACAGCGCCATCTATTCCGGCATCAACCTGGCGCCTCACGGGCAGAACGCGATGATGTGGAACAACGCGAAAGCCACCGCAGCGATGGCCGACGCGCTCAAGACGATCGATCAGGCGCGCCGCAAGCGAGACTACGTCATCGTGCAGCAGCAACTGGCCCTCGACGTTCCGACCATCATCATCGATTTTGTGCGTGTGCCGTACGTTTACACTACCGATTTTAAAGGATTCGACCCGTCGCCGGTGATATCGGCATTTTGGGATCCCTGGAACTACTCGATTTAACCGCGGGTGTCGCCTGACGAAGGAGCTTTCGATGAATCGGAACTCTAGCGCCGTTCATCGCGTGTTTGTCTCGATCGCCATTGCCGCGATGTTGTGCTCGTGCACCAAAGGCGGCGGCGCGCCGGCGGCAAAGACACATTCGCTGACGATCGCCGACGGAACGGGCGACGTTCCGACGCTGAACCCGCATCTCTTCACCGAAACGACGCTTGGGTACATCGCGGAGCTGTCGCAGGCCTACCTCGTGAAATACGACCCCCAGAACCAGCCGTATCCCGAGTTGGTTACGCAGATCCCGCTGCAGTCAAATGGCGGCATCAGCAAAGACGGAAAGACCATCACGTGGCATCTGCGCCGCGGCGTGCGATGGTCCGACGGCGCCCCGTTCAACGCCGACGACGTTATATTTTCCACCAAGACGGTTTTGAACCCGGCCAACAACGAAGTCGGGCGCGACGGCTGGAATCTGATCGAAAAGATGGACGAGCCGGACAAGTATACGGTCGTCTATCATTTGCGCAAACCGTACTCTCCGTACATTCCGTCGTTTTTTGGAAGCGCCGGCGCGAACCCCGACCTTCTGCCCAAACACCTCTTACAAAACTATGCCAACATCAATCAAGTCCCGTACAATTCGAAGCCGGTCGGCATCGGGCCGTTTCGGATCGTTGCGTGGCATCGCGGCGACAACATCGAGTTAGAGGCGAATCCCTACTATTTTCGCGGCGAACCGAAGATCAAACACATCATCTACAAACTGATCCCTTCGTTCGAAACCTTGACTACGCTGATGCAGACGGGCGAGGTCGAACTCTGGCCGGCGCTATCGTCGGCGTACATCGACCGCCTGCTCGCGATTCCGAATCTCAAGACCGATGTCAAGACGAGTGCGTTCTATACCCACCTCGATTTCAACGTCACGCGCCCGCTGGTGAGCGATCTGCGCGTTCGAGAGGCCATCCGATACGCGATCAACCGCCCCGAACTGGTGCAAAAGATCAACCACGGGCACGCCGTCGTTCAAGACAGCGTCATGCCGGCGGTGAATCCCCTCGCTCCGAAGGACTTCCCGGTGGTTGCTTACGATCCGGCCAAGGCCGTTCAACTACTCGAAGACGCCGGCTGGAAGGTCGGACCGGGCGGGATCCGCGTCAAGAACGGGCGCCGATTATCGCTGGAGTTTCCCTACTATACGGGCTCGGTCAGCGCCGACAACGTCGTCGAATTCATCCGCCAGGCGCTCCGAGCGGTCGGCGTCGACATCCAAACGCGAAAATTTGCGCCGGCGATGTTTTTTGCCGCGTACCAGCAGAACGGCATCGTTTACGGCGGCAAGTGGGATATGACGTTTTTCTCCTGGCAGGCCTTACCGATTGCCGACATTTCGAACAATTGGGAGTGCAATCAGATCCCGCCGAACGGACAGAACGTCACCCACTTCTGCAACAAAGATCTCGATACGATGCTGGAAGAAGTGAAGGCTACGTACGACCCGGCGCGTCAGCGTACGCTCCTCGCCGGCGAGCTCAAGATCATCGCCGATAACGTGCCGACCATCGTGCTGTCGGTTCCTCAAGTCGGCTTCGCGCACAGTCCAAACCTCACCGGCTTCGATCCGGGTGCGTGGACCCCGTTCGACAACATGCTCAACGCGGATATCTAGTCCGATTTCTTCCATGGCGTCGTCGGCGACGGGGCTCGTGTGCGGAGCACACGTCGCCTCCTCGCCCTGAAAAAAATCGAACGTCGATATCACGTTTCGTCGACGGCTTTGTCGGCTCGGGGCTCGTGTGCGGAGCACACGTCACCCGCCGATTTAGGCACGCGATCGTCAGCACGGTTCGACGCGGGGGCTCTCGCGAAGTCTCCGACTTTTTCGCAAAAGGCACGGATGCCGTTCTCCTTTGGTCGTTGCGAAAAAGCGGCGAAGCAGGAGCGAGCTGGATGGGAGCGACGAGCGTCTTCGCGAGAGCCCCGCGCGTCGAGCCGTGCTTATTGATCGAAAACCGATTAGCGTGCGCGAGCTTGCGCGGCTCTCGTAGCGCGCGCAAGGAGATCGGGGGCGTCGAGCCGCTCGCACACGGCGGGAAATCCGGCAGTAGGCCCGCTCCACTCCAGCTCGCCGACGTCGGTAAAAAGTTTTGCATCGGTTCGAAGGGTCGCAAGATCCTTGAATAGCAGCGCGAGACGCTGCCCCTCCCCGAGCACTTGCGACGGGAATAGCTCGATCGCGCCATACCGTGTGAGGAGAGCGGCCGCGCCCTTCGCCCCGATGCCCGGGATGCCGGGATAGCCATCGGCGGCATCGCCGACGAGTGCAAGATAGTCGGGTATCAGCTCGGGATTTACCCCAAACTTGGCTCGGACGCCGTCAGCGTCCCGGATAACCTTGCTCCTGCGGTCGATTTGCACGATGCGATCCTCGCGCACGCATTGCGCGAGATCTTTATCCGGAGTCCAAATGCAGATTTTCTGTACCCGAGCATCCTGCGAGGCGATTGCGGCCGCCGAGGCCATAGCATCATCGGCCTCCAGCTCGACCATCGCCCAAACCGGAATGCCCATAGCTCGCAGCGCGTCCTCGAGCGGCTCGAACTGCGCGCGAAGCGCGGGATCGATTCCATCTCCCGTTTTGTAGCCGCTCCAAAGCGCATTGCGGAAAGACTCGATAACGTGATCGGTGGCGACGCCTAAGTGCGTGGCACCCTCGCCGATCATTTGCAGCACGGTATTGAGCACACCGGCAACCGCCCCGAATCGTCGCTCCTTCGCATTGGTTGCACGACGCAGTCCATAGAAGTGGCGGAAGAGCTCGTAGGTTCCGTCGATCAGATGAACGATCACGTTGACATAATCGCCTGAACCGCGACAGCTCGTCAAGACGATGCTTTTAGCCGGAGCGCGATGCTTTCCGCCGACGCGCATGGAGGATGCCCGCGCTGCCGAAGACTCGGATATCTAAGCTTCAGACTTTTTTCATCGACTCAGCCTAGGCTTTAGGCATTGTTTCTCTGACCTTGCAAGGAGAGCCACTAATGCATTTCTCGCGACGGATTCTCATCGCCGTTGCAACCACGGCGATGGTTGTCTCGGCTAATTCCGCAATGGCGTACGCTTCCAACGCCGGCACGATGAGTATGGTTGTTCCAGAATCGCACGGCTACAGCGGCAGCTGGCCGGTGACCGTGACCCGCTCGCAACACAGCAACGGCACGTACTGCCTGACGCTGGCCGAAAACGGCCGCAACGGCGGCTCGGCTTCGCTTGTCACCGGCAGTCAAAAATACACGTATGGCACGTTTCAAGTCTTCAACCACACGCTTGTGGCGACTATCGAAGCACAGGGATACGGCCAGAACGCCGGATTGGTATTCATCGGATCGGCCAATCGCGGGAGTATCGGCACCGGCGTCTACGACGAGGTCTACGGCGGTGAGGCGTTCGACGAGGGCGCGCTGGCGTTCGGCATGAAGGGCGGCTGCTAAAATCGTCACGTGGCCCGCTTCTAGACACGCGATCGTCTTCGCGAGAGCCCCCCGCGTCGAAAACTGTGCTCATGATCGAGGTGCGCGCCCTCAATCGTGCGCGAAGTGCGCGTCGCGATTCGATTGCAAGAATACCGAAAGACTCACCAGCGCGCAGCCGGTTAACGACAGCGCGCGCAAGAACGCCCACGTCGGGTTGACGGCGAACAGGCCGGTCCGCCGTTGCTCGTCGCGCCATACGTCGGCAGCCGAGGCGCTCGAAACGGCATGAAAGTGCCCGAGCGCATCGGGCCATATCGGCGCCGGGTGCATGGCGGCGAGCGACGCGGCAACCGCGAAGGTCGCCGCAAGGATTCCGCCGGCGAGCGCCGCGGTACGCCAATCGGCATCCGTCCCTAACGCCGTAAAAGCGGCAACCGTGGCGATTGCCAGCAGGATGCTTTGAGGCATTCCCGTTGGGCGCTGTGCCAGCCCGAGCCAATCGATCGCAACCAGCAGCGTTGCGCCGAGCGCGAGCAGCCGTACCGCGGCGCGAGTGCGCAGCGCGCACCACACGCCGGCGATGTAAGCGACGACGAGATCGTGTTCGTGGAAAAAGCTCGACGCGAACGGCGCCAGCGCCGCGATTGCAGCGAAGCGGGCGAACGGGTCTGCAACGCGCCGCCAAACGAGCACCGCGGCCGCGAGCGCCGCGATCAGCGCCGCGATCGAAATCAGCACCGTCGTCCCGGCCGGCATGCCGGCGCCGTAGGCGATCGCGCCCGGGGTGAGTTGAATCGCGCTCAGGCGTTCGGCATCTTCGTGTCGCAGCAGTCGCAGTGCGTATTCGATAGGCCAGTGCCAGCCGGTACCGAGCGCACCCGCCGCATAGGTCGCGAGGAGTCCGAACGCGATCGCGAGGGTTGCGCGATTCCGCCCGAGTTGCGAAATGAGCCCGAACGCAACGTTTGGCTGAAAAAACGCGACGAATGCGGCGGCGCTGCGCGGTATCAGACTCAGCGGTAGCGCTACCACCGTTGCGGCAAGAAACGCGATCAGCGCCATCTGCCCGAGCGCAACGTCGCTGGTGACCGGCCCGAATGAGATTGCCAGCGCCAGCGCCGCGAAAAACGTGGAGAACGATACCGAGCCTGCGGACGCACCGACGACGATCGCCGCCAGAGAGAGGACGGCGATCGACAGCGCCGCAAACCACCATCGCGCCGCGACGACGTAGGGCAAACGTGCCAGCAAGCGCCATGCCGGCAGGGTCGCCGGAGGCCCGACGAATGGCAACAGTTCGTCGTGGGAGGCGTCGACGCCGGGCACGCCGCGTTCCGCGCTCCAGATCGACCTGCCGTAGGGGTCGGCTCGCGCGTTCGACGCCGAGCCGGCACTCCAGTAGGCTTCGAAGTCGCGCAAGAACGGGCCCGGCGTCTGCACCGGGCGAAACGTCACGATCGCCGCCGCAATGAGGACGAACGAGCCCAGCGTGAGCCAGCGTTTCACCAGTTCGGCGTTCCCACCGAGCCGGATGCCGCGACGTGGGCGCGGGCGAGGACCAAGAACAGTCCGAGCAGCGTCGCGAGGTACCACCCGCTGACGCGCAGACGCGCCGGGAAGGTCATCGCCGCCGCGCGCGGATCGACGTGGCCTCTCCAGGCGGACAGCATCGTGGGCAATCCCAACAGACCGATGATCGCGATGAAGAGAATCGGGATGTGGAAGAACGCCGCAAAGGCGACGAATGCGAGAAACCCGCCGATCCACAGCGGCGGCCAGAGTGCGGCGACGATGCGGCCGCCGTCGAACGGCGGCATCGGAATCATGTTGAACAAGTTTAGAAACGCCGACAGATCGGCACAGGCATACCAAAAGCGATCGTGCGTTGCGATTCCGATTGCGAGGCATACGGCGGCCAAGCCCATTCCGGTTAACGGACCGGCGAGCGCGATGTTGGCATCGTGCTCCAAGTCTTCCGGCGGCGCGCCGGCCGTAAACGCGCCGAATAGGGGAATGAACGAGGGTAGACGGACGGGTAAGCCGTAGGCGCGAAATGCGAAGTAGTGGCCGAGTTCGTGCGCCAGCAATAACATCATCACGACGGCGGCGAGGCGCCAACCGAAGAAGGCGACGTAAATCCACAGCGAGAGCAGAAACGTCCACCCCGGCGCGAGCAGCTTCAAGCCGAGCAGCAACGCGAATTTGAACTTCAGCAGAAACGCGGCAATCGCGGCGCCGGCCGTGCCGATCGTACCGGCTTTCGACCGGCGAGCGGGTTTCAGAGAGGGTTCGTCGCCGGGCGGCGGGAGGTAATCCACCGGACTCTCTTCAACCGCGTCTGCTTCGAGTGCCTGTTAAAGTGCCGATCGTTGCGATCGTCGGCGGCGGATTCGCCGGCACCGCCGTTGCGCGAACACTAGAGCGGCGTCTGCGCGCGGACGAAGCCGAGATCGTGTTGCTCTCGCGCGAAAACTATAGCCTCTTTACGCCGATGCTGCCGGAGGTAACGTCGGGGGAACTCGAGGTCCGCCACGTGGTTACGCCGATTCGTACGCAACTGCGCCGGACGAACTTCATCCTTTCGGAGGTCGGTGCCGTCGACGTCGAGCGGCAAACCGTCACCTATCGCCACGTGCTGACCGGCCTCACGCGAACGATCTCCTACGATCACTTAGTGCTCGCCCTTGGTTCGTCGACGTCGACCTTCGGGTTGCCCGGCGTTGCCGAAAACGTCTGGTCGCTCAAAACGCTGGACGATGCCGACGCACTGCGCAATCATCTGGTTTGGCTTCTCGAACTCGCCGATACCATCGACGACGAGCACCGCCGCCGGCAATTACTCACGCTGGTCGTCGTCGGCGGCGGCTTCACCGGCGTCGAGGCGGCCGGCGAAATATTCCAGTTATTTCGCAGCGTTCTGCGCTTCTACCGGCGACTGCGTATCGAGGATCTAAAAATGATTCTGGTCGAGGGCGGTCCGGCGCTCCTCGCCGGACTTCCACCGAAGATGGGTGAGTATTCGCGGCGTATCCTCGAGCGGCGCGGCATCGAAGTGCTCACCAGTGACGGCGTCACCGGCGCCGACCCTGGCGGACTCGTCTTGCAAAGCGGGCGGCGCATCGATTCCGCGACGATGATTTGGAGCGCCGGCGTAGCGCCCTCGCCGACGATTGCGCGCATCGCGTTGCCCAAGACCAACCGAGGCGCCGTCGTAACCGGGCCGGACATGCGAGTACCGGAGGTGCCGGCCGTATGGGCGCTGGGCGATTGCGCGTCGATTCCGGACGGAGAGGGCGGAACGTATCCCATGACGGCCCAGCACGCGATTCGCGAAGGCCCGCACCTCGCCGATAATCTAGTTCGCGTGCTGCGCGGCGAACCGACCAAACCGTTTCGCTATCGCGCACTCGGAATGATGGCGGCGCTCGGAGGCCGGCGGGCGGTCGCGCAGTTGCCCGGCGACCGCGTCATCACCGGTTTCGTCGCGTGGTTCCTATGGCGCACGTATTATCTGGCGCGGCTTCCCGGCCTCGACCGGCAGCTCCGCGTGGCCTTCGACTGGACGCTGGAACTTCTGTTTCCGCGCGACATCGCGGAGCTGCGCGTGAGCGGCATGCGGGACCACAACCATGACCCGGCGCCGCCCGCGTAGAATCGCCGGACATGGAACTGCGCGAACCGATCGAGCGGCTGATCCGCGATCCCAGGGAATTCACGCGCGACGTTACGTTCCCGGATGCCTCGCAAATACGCATCTACGACGAAACTCTGCGCGACGGCGAGCAGATGCCGGGTGTGTGCTATACGCCCGCGCAGAAACTCGAGATCGCGCGAGCGCTGGCGTCGATCGGGGTGCACGTGATGAGCGTCGGATTTCCGGCGGCGTCGGAGGGCGATCGGCGCACGCTCCAGCTGGTCATGGGCGCCAAGCGGCGGGGCGAACTCGGCGACGTGGAGATCGTCGTCATGTGCCGCAGCAACCGCGGCGACATCGACGTCACCGTGAAGACGCTGCGCGAAGCCGGCATCGAGCCGAGCGAGGTGACGTTCTTCATTTTCACCAGCGGCAGCGATTTGCACCTGAAATACAAAATCGGCAAGACGCTGCTGCGGTTCGAAGGCCGCGACGAGCGAGAGTGGCTCGACCTCCCGCTCGACTTCTACCGCGATGCAAACATCCGGCTCCAATGCGACGCGATCCGGCACGCTCGAGATCGCGGCGTCGAGCGCATCGAGTTCGGGGCCGAAGACGGGAGCCGCGGCGACGTCGACTACTTCATCCGCTATTTCAAGGCCGGCCTCGAAGCCGGTGGAACTCGTCCGGCGTGGCCCGACACGGTCGGCACGCTCACGCCCGAGGCCACCCGCTGGTACTGCACGCGGATCGTGGAGGGCCTTCCCGAAGGTCTGCCGATCGTCGCGCATTTGCACAACGACTACGGATTGGGCACGATCAACGCCATCACAGCGACCGCCTGCGGCTTCAAAGTAATTTCCGTCACCGCGAACGGCTACGGCGAACGCGCCGGCAACGTGAAACTGCACGAGTACGTCGTGGCTCTTCGGGTGCTCTACGGCATCGAGATTCCCGGATTCAAGTACGCGAAACTCCGCGAGCTGGCGCGGTTCATGGAACGGATGAGCGGCATACCGATGCAGCAGCACGAGCCGATCGTCGGTTCGAAAGTATTCGCCCATGAATCAGGCATCCACACGCACGCCATTCTGATCGACCATCGCATGTACGAAGCGGTGCCGGCCGACGTCGTCGGCGCCGAGACGAGCTTCGTTTTCGGCAAGCATTCGGGCGTCGCACTCGTCGAAGCGACGCTGCGCAAACAGCAACCTCGATTGGAGCGCGCCGGGGTCGTCGCCACCAGCGAGTTGGCGCACCGCGTCACCGACGAGATCAAGCGTCTGCGCGAGGAGCGCGCCGAATCGAGCAAAAGCGCCGAGGCCATCGATCTTTACGAACGGGCGATGCGCACGCTGTCGCTCGACGAAGAAGACGTCATCGACATCGCACTGGCAATCGGCGGCCCCGAGCCGGTTACGGCGGCGGCACCTTGAGAAGCTGCTTCAGCGCTTCCGAATCGGAAAGTCGAAGAAGGTTCGCGGAAACGGCTCCGAGGCCAGCGTAAAACTCCACCACAGGTTGGCGGACTGTTTGAATCCGTACTTTTCCATGAGTTCGCGCAGCATGACGCGATGCGTGTCGGCAACCGCTCCGACGCTCGTGTCGGCCCGCGAGATCGGATCCATGCAATCGTAGATCGAGCCCATGTCGATCGAGCCGTCGTGGTATCGTGCCATAAACGGCGCGATGCACGAGCGCTCGCCGGGGACCCACGGAGAGGGTGAAGCGCTCGAGAGCCGTTGCACGGAGATGTCGACGCTGCTCCCGCGTGCGTGGGCCGACTGGACCGAAAGATATCCGAGCTTGAAGAGCTGCGATTTTTCGACGCGGGGATAGTATTCGGCTTTTAGCCGCTGGTCTGCCGCGTTGCGGCTCCATGCCAACAGTGCCTTGGCGGCGCGCTGCGGCTGGTAGCAATCGTAGACGCGCAGCGTCAACCCCGCTGGTTCGAGTTCCGCCTGGGCTTTTGCCAGCGCTCGAGCGGCCGGGGCGGTGAGCACGCACGCCGGGGCGAGATACCCGGGAAGCGGGCGGCCGGCGAGGTTGTGCGCACCGGCGTAGCGGATGTCTTGCACGATCGTCGGCGACCCGTCGGAGAGATACACGAAACCGGCGGGCAACGGCGGAACGCCCGCCTGCGTTGCGGCCCGGCACAACGCCAACGCACAGAGCAGCCCGATGGCTGCGAGGCGCTTCACGCTTGCGCTCCCAGTCGCCAGGTCGCGACGAATGCCTTGAACACGGTGGGAAAGGTCTCGTGGACGAACCCGACGCTGCGAGCACCGGTGCGCTGGAAGCCGGGAATCGTTTCGACCAGATCGGCTTGCTCGGTCTTGACCAGATCCACGTCGAGGCGAATCGGCGGATGGAAGCGGAACGCTCGCGCTTGGGAAGCTGCAGCAACCGCCGCGCGGGCTTCCGCGCGAATCAAGCGTCGAGCCGCCGCCGGTACCATCGATTCGGCGGCGAAGTTTCCAATCGATTCTTTCACGATGACGCCGCGAACCCACGGCATCAGCGACCGAACGTCCTCGACGGTCGTGCGGTCGCCGGTGACGAGCAACAACGGTACGCCGAAATATCCGATGAGCCCGGCATTGAAGACCGCCTCGCTGCAACGGATGCCGTTGACGCGCACGCCGTAGATCACCGACGGCGTGTACGTATGGCACAGCACCGCGTCGGCCACCCCGGCGCCCCCGTGGTATCCGACGAAAAACGCGCCGCCGAAACTCGAGTCCACGTCTTGCACCATCGAGAACGGCTTGCGGTTACCAAAAATCACTCGCACGTCCGGCGGCAGATCTTCGAACAGTAAGTTGCGCATCGGACCGTGAGCGTCGTTGACCACGACGTCGCTCACCCCGGCTTCACGAGCGCCCTCGATGGCGGCGGCGATCTCGCGCGTATAGTATCGCCGGTAGGTCGCGTATTCGGGATGCGGAGTGCGCGCGTCCACTTGCTCCCACGCGCATACGCCGGCAAGGCCTTCCATGTCGCCGGAGACGTAGAGTTTCATGCGTTGGCCGCGGCGCCGAGCCGGGTCGCGGCGACGAACGCCCGATACATCTCGGGATAGGTCGCACCGGTAAAGCGCACCGTTCGGGCGCCCGCGCGCGCGAATCCCGGCATGAGTTCGATGAAATCCGCGTTCTCCACGTTGACCGTTTCGATCACCAGTTCGAACGGGGGATCGAAGCGGAACGGCATTGCCCGAGCGATACGCCCGACGGCTTCGCTCGCCGCCGATCGGATGGCTTCTTGGGCTGCGTGCGGAGTCAGTGAATTGACCGCTGAAAATCCGATCGCATCTTTGACCGAAACGCCGACGCACCAGGGCATGGCCCCAACGGCCTCTTCGACGGTCGTGCGATCGCCGGTGATCAGCACGACCGGCACGCCGTAGGTTCCGGCCAAGGCTGCCATCAGCAGCGCTTCCCCGCATGGCGTACCGTTGACCGACACCGCATAGAGCGTCTCGGGGCTAAACGTGTGCGAAAGCGTGGCGGCGTCGCCGGCTTTGGCGTGATAGCCGGTGAAAAATGCAGCGCTGAAACTCGCATCGAGACCCTGTCCCATCGACCAGGGCTTGCGCGTGCCGCTGATGACACGCAGTTCGTCGTCGTCGGGCAACTCGTCCCAAACCAGATTTCTCATGTCCCAATGCGAATCGTTGACCAGGACCTCGCGGATTCCGCCGGCGCGCGCGCCTTCGATGGCGGCCCGCACTTCGCGCGTCATGTAGCGGCGGTACGCCGGATACTCGGAAGCATTACCGGGATCGCACTGGTTCCACGCGCATACTCCGGCGGTGCCCTCCATGTCGCACGAGAGGTAGAGTTTCACGGACTCGACGTCGTTTGACGCAGGGCGTCGCGCGCTTCCGAAAGGCCGGCCGCCGCTGCGACGTTGCGCGGATTGACTTGCAATGCGCGGCGATATAAGGGAATCGCATCGGCAAACCGGTTGGCGGCGAGGTACATGTCGCCGAGTTGCGTGATGGCGACGTCGTCTTTCGGATGCGCCGCAATGCGTTCGCGCAAGCTCCGCAATTCCTCGACGACGGCGGCCGGCGGACCGCCTTCGACGCTCGTCTGCGACCCTTGCGCTTGCGTGCGCAGCGCCGCCGCATCGCCGGGCTTGGCCGCCTTTCCAAAAATCGAGCCGGTTACTCCGAAGCCGTCGGCGAGCAAGTACGTCATGGTCCCCAAGAAGAGGATCGCGACGACGGCAAAGATCGGCAGGTAGATGCGCGGCGGCAAGCCGCGCGAAGGCTGCGTGAGCACGAAAGAGTCGTTTGGACGTGCGGCGAAGACCCCCCTTGCCCCAACATGACGACGTTACCGAGCGAATCCGAACTACAGCTGCGCTTCGCCCGGCTGAACTACGAGTTTTTCAACGGCGAGGTGCCGGATTGCCGCATCCGGTATAACGAGCGATTTTCGAACTCGACCGGCCGTATCGACTATTCCGTGCGCCCGATGACGATCGAGCTGTCGCCCAAGCACTTCCGCCGGTATCCCGAAGCGTTGGAAGAGACGCTGGTTCACGAAATGGTCCACGCGTGGTGCTTCGCGCGCTTTGGGGACATGGGTCACGGGGCGCGTTTCAAGAAGAAGCTCAAGGAATGC
>JBAUZB010000102.1:0-3490 GCA_049585095.1 Candidatus Tumulicola sp.
CCTTATGGCCTATCGCTGACGGGCGTCTGGACGAGGAGCGAAGGCACGGAGGCCGAGAGCGACGAGCCAGCCGAGCAGCGATTTCGCACGGACGCGAAATCGCGAGCGTCCCGGAAGCGATAGGCCATGAGGTGAGGTGAGCCGCGTAGAGTAGAGTCACGCCGAGGGCGCGGCGAACGTTGCCAAGCAGATGGGAGGCCGGATGGACGAGGTCTACCTGAAGACGGACCAGGTCGCGACGGCGCAAGCGCGCGTCGAGGTCATGGTACGCGAGTATCAAACGAAGCTCGCCCGCTATCTCCGGCGGATGGTCGGCGATGTCGAAGTGGCGCTCGACCTTTCGCAGGACGTCTTCCTGGCGGCGTATCGTATTTTGAAGGCCGATCCGGAGCGCGAGCTGACCGCGGGGTGGTTGTATCGCGCGGCGACCAACGGTGCGATTTCGTTCATGCGGCGGCGGAAGATCGTCCGCATGCTGCCGCTCGACCGCGACGTCGATGGCGAGCAATGGCGGATCGACGAACGCAGCGCGGCGTCGGTGGATTTGCAGGCGGCCCTTCGACGGCTTCCGCCGGAACAATCGGCGGCGGTACTGCTGACCAGTTACGCCGGCTACTCCTCGCAAGAGGCGGCAGCGATTCTCGGGACGACCTCGGATGCTATTCGCCAGCGGGTTTGCCGGGCGATGCGAATGTTACGAACGGTAATGACGGAGAGAACACGGACTTCATGATTGCAAACGATTGTGCGCGAGCGGAAATAACGGCAGGCGCGGTCGCACTTGGCGAAGCTTCCGAAATCGAACGGGAGGCGTATCGCCGCCATCTTTCCAGCTGCCGGCACTGCGTCTCCGGCCTGGGGGGCGAACGCGACATCGAGCGCACCATGCAGGTGATTGCCCAAGCGCGCGAGACCGAGCGCTGGGAGCCGGCCGTGCAGCGAACCTGGCGCGATCGCGTTGCAGCTAAACCGTACGTCTGGCGGTTCGCGCTGGCGGCGGCAGCGACGGCTGCAATCGTCGCGATCGGGGTTCGCAGTTTCGTGCCGGACGCCGCGAAGCCCGATGCGCACCGTTCGGTAATCGCGCAGCGGCCGGTGACTGCGGTGGCGTCAGGGCCGGCGGCGCATCGCGTTGCTGCCGGTCACGATCTGGTGGTGCTGCATAACGTTGCGATTTTGCGGCGTCCGCCGCTGGCATCGAAGCCGCCGTCGCGGATTGTGCCGAACGCGGTCGCGCTGCACGCGCCGGTGGTGCGGCACATCGCCGTGTCGGCTGCTCCGCTCACCGTTGCCGCGGCCGCGCCGTCGCAACGCGACGAGCGATCGATTGCGGCTCTCCGAACCGTAGGAACCGCGGCTCCGGCGCCACAAGGCGCCGAGTCGATCGCCCTTTTGCCGTCGGCAACGGTCAACCGCGACGTCGTTCCGGTGGGCGGCGAGAGCGCGATCGTTCCGCATCCGTTGCCGATCGCATACTATGAGAACGCCGAAGGAACGACGGCGTTTGAAGTGAGCGTCGACGAGCGCGGCGTGCCGCTGAAGTGCTCCATCGTGAAGTCTTCGGGCTACCTGGTTCTCGACGAAGCGGTCTGCCGCGCAGCCATGCGCGCCCGTTATGCGCCGCGCATCGTCAACGGCCGCGCCGTAGCCGGCACCTATCGCGACGCGTTGACGTTTGCAGCGGGCAACGGCGACCAATAGCGGCTGAGGGACCCGTCGCGATGCCCTAGAAAGCGCGCGACATGGCCGGCGATCGGTTCATCTATCGTTTCGGACGCGACCTGCGTCTCGACGATCATGCAGGTTTGACCGCGGCAGCGTCGCGTGGAGTCATCGTTCCGGTGTTGATCGTCGATCCGGCGCTCGAAGCGCGGCTCGCGCGGTCTCCGCGACGCACGGCGTTTTTTTGCCGCGCGGTAGGCGCGCTCGACGCCGAACTTCGCGAACGCGGCAGTCAACTCGTCATTCGACGGGGACCTCCCGGCGCCACCATCAAGCAGATCGCGCGCGAAGCCGGTGCGGCCGGCGCCGCCTGGAGTGCGGCCTACGATGGTGCCGCGATGAACGCCGACGAGCGGTTGCAGTCGGAACTCGAAGAAGCCGGTCTGGCGGCCGCGATCGTGCACGACGCACCGGCGATTCCGCCGGATGAGACGGCCGCGGCGCGATCGACCGCCGGCGAAGGCTACCGCGCGTTTGCACCCTATTTCGAGGTATGGCGTGGGCTGCCGGTGGCGTCTCACGAACATCCGCTGCTGGTGCGATTTGCGCGCGCTGGCCTCCCCACCGAAGGCTTGCCGCAAGCCGGAGAGTTCGGAGCGGCGGACGCCGGCGACGAGGCCGGTCCGGCGGCGGCGCGCCGCACCCTCGAGCGGTTCTTGCGTAACGGCGTGGCGCACTACGCGGTGGCCGCAACGGTGCCGAGCGAAGACTTGACGTCGCACCTGTCGGCGCATTTATCGTTCGGCTCGATCTCGGCGCGAAGCACGGTTGCCGCGGTTCGGAAGCGTATGGAGGACCCATTGCTCGCGAGCGAGGAGCGGTTGTCGGTACGCTTATTTTTGCGTGCGCTGGCGCGCCGCGACTTTTTTCTACAGCTCGGATGGTTTCATCCGCGGAGCGACGCCGAGCCGCTGCAGGAGAAGATGCGCCGCTTTCCGTTGACGCGTTCGCACCCGGCGTTAGAGGCCTGGCGCGCGGGAACGACCGGGTTTCCGTTGATCGATGCGGGGATTCGCCAACTGCACGAAACCGGGTGGATGCACCCGCAAGTCCGCGCGGTAGCGGCTTCCTTTCTGTGCTTCGATTTGGGCGTCGACTGGCAGATCGGGCGCGCCGAATGGGATCGGTGGCTCACCGAGGACGATCCGGCGGTGGCTACCGGAAACTGGCAATGGATCGCGGGCGTCGGCGCCGACATGGCGCAGTATCCGCGCATTTACAATCCCGAACGCCAGCGTCGTCGAATCGATCCCGACGGCACCTACGTGCGTCGCTGGGTTCCGGAACTCGGGCACGTTCCGATGGCGAGCTGGCGAAGTTCACCGATCCACTCGCCGCAACTGCGACTCGATCTCTCCTCACCCGGCGGCTACCCGCCTCCGGTCGTGGAACACGAACGCGCCGCGCGCGAGTTCTTGTCGCGCTATCGTGCCTTCGTGTCAGCTTGAGTGGGTCGCGTCGGTCGGAAGACGATCCTCGATCCAACCGCTAACGATGGGGACGCGGACCTCGTCCCCGTTCCAGGTCTTGATGCCGAAGTAGACGCTTGCAACCAAAAAGAGCGGAATGAGGAACGGGAGCAGCACCGATGCCGAGAAGCCCAAGAACGGCACGTTCGCAAGCAACGTCAACAGGCCGGCGAAACCCGCCATGCCGAGGTTGAAACCGAGCGCTTGAAGCGCTTGGAGCCGGAGGTAGCGCGATTGTTTGCGGTCGAAAAGCGAGAGCAGCGCCAGCGGCCACAGCGGATAGCCGAGTGCGACCAGCG
>JBAUZB010000103.1:0-2762 GCA_049585095.1 Candidatus Tumulicola sp.
CGAAGTAGATGCGGTTGAAGTCGAGAAAGTCGGAGAGGGCGGCGCCGCTGCGCTGCTCGCCGCCGGCGCTCAGCGTGACGTGCCCGGCGACGAGGAAGCGATTGAGCTTGAGGTCCATCGAGAAGGCGTCGCCGCTGGCGGAAAAACCGTCGCTGGTTTGCACCCGGACGTTTCCGTCGGCCTCGATCAGAAAGGTATCGTAATAAAAGGCAAGATGATCCGCGCTAAGTCGAACAATCGTATTCGGTCGTGCCTGCGCGCAAATGGTCGCCAATGCGAACAGCGCCACAACCGCCAAAAGAGAGCTACGTTTCAAGGGGAGAATCCTCGGGGCTGGTAGGCTTGCACCGTTTCCTCCAAGGCCCCGAGCGCCCTGTTCGGCTCACGGACAGAAGTTTGCCTTGAGGACTCGCGGGAGTCCGCTCACCATAGGTCGGCAGCGTTACGCCTGGCTGGCTCAAAGCCCGCTACACGTTCCTTTGAATCATGCCAACCCTGGCGTCACCTAAAGTCAAGCCCGAAGCCAATGCTGGTTCAGCGGAGCGTAGTCTGCGTCACTCCAATCGTCCTAGCGCGTTGATGATACGTGGCCTCGCTGGCCGGGAGTGGGGGCCTCGTCCTGAATCGCAGAGAGCGATCGAATTAGCGAAATATTACACCAGGGGCCAGCCTATCTCCGCGGCATCAGCACTTATTTGATCGCGGCGATCCGCAACGCCAAATGATTTAAGCAAAGTCGGGCTTAGTACAGCGTCCGCGTATATCGCAATTACGCTGTGGGCATCAACATCGCGCTCGTAGTATTCTTTCGCCCAGGAGATATACGCGCTCGCATCCAATAGTATCACGCCCGTAAGATCGCGAAAGCCACCGTCGTCGGAATCGCCAGGGAAATCGATCCTTCCACGTTGTCAGGCGACATCAGGCTCCGTCCTCCACACGCAGAACGTCGTATCCAATGGCAGGCTTTCTCCCGGAGTGAGTTTAGACAACGCCAATATAAATCGCTCGGGGACTTCATTAAAAACTCCAGGCCAAGCGTGATCCTTCTCGTCCGGGAATGGCGACATATGCGACTCGTGATCGAAGCCCTTTAGTAAACCCGCCTGCGAAGCAAGAAAAAGCGCGAACATGTTATTGCCTTCGCCGTCATCGAGTTGGCCGAGGTCGATTCCCTCGCTCCACTCGCGAGAGTATTTGAAGTATCGATACGCAGGATTACTCTCGACGATCGCGTCAAGCATCGCACTAGCTTGAAACGCATGACGAACCTCTTCTACACTAAGGCGACCGAAGGGAGGATCGACAGAAATCATCGAGCGGCGATTCGGGAAGCGCCCTTCCAAATCCGCTACCGTTCAACGGCGCGGTAGCGGCCGGGGTGCGGGGAATGCGAACGGGTCAAGTCCCCTACTTCTCCCCAATTGCAATCGCGGTAGGTCCTTGCACGCCCTGAGAAATCGTTCGCAACAAGCGCGACCCATCTGGACTGTATACCGTGATGCTGTCCTCCTTTTCCCCGCAGCCGCACCAATTTGCAACGTATAAATACCCATCTCGATCGACCGCCAAAGAGTCGGGACCGTTGATGCCGTCAGTGATCATTCGCACCGGAGCCGTACCCGACGCGTAGACCGTAATCGAGCCTTGTTTTAGGAATGGATGGTTGGCGACGAAAAGTAGACCGAGGCGGCCTGTGGTCATCGCGATTGGAGTGTCAATGCCATCCGTAAGCGTGCGCAAGGGTGTCCCGCTGCCCGGCGCATACTCTACGACCGAGCCTGGATCTCGACTGCTGCCGTAACAGGCTAAACCTTGGCTGCGCTCGATCGTGTACTCGTTGATGCTCGTCGGAACGGACCGGCCGAAGTCGTAGCCGATCGTCGTGTTTGCACTGATCGTCGAAACTTCGGGCCGCTGCTGCTTGATCACGCGGTTTTCATCGATCGTCATGATGCCGTTTTCATTTTTCGCGATCGTGAAGTTCGAGACGAGCGAATATTGCGGCGTGGCATTTTCGATCTCCCAGTGGCGTGCGGCATCGAGACTGTCC
This sequence comes from Candidatus Tumulicola sp., assembly GCA_049585095.1. GTDB lineage: Bacteria > Vulcanimicrobiota > Vulcanimicrobiia > Vulcanimicrobiales > Vulcanimicrobiaceae > Tumulicola. Next base: position 2,054 of record JBAUZB010000103.1, read on the forward strand.
GGATCGACGAACGTGGGCGCCAAAAAGCGAATGAGCGCCATTTCCTCGGGGTTGACGGTTACGTTCGGATCGCAGATGACGCCCGTCGTAGGATAAACGACGCAGGTTGCCGGCGGCGCGGAGCGGGTCTTTTGAGCCTGCTCGCTGACCTTGATGACGACGCCCTTGTCGGCCTGCTGCGACACAATGTCGACGCGGACCGTGCCTTGATCGCCGATACTTCCGGTAAAGTCCGCCACGCCCGAGTTGCCGGAGGAGCCGCTCTCTTTTTTCGGGTCTCCCCCGTTGATGCCGGACGTCATGACCTCGCGGCTCGTCTGGGTACCCCATGTAAACGAGTACATGAGGTGGCGCACCTGGGGGCTGACGGTGACGGCCCGGGCCGGCCCTCCGGGTAGGATCACGGACGCCGCCAGCGCCGCCGAAGCGGCGGTGATCGGAACTCGCACGATAAAAGATTTTGTCGTCGTAGCGCGCGTACCTTCAGGTGCGGTGCACGAAATCTGCCCTGCTTGAAGTGCGCTTTGTAATGGTACCCGACAGCTACAGGATCGCTTTTGCTGCCCTCGATACCGTTTCGATCGGGGCTCTGGGCGAAAAGCCCCATAAAATAAGATACGGTGTTCGCTGTCAAGGGCTCGAATAGGTCGGATCAAAGAATCGATCCGACTTGAGCACGCCGTAGGCTAGGGTCAAGAGTTTACGCATG
>JBAUZB010000104.1:0-4515 GCA_049585095.1 Candidatus Tumulicola sp.
CGTCGGTGCCGGATCGGTTGCCGGCCCGCGATCCTATCGAAAAGCGCGACGAGCCGAGCGCGCGTTCGAGCGCCGAGCGATGACGAAAGGCCATCGGCCCGCGAACAAGTAACGTGAGGTCGATATCGTCGCGGGCGACGAGGCGGCGCAAAACCGCTCGTGCGTACCGGCCGATTCCGCGCGTGTCCTCCGCGACGACCGCAGCGTCGACGGCGAGACGCAGAGACGGCATCGCCGTCCGACTTCGAGCGTCCGGCGGAAACTCCGCCCGTGCGCGCGAACCGCCGCCCGATGCCGGCCGACGCTCGCAACACCGTTGCGGCGCACTTGATTCTTGGACCGCGTGAGGAACCGTTTCTCGGTGCGCTGCTCGATTCTCTTACCGGGGCCGCCACTTTTCTCATCGTCAACGACAACAGCCCGGGGCTTTCACCCCACGCGGCGACGCTCGCGGGCAGCGCCTTCGGGAAGCAAGGCCGTATGCTCGTCGACCGCGCACCGTTCGCGGGCTTCGGCGCGGCGCGCAACCGCTGCTTGCAGTTGCACGCTGCGCACCTCTCCGGCGGTTGGGTCGCTTTCGTCGATGCCGACGAAGTACACGACGCTTTGACCATCGCGACGATCGCTTCCCAGCTCGGCGGCATTTCGCGGGACTACGATTTCGTCGACGGCTACACGTGGCATTTCTTTCAGTCGTTCGAGTACTATACGTCGATCGAACGGCGGATGATGTTTTTCCGCTTCAAACCCGAGGCACGCTGGGAATCAGCCGTCCACGAGAAGCTCACCGGCATCGATGGAAGGCGGATCGCGTTGCCATACGTCTACGGGCACTACGGTCATACGCTCGAGCCCCGGCGCCATGCCGAAAAAGGGCGGCAGTATTCGGGACTCGGCGCGCCCGGCGAGGTGCTGCGCGAAGATCAGCTCGACGATTTCGACGTCGCCCGCTATTTCGAACCGGAGTATCCGCGCCTGTTGCGTTTTAACGGCCGGCACCCCAGCGCCGGCATTCCCACGCTCGAGCGCTTGCGAGCGCAGTTGCGGCCATACCACGATCTGACCGAGCGCGTGGTGCGCGCGCAGCCGCTCTCGGTCAAAGCGCGCAACGCGGTGCGAAAGCTGAACTACGAGATACGCTGGCGCGGCCGCGCACTCGATCCTCGTGCCCGCCGCCTCATGTCATCCTGAGCGGAGGCGCGCAGCGCCGAAGTCGAAGGACGCGTTCGACGTTTACCTTGCTCGCGTGCCAAATGCCGTGATAGAGTTGGGTGGCATCATGTCGCTGCACGAAATCGTCTTGCCCGAAACGCGACCCGAGACCGAATGGATCGGCGGACGGCCGGTCCAAAAAGTGAGCCCGCAACGAACGCACTCGCGTCTGCAAGGTGCGATGACGATGCGTCTCGATTCTTGGGCGAGAGGTCGTGGCGAAGCGGGGCCGGAGTGGCGTTTTCGCGTTGCACCGCCGGGCGAAATGCGGCGTCCTCTCGTTCCCGATGTCGCATACGTCTCGAACGAACGCCTGCGAGCGCTCAGCGACGAGGAGATCGAGATCCCGCCGATCGCGCCCGACGTCGTCGTCGAAATCCTGTCGCCTGATGACCGCCGTGCCGACGTCGACGAGAAAATCGCCGTCTATCTTCGCTCCGGTTCGCAACTCGTCATCGTCGTAGATCCAATGCGCCGCGTCGTCGAGCTGCATGACCCAGAGAGAACGGTGCAACTCGACGAAACGCAGTCGATAGAGCATGTCGCTCTCCCGGTATTTTCGTATCCGTTGCGCGAATTGTTCGCAGTCCTTCGCCGTCCCTAGCCGGCACGCGTAGAATCATGCAGCCATCGCCGCTGCGGCCGGACGCCGGCGTACCCTGATCAGAAAAACCAGCGGTGTCGCCAAGACGAAGACGATCGCGCACACCCGGAACAGGTAATCGTAGGCGATCATCGCCGATTGCTGGGCGACCATTTGGGTTAGGGTAGTGACGGAATATCCATGCGCGTTGGTGACGCCGGAGGCGAGGACGTTCCAGGCCACTGCAGTCTGATGCACCAGCATGGTCGTGAGAATGGCGATGCCGAAACTGCCGCCGAGCTGACGTAAGAGCGTGAAAACACCGGTGGCGCCGGCCAGCTCGTGAATCGGGACGTCGCCCAACGACACCGTCGTTAACGGAACGAAAAGAAATCCGAGACCGAAACCTTGGATCAGCCGTGGCCAGAAAACGTCCCAGTAGCCGGCCTGTACCGTAAGGCCGCCGAGCATCCATGTCGACCAAGCGAACACCAGCAAGCCGCAAACGATCGACCAACGGGAATCGATTCGGTTGAGGATTCGTCCGACGACCAGCATCGAAACGGCCGTCGACAGCGCGCCCGGAAGCAGCGCCATGCCGGTATCGAACGCGGTGAAGTTCAAGATCGATTGAAAGAACAGCGGCAAAACCAAGGCCGTTCCGAACAAGCCGAACCCCATGATGGTGCCCAAAACCGAGCCGACGGAAAACGAACGGAACTTGAATACGGCGAGATTCACCACCGGATAGCGGTCGCGCAGCGATTTCACGATGAAGACCGTCAGCGCCACTACCGCAACCGCGGTGAGGATTTGAATGGTGCTGGATTGGAACCAGTCATCGCGCTCGCCGCGCTCCAACACGTATTGCAGCGAAGCCAGGCCGGCGGTCAACAGGCCGAGCGCGGTCCAGTCGATTGCGCCTTTGGGTTTGGTTAGGAATTTCGGATTTGGAATGAACGCCAGCGTCATCAAAAAGGCCGCGATGCCGATCGGGATGTTGATGAAGAAGATCAGCGGCCAACTGGCGTTGTCGACGATGTATCCACCCAGCGTCGGCCCGATCGCCGGTCCGACCATCGCCCCCATACCGAAGATGGCCATGGCCGCACCCCGCTTCTGCGGCGGATACGTTTCGAAGAGAATCGCTTGCGCGGTCGGCTGCAACGCTCCGCCGCCGAGCCCTTGCACGACGCGATAGAAGACCAAGACCCAGATCGAATGGGCGGTTCCGCACAGGAACGAAGCGACGGTGAACGCCGCGAGCGAAATCGCGTAAAACTTCTTGCGGCCGAGCAGCGCCGTCAGCCAGCCGTTGAGCGGCATGACGACGACGCTGGCGAGAATGTAGCCGGTCGCGACCCAGGCCACTTCGTCGACCGTCGCCCCGAGGTTGCCGCCGATCGTGTTGAGCGCAACATTGACGATCGTCGTGTCGATGATCGCCATAATCAGCCCGAGCATCACCGTGATCGTGATCATGCCGACGGGCGCCTGCTCACGATGGCGGAACGGGTTGGGCATACTTACCTGTTCCGCCCCGAAGCTTGGCCCAAACCGTGTCCGTCGACGAGCGTGGCCGGTTCGCAATCGACTGGAAAGTTTACCGAATTTGCAATGAAACACTGGGCGTGGGCGTCGCGGTGTAACTCGCCGGCGCGCCCGGCATCGCTCCCGGGTGCGATCGTAACGCGGGGCCGCAGCGTCACGCGTACGAACCGTCCGGCGCCGGATCGTTCCTCCATGGTTCCATCCGCTTCGTCGCGGTACTCGGTGACGACGACGCCGGCAACCGCTGCAAGATGCAGGTACCACAACATGTGACAGGTACTGAGCGACGCAACGAGCAGCTCTTCCGGATTCCAACGCGCGCCCTCGCCGCGAAAAGCCGGATCCGACGAGGCGTCGATCGGCGCCTTGCCGCCGGCCGCAATCGTGCTCGCCCGGCTATAGTTTCGGTAATCGCTGGTGCCGGTTCCGAGGTTCCCGGTCCAGGTGACGGTCGTGGCGTAGCGGTGCATTCGCATGAAACCATCATGTTCCGCGGCTTGGCGGCGTTCCTCGCGGAACGTAGGAATCTTCGGCGAGATTCTGGCAATGGAAGGTGGTGAAAGCCCGCCGGCCGGAGCACGCGCTGTTCTGGGATTGCCTCGCGTCGCCGGTCGGCACGCTGTATTTCTCGACGAGCGAAACCGCGCTGCGGGCGCTCGATTTCGACCGGTTTGCGTCGCGGACCCGCGAGCTGCTGCATCTGCAAGATGGTGACCCGGAGCCCGAGCGGCGCCGGGCCGATCCGCTCGGCGTGCGAGCGCGGTTAACGGCGTATTTCGACGGCAACTTGGGCGCGTTCGACGACCTTCCGATCGCGATGGACGGAACGCCGTTTCAGCGGTGCGTGTGGAACCAGTTACGGACGATCGAGCCGGGTACGACGATCTCCTACGGGGAACTTGCGGCGCGCATCGGTTCGCGCAATGGCGCGCGTGCGGTGGGACTGGCAAACGGTTCCAATCCGATCGCGATCGTCGTGCCGTGTCATCGCGTTATCGGTTCGAGCGGAAAACTCGTCGGCTACGGCGGCGGGATGGCGCGCAAGGCTTGGCTCCTGCGGCACGAAAGCCGCCAACTTCGGCTCGATTCAAAGTAGCAGCGGCATGTCGCGGGTTCGAGCGGTAAACGTCGACGATCTGCGGACGCTTGCGAAGCGGCGGTTGCCGCGC
>JBAUZB010000105.1:0-7149 GCA_049585095.1 Candidatus Tumulicola sp.
AAGGCTTGGCTCCTGCGGCACGAAAGCCGCCAACTTCGGCTCGATTCAAAGTAGCAGCGGCATGTCGCGGGTTCGAGCGGTAAACGTCGACGATCTGCGGACGCTTGCGAAGCGGCGGTTGCCGCGCGTCGTGTTCGACTACATCGACGGGGGCGCCGAAGGCGAAGTAACCCTGCGCGAAAACTCGGGGGCGTTCGAGGCGGTGAGATTTCGTCCGCGCGGAGCGGTCGCCAACGCGGAATGCGACCTGAGCGTGAACGTGCTCGGTTCCACGTTGAAGCTTCCGTTTGGACTTGCGCCGGTCGGCAGCAGCCGTCTCTTCTACCCGCGCGGCGAGTGCGCGGCCGCGCGCGCCGCGGGTGCGGCCGGCACGCTTTACACGCTCTCCACCCTATCGGGCTGCGCGTTGGAGGACGTCGCGACTGCGTCGGACGGACCGCTCTGGTATCAACTCTATCTCGTGGGGGGACGCGACGCCGCGGTGAAGGCGATCGCGCGCGCGCGGCAAGCCGGGTATGCGGCGCTCGTGGTGACGGTGGATACGGCCGTCGCAGGTTTGCGCGAGCGCGACGTACGGAACGGCGCGAAAGCTTTGCTCGCACGCCGGTTGTGGACGATGCTGCCGCACGCGCGGCAGTTGCTCGCGCGACCGCGCTGGCTTGCGGATTTTCTGCGCGACGGCGGATTGATGCAGTTTCCCAACGTCGTGGCCGGCGACCGTGCGATGCGGTATGTGGACGTGGAAGATGCGCTCGCGCAGTCGACCGTCGCGTGGAGCGATCTCGCCTGGATTCGCGAGGCATGGGGCCCGGCGCCAATCGTCGTCAAAGGCGTGCTGACCGGCGAAGACGCTCTCCGCGCTGCCGATGCAGGCGCCGACGCGGTCGTCGTTTCGAATCACGGCGGTCGTCAGCTCGACGGCGTCCTGCCGACGTTGCAAGCGCTTCCCGAGGTGGTCGCGGCGGTGGGCGATCGCATCGAGGTGCTGCTCGACGGAGGCGTTCGGCGTGGCAGCGACGTGGTCAAAGCGCTCTGTTTGGGTGCGCGCGCGGTGCTCGTCGGACGCGCGTACGCATACGGTCTCGGCGCGGCCGGAGGCGCGGGCGTCACGCGCGCGATCGAGATCCTGCGCGACGGCGTCGTTCGGACGCTGCGTTTGCTCGGGTGTCGCGCCGCGGGCGCACTGGACGCATCCTACGTCGACGTACCCGACAACTGGCAGACGTTACGTTAGCCGGCGCGCGATCTCGCGGGCTGCTTCTTCGCCGGAAATGACGGCGCCGTTGACGTAGCCCATATTGTTATACGAGGTGTGCTCGCCGGCGAAGAAGATGTTGCCTTGCGGCGCTCCTTCGATGCCGGCGAACTGCGTGTACTGCCCGACTTTGTAATACGAGTATGCGCCGTGGTGCCAGCGATCGTGTGCCCACACGTCGAGATATGCCGTTCCGGTGTACTGCGCCGCGATTCCCGGGTAGATGCGGTCGAGCTGTCTCACGTACGCATCGGCAATCGACGCGGGCGCAGGTCCGTGCGCGGCGGCGGGCAGCACGCCGCGGTGGCCCCCGGGGAAGCCGACCAGAATGCCGTAGTCGCCGCGTTGCGCTGCCGAGACGTCCCAGGATTCCTCGTAGGGAAACTGGACGTACGAGGCTCCGTCGTAGTTCTCGGCGTTCCACGTGCGCTGGCGAAACTGCATGTGCAGTTTGGCATTCGTCCCGAGATCGAGATGTCGTATCGCGACGCGTTTGCGCGGTGAGAGCGTCACGCGGCGCAGATCGACGTCGCGCAGCGTCGTGAACGGAAGCGCGAGGCAGACGTAGTCGGCAGCCACCTCGCTGCGGCTTCGGCCGGCTCCGAACGTGCAGAGGAACGATCCGTCGGCGCGCTCGCGCAAAGCCACAAGCGCCGCGTTCGTTTCGATCGCATCCTCCGGCAGTGCCGCAGCCATGCGCGATGCGATTTGGTCCATGCCGCCGGCCACGTGGAGCGCTTCGTCGGTGCCGTCGATGTTGAAGCGGCGATGCTTCTCCAGTCCGATGAGGTAGAGAAGATTGAGCGCGCTCTGCGTGTCGGGGTCGGCGCCGAACTCGCCGACGCACGCATTCGCAAGCAGCGCGCCCAGTTTCGACTCGATGCCTCCGGGCACGCGTTTCTCGATCCACTCCGATACGCTCGTGCGGTCGAGCGTGCGCCCGGCCGGCGTCGATCGTTCGTAGGTCGTCGGATAGCCCGCGGCACGGACGTCCGCACGAAGGCGTTCGCGGACGCCTCCGAAGTAGTCGCCGCGCGCCTCTTCGACGCCGTAGCGGACGCCGTCGAAAAAGTACGTCGTGCGCCCCCGTTCGCGGCGATTGACGTTGACGAGTCGCAAACCGAGTTCGAGCGCGAGTTGTTGCACCGCATGCTGATCGAGCGAGATGAACTCGCCGCCGTGCTCGGCGATCTGTCCCTGCGCGAAGTATCCGCGCAGCGTCCAAGTTCTTCCGCCGATGCGATCGTTCGCTTCGAATATGCGGGTCGCGAAGCCGGCCTGCGCAAGACGGTACGCGCAGGTGAGGCCGGCCACGCCGGCGCCGACGATGACGACGCGCGGCGCCTTACTGCGTGCCGGGAGAAGGCCGTTCGGGGTGGGGCGTATCCCCGACGAGAGATTGCTGCAGGCCGCGAGCGCACTTCCGGCGCCGGCGAGGAACGCGCCGCGAGTTTGCGTCACCAGCGGCGACGGTCCGTCTCCGTCTTTCATTGCGGTTATTCTACGCGTCGGCGCGGTCGCCGCACCTGCGCCGCCAGGACATCGAATTTCCGGCGCGGTAGGCCGTCGGCGTGACGTCACGCTCGCCGGCATTTCGCTTCGTCTTCGTCATGGGCATCGTCAATCTGTTCGCCGACATGGCGTACGAAGGCGCACGCAGCGTCGCCGGCCCCTTTCTGGCGCATCTGGGTGCCAGCGGCTTGGTCGTCGGAATCGTCGCCGGATCGGGAGAGATGATCGGCTATGCCTTTCGCTTCTTTTCCGGGACCGCCGCCGATCGAAGCGGGCGGCACTGGCCGATCGCGCTGTTCGGCTACGCCGTCAATCTGCTGTGCGTGCCCGCGCTCGCGCTGGCGAATTCGTGGCCCGCAGCTGCGGGGCTCCTGGTGGGAGAACGGTTCGGACGCGGCATTCGCAAGCCGGTCATCGGCGCGATGCTTTCACATGCCGGTTCGCAACTCGGCCACGGGTGGGTTTTTGGTTTCAACGAGGCGATGGACCAGACCGGCGCGACGATCGGACCGCTGATTGTGGCGCTCGTCATCGCGCTGGGCGGCGGTTTTACTTCGGCCTTCGCCGGGTTGGCGATACCGGCGATCGTCGCATTGGTCGTGCTGGCGTTCGCCCGACGGGCGTATCCCTCGCCGTCGGGTCTGGAAAGCTCCAAGCCGCTGACGTTCGCCGGCTTCCACGGTGCATTTTGGACCTATGCCGCCGCCGGCGCGTGCATTGCGGCCGGGTTTGCCGACTTCGCCCTCATATCGTATCGCTTTAGCGAGGCGCATCTGTTTTCCAACGCGAGCGTCCCGATTCTCTACGCCGGAGCGATGCTGCTCGGAGTCGTCGCCGCCCCGCTGTTCGGGAAATGGTACGATCGCGCCGGCGTCGTGGTGCCGCTGGCTGCCTTTGCGGTGAGTGCCGGATTTGCCCCGCTGTGTTTTCTCGGCGGGGTGGGCGCCGCGATCGGTGGTCTGCTGTTGTGGGGTATCGGAATGGCGGCGCAGGAGTCGCTGCTGCCGTCGATGATCGCGGGCGTCACCGCGCCCGCGCGGCGCGCCACCGCATTCGGCGCGTTCGACGCCGTTTATGGCGTGGCGTGGTTTGCGGGGAGCGCGGCCATGGGCGCGCTGTACGACGTTTCGGTCGGCTGGCTCGTCGTCTTCTCGGTCGCCGTTCAGTTGGCGGCGCTGCCGCTGCTGCTGCTGGGGTCCAAAGCTGCGCGCAGGAACGCGTAGCCGGTTCTGAAATCGATTTCGAATGAGAGAAGCCGGTTTGCGTACCGCTTTGCGCGGCGTTGCGTTCGCGTTGTTACTCCCGGCGGTCGGATGTTCCGGATCGTCGGGCGGGGGTTCGCCCTACGGCACCGGCGACCCGAAACTGGCCGCGCCCAATCCGGGGGGCGGGCCGATCGATCCGTTCTTGACCGACGGGCAAGCCGTGCTGCACGCGCTCGACGCAATCGGCGCGCGCTCGGGACGGCCGTTACGGGTGACGTCGATGACCGCCGACGGCGTCAACGGACTCACGGTCGACGTTCAGGAGCCCGCTCACCCAACGAACGTCGACCAGTATAAAATTACTCCCGACGGTACGTTGAGCGGCCCGACGCCGGTGCGATTGATGTCCCTCAACGGTGGGCCGATTACGCAGGCCGACGTCGATCGCAAAGCTTTCGATCCGCGGGCCGTCGGCTTCGCTCGCCTGGAAACGACGGCGCGCGAGGGGATCGCGCAATCGAAGTATCCCGACGCGCGCGTGAGCGAATGGGATTTCGACGGTATGCATGCCGACGACCGGCGCTTCATGTATTTCGACGCGGCGCGAGCGCGGCCGGCGGCCGAACTCGGACCGCACCTGACGATCGTGGCGTTACGCTTCTAATCTCCTATGCGTGCGCTTCGCCGCGGTTGAACGTCGCGCGAAGATGCTCGATCGCCTCGAGGATGAACAGCGCCGTCTTCGCGAGCGTCGGAATGACGCGCGGGCGCAAGAGGCGCGGGTCGAAGGCGCGCATGTAGCGGTCGTTCTCCGCGATGCACGCGCGCAAGAACTTGGCGGGCGTCAGGCCTTTCATCACGTCGTCGAAAAGGTTGATGGCACCGTCAGCGCCTGCGCTCCCGCCGGCGGCCATTTCACTGCCGCCTTTGGCGCGCCGGGTGACCGCTCTGCCGTATTCGAGCAACGCCGGAAACGCCTGCATGAGTGGGCCGCGGCAGCCCCGGCGATCGCGATCCCAAGCGATCCAGTTGACGAAGAAGACGATATGCCGCGCTTCCTCTTCCATGACGCGCACAAAAAGCGACGTCAAGGAATCGGGCAGGATTCGCGCGTCACGCGCCAATCGGAAGATGCCGAAGCCGGCGAACGAGTCGACGCACTCGTCGTACCCGAAGCTCACGAACGCTCTGCGCGTCGGTTCTTTGCTCGGCCCGCTCACCTTGGCGGTGAGGCCGTAGCGCGACACCATCTCGGCCAGAATGCGCCCGTGGCGAGCCTCTTCAAAGCCTTGAACCTCGAGGGCCCGCCGCACGAGCGGATCACCCTCGGTCTTTGCATAGCCCTCGAGCATCGATCCAGCGCTGATCTCGATGTCGAGCGCCATGCTCCACACCGGAATCGCACGCAGCCGCGCCAGCGAAACGTCGTCGAGTTCCGGCCACGGCATCTCGCGCGGTTCGTAGGCCCGGTGCGATTCGATGAATGCCCGGCAGAAAAGCTGTTTGTGTTCTTCCGAACCGATGTGCATGACGACGAGTCTCCTGGGCGGATAGGGCGAGCGATCGGCGAAGGGCACGCAATGCCTCCGGCCTCGTTCGAATCCCTTCCTTTGGGCGAACATCGCGCTCGCGTTCTCGAGTACCTGCGGGGAAACGCGTGGCCCTTTCGTTCGGTAGCCCGTTCGATTATCGAGCAATGGCACATCGCCGAGCGCGAACGGCTGATGCTCCGCCCGAATCTCGTACTGTGGGCGTGTGCTGCGTGCGGCGGTGGGCCTGAAGCGATGGCCGACGCGCTCCCGGTCGCGGCGGCGTTCGACTTGTTCGACCGATTCATGTTGCTTCACGACGAACTCGTCGAAGAGGTGGATGCAACGACGGCGCCGGTTTCACGCGACCCGTCGCCGACGGTAGCGCGCTGGGGACTGGGCCAAAGTCTCAACGCGGGCGACGCACTCTATGCGATGGCGTTGCGCGCGCTCGCACAGGACGTCGGCGATCCGCAACGCCGTCTGCGCGCGGCTTCCTTGGTAACCCGTGCAGTTCTGGAAGCAATCGAAGGCCGCACCGACGACGTCGAACGCATCGCCCGCGGTCGAACGTCCCGGGACGGATTGCTGGCGCGCGTCCGTTCGGTACGCCGCCGCAGTGCGACGCTGACCGGGGCGGCCCTCGAGGCCGGGGCGTTGATTGCGGTTGCGCCGGCAAACGTATGCCGTGGTTTCGACCGCGCCGGACGTCTGCTTGCCGCGGCTGCGAGCAGCGACGAACCACTGTTGGCGAGCCGCCTTGCCGCCAAGGCGCTCGATTCGATCGAGCGCTGCATTTCGGATCGCACCCAGGTCGCCGCCTTTGAAAACGTTGCCCGACACGTCGCAACCAAAGCCGCCTGACGGATCGACCCCTTCGCGCAAGGCGCAGCACATTCGTATCAACGTCGAGCGCGACGTGGCTGCGAAAGGCGTCGACAGCGGATTCGATGCGTACGCGTTCGTGCACCAGGCGTTGCCCGAGATCGATCTTTCCGAGGTCGACACGTCGACGTGGCTGTTTGGGCGAAAGCTCGGCGCGCCGTTTCTGATTTCATGCATGACCGGCGGAACGCCGGATGCAATCCGCCTCAACCGGACGCTGGCGCGCGTTGCAGCAGAGCATCGCCTGGCCATGGGGTTGGGTTCGGGGCGCGCGTTGCTCGAGTCGCCGGAGATGCTGGCAAGCTTCGACGTGCGCGACCTCGCCGGCGACGTGCTGCTATTGGCGAACCTCGGCGCCGTCCAGTTGAACAAAGGCTATACGGCCGACGACTGCCGGCGGCTGGTGGAGCTGCTTCGAGCCGATGCATTGGTGCTGCACCTCAACGCGTTGCAAGAAGCGTTGCAACCCGAAGGCGACACGTGTTTCCGCGGGCTGCTCTCGAAAATCGGGGAGGTTTGCCGCCGTCTCGCGTTTCCGGTCATCGTCAAGGAAGTCGGCTGGGGCATCGCGCCCGACGCGGTGCGCGCACTCTTGGACGTGGGGGTTGCGGCGATCGATCTGGCCGGAGCCGGCGGCACCTCGTGGAGTGAGGTCGAGCGCTATCGCGTTGCGGAGCCGTGGCGCGCGCGTGTGGCCGGGGCGTTTTCCGGCTGGGGCATCCCGACCGCCGAGTGCCTGGTTCGAGCTCGCGATGCCGCGCCG
>JBAUZB010000106.1:0-20541 GCA_049585095.1 Candidatus Tumulicola sp.
CGCGCGCGCTCGTCGATCGCGGCGACGGAGCCTTTCCTGAACCGCAGACGCTCGCCGAAACGCCCGACTCGTGGTATCGCGACGTCGCGCGCATGGGCTATCGCGGCCCCTACGTCAAGCACATCGCACGTGCGGTTGCCCGCGGCGAACTCGATTTGGAGGCGCTCCTCCCGGTCGCCGGACGCAGCGACGATGCGGTTGAAGAAGCGTTGCTCGCGCTTCCCGGAATCGGCCCCTACGCCGCCGCGCACGTGATGCAGTTGCTCGGCCGCCACCGCCGGCTGGTTCTGGATTCGTGGACCCGGCCGGCGTATCTGCGGCTGGCGAAGAAGAAGCGCGCCGCCGACGCAACCATCGCACGCGCCTTCGCGCGATACGGCGAGCACGCCGGGTTGGCGTTCTGGCTCTTTCTCACCCGCGATTGGCTCGAGGCCTCGGTGCCGTAACCGCTCCCCGGTTGGCTCGTCGAGCTGAGAGGGCAAGCGCTTTCCGGTCGATAAGACGCCCCGTGTGGGCGCTGCTGCGCACCGTAAGGAGCACAGACCGATGCGTTGGTTCAGAGCGATTCTTGCCGTTCTCGGGTGCGCCGCGTTGTTGCCGGGCGCAGTCATTGCGGGGACGACCGGCGGCATCGTCGGACGCGTCGTCGATGCGGCGACGCAAGCGCCGGTGGCCGGAGCCACCGTGACCGCAATATCCCCGTCGCAAAGCGCAACCGCGACGACCGACGCTGTCGGTGCGTATCGGTTTTTGACGCTCGCGCCGGATTCGTACACGCTGACCGTGACCAAAACGGGCTACGATCAGGTCACCCAACCGGGATTATCGGTATTCGCCGATCAGGTGCAAACCTTCAACGTGCCGATGGTGAAGACGATTCGAACGATCGCGCGCGTTACCTCACGGGCGGCGGCGAACCTGCTCAAACCGGGAACCACCAGCGACGTCTACTCGATCAATGCGTCCGGACAAAAGGCGGCGGGATCGTTGATCGGTCCCGGTGGTCTCTCGAACGCGTATGGCGCGATTCAATCCGCCCCCGGCGTTGCGATCGATCAGGGTGAAGCCGGCTGGTTTCAGATGGTGCACATCCGCGGCGGTGACATCGATCAAGTCGGGTACGAGATGGACGGCATCCCCGTGAACCGCGTCTACGACAACGCGCCGCAAACGATGCTCTCGAGCCTGGGAAGTCAAGAAGTTGAAGTCTATACCGGAGGCGCGCTGGCAAGCGCCGATGCTCAAGGCATCTCCGGATACGTCAACCAGGTCGTGAAGACCGGCACGTTTCCGGGATATGCGGAAGGAAATCTTTCCGTCGGTACGCCGGCGTTCTACCATCAAGCGTCGGTCGAGGCGGGCGGATCGACGCCGGACCGGCTCTTTTCCTACTACGTCGGCATCGGCGGCGCAAATCAAGACCTCCGATACGTGGATAGCGATCTCGCGAGCGCCTATCCAAAACACGTTCTTCTATCCCGTCAATGCCGTCGATCCGAATACGTTTGCGCCGGGATACAACGGCTTCGTCTACACCGGCGCCAACGGTACCTCGGGCGGCAATCTGTCCGCGACGCTGCAAGGCGGATACGGCATCGCATCCACACAGCAGCGCGACGACATCATCAACCTACATTTTGCAATTCCGCATCATAACAGCGGTTTGCGCGACGACGTTCAGGCGCTCTGGATGACGAGCGAGCTGTGGGCGCAGTACTACAGCTCGATCGATGACGCCGGCGTCAACGTTTCCGACAACCTCGGAACGCTGACGTGGGACGACAGCTACCGGTACAACGGCGCGCTGTACCAGCCGCCGGCGGCGAGCGCCGTTTCCAAGGATTTCTTCCCGGCGAGCCCGACCGGCCGCGCGTGGGGCAGTCCGCTCTGTGCGAACGTGTGCCCGAACTCCGACATCCGCGACTCCAACGACAACGGCGTCGCAGTCGAGAAGCTGCAATACCGGCACGCGTTTTCGCCGAGCTCGTACCTGCAAGTTTACGGATACCTGCTGTACTCGAACTGGTTCATTTGGGGACCCAACACGGCGGCACAACCGTACTATGGCGCGGAGCTCGCGCAGTACGAGATTCCCGATCATACCTTCGGCGGCAACATTAACTACACGAATCAGCTCAGCGCGCAGCACCTGCTGACGGCCACGTACGGCTACACCGGGTCGAATTTGCAGCGCTACTACGTCGGCTACATCCATCCGAACTACGGCATCGCGAACTTCGTCGGCAAGAATGGGCAGTGCTACGATCCGGCGAGCGGCCTGCAAGTTGCCTGTTATGCGCAGAGCCAGGGGCAAATTCAGCAGCTGCTGCCGGGCGGCGGCGGGATTTCCGGGTCGGCGCCGCCCGGAACGCCGGGGGCGGCCAAAACGCGCAATGGCTAATCACGAACAATACGTTCAACGCGCCGATCAATCAGGTGCACACGCGGTTTTCGGGGTGGTCCATATCCGATCAATGGCGTCCCGACGACAAGCTGAACGTCAACCTCGGGCTGCGGGTCGAAGACTTTCAGTATCTCTTCGGGGACACGATGGCCGGCTCGCCCGCGCGGCAGTTCTGGTTTGCGCATTACAACCAAGAGTTCTGCACCGGTCCGCCGGGAAGCGGAGCGCCGAGCTTGGGCACCGTTAGTTACACCGGCGGCTACCACATCGTCTGTCCCGCCGGCGAAACGACCGTCGGGCAATCGGCGCTTCCGCTGCTGAATATCAACGGCGGGAGCAACTATACGACGGCGCGCTTTCAGCCGCGCCTCGGCGTGACGTATACGTTGAGTCCATTGGCGGTGTTGCGCGCGTCGTTCGGCATCTATGCGCGGCCGCCGAACTCGTCGTGGGTGCAGTACAACGTCACGCAACAAGATCTCCCGACGTACCTCGGCAGCCATTTCTACAGCTACGGCTTCAATACGCCCGAGCACTACATCCGGCCGGACACGTCGTACAATTACGACCTGTCGTGGGAACAGCGGTTCAAGGGAACGGACTGGAGCTTCAAGCTCACGCCGTTTTACCGCAGCACCCGCGACCAGTTGCAAAATTTCTTCATCGATCCCCAAGGCGGCTTGGAATCCGGGCTCAACGTCGGGCACCAGACCTCCTACGGAGCCGAGTTCGCGCTGCAGAAGGGGGACTTCGCACGCGACGGGTTCTCGGGCCAGCTCGCATACACGTACACGCACTCCCGCATTCAGTATCAGAATTTCTCGGGTCTGAACGTCAACGTTATCGACCAGCTCAACTATTACGTCAAGCAATACAACGCATTCACGAAGAGCGGCGGGGTTCGCCATGCTATACGTACGGCGGCGCAGCTTCGAGCTGCAGCGCTTCGGGCGTCGTGACGAATCCGTACTATAACAGCGCTCCGCGCGCGCTCTTCGATCGCAACGGGCAGTATACGACCTACGACGTGATCCCGGGCCCGGCCGCAGGCGCGTTCGGCTACGAGACGCCGAGCTTCGCGTCGCTCATCATCAACTACAAGCATGACAAATTCGCGATCACCCCGTCGATGACGTACAGTTCGGGCAGTTTCTACGGATCGCCGACGCAGTGGCCGGGATACAATCCGGCGCAGTGCCTACGGCCCGGCGCATCGTGGATCGCCTCGCGCGGGAAGGCCGCCGATCCGGCGCTCTGCGGCGGAACGGGATCGTTCAACCTGCCGCTGTTCATTCCCGACAAGTATACCGGGCAGTTCGATACGCTCGGCGCCTTTCAACAGCCCTGGCGCTTTTCCCTGAACCTCGCCATGCAGTACGACGTCAATCCGCGCGTTACGGCTCGCGTGACCCTCACGAACATCGTCGATCACTGCGGACAGCGCGGCTACGCTTGGGACAATCCGTACGTCTGCGTTTACGGGAACCTTCCGTCCGGCATCTTATACCCGGCGGGCAACTATTATCCGAACCACTACTCGACGAGTCCGCCGCCGCAGCTGCAGTATCCTTATTCGTATGTTCTGAACAACAACAACACCGGATTCGTCGGCGCGGTGCTCCCGATGGAAGTAAACTTTTCAGTCAACGTCAAGCTGTAGAAATACGGCGCCGGGAGACATACCGGCATATGGACATCTGTGCTATACTATTCATATGGCAAAAGTGTCCATGCTCATACCCGACGACGCTCTCGCAGAGATCGACGCATCCGCTGATGGTAACCGCACGGCCTTTATGGTAGCCGCTGCTCTGCGTCAGGCGCGGGAGCTTCGGCGGCTGAGGGAGGACGCCGAAATCGCAGCAGAGTGCGTAGCCAATCCTGAAGTCGATGCACAACTCATGCGCGACTGGGACGTGACAAGCGCTGATGGCCTCGACTAGCGTCCGGCGCGGGGATTTATGGTGGGTTACGCTCGACCCGGCCGTTGGATCCGAAACGAAGAAAAAACGGCCGTGCGTCGTCGTTCAGCGTGACGCGGCAAATGCGGTCAGTCCCACCACGATTGTTTGTCCTCTAACGCACGCGAAGCGCCACGATCGAGGAATCGTCAACGTGACGGTCTTTCAAGGATACAGCGGTCTAAAAAAGACGTCGACAGTCGTGTGCAACCAGGTTCGGGTCGTCGATTTGACGCGATTCGGCGAGCGCATCGGCCGAATCGACGCCGAAGCGCTCGGTTCGGTAGAGCGCGGACTGCGAGCCATCCTCGATTTGTAGGGAAGCCGAACTGCCCCTCGTGTGCGGCACGATGGTGAGCCTTTACGTCCTGATTGCGCGCCCTCGGCAGGAGGCGGGTTCCTCTTCTCGAATGCAGTAAAACTGTTATTATACTGCATAGGCTGAAGGGGGCGAACGGTGAAATCACGGGAGAAACGCGTATTCCGGCCGGTGGCCGACCCGCTGGTTCTCGACCTGATGACCTATCTGCGCCTCGAGCGCAACCGCAGCCGGCTGACCGTCGAGGCCTACGCCCGCGATCTCCAAGAGTTCGGCGCGTTTCTTGCCGGCGTGCCGGCCCGCGAGTCGCCGATCGGGCGGGAATATCCGGCACTGCGCAGCGTCACGACGTCGGACGTGCGCAAGTACGTCATGCGGCTCGCGGGGGCCAAAGGCTACGACATGCGCACGGTTCGCCGGAAGCTGTCGTCGATCAAAGCCTTGTACCGCTATTGCAAGCTGATGGGGTTGCGCGACGACGACCCAGCCTCGATCGTCTCCGGACCGAAGATCGAGCGCAAGCTGCCGGAGCATCTCGGGGAATCCGACGTGCGGACGCTTTTGAGCACGTCGCTGGCCGGGCGTTCCGACGTGCAGCGCCGCCGGGATCTGGCCATCATGGAACTGCTCTATGCCAGCGGGCTGCGCCGCGCCGAGGTCACCACCATCGATCTCAAAGACCTCGACCTCAAGGCGCGCGAAATCCGGGTGCACGGCAAGGGCAGCAAGGAGCGCGTGGTCGTGTTCAATCGCAGCGCAGCCAAGGCCATCGAAGGCTACCTGCGCGTGCGGCCGCCCAGCCGCGACGACGCCTTGTTCCTGGGGCGCGGCGGCAAGCGCTTGAGCCCGATGCACGTGTGGCGCATCTTCCGCAACATCTACAAAGTCAGCGGCATCGACGGGCACGCCAGCCCGCACACGCTGCGGCATTCGTTCGCGACGCATCTGGCGGAAAACGACGTCGACCTCGAAACGATCCGCGAGTTTCTGGGTCACGAGAGCCTCGCAACCACCGGCATCTATCTCAAAATGTCGATGCAGCACAAAAAGCGCGCCTACGACAAAGCGCATCCGCGCGACCGCATGGACGAAACCTGAATCGGTTGCATCACGTGGCGGATTCCCAGGAGTGAGCGGTCCGTCTTGACAAAATGGCGTCCTCAAAATGAAAGCTTCGAACGACCATCGCTCGCGCTTATCCCGCGAGGACTTCTTGCGAGCCGGTGCCGGTGCGGGCGCGGTCTTGTCGGCGAGCACGGCGCTGGGTGCGGCAGCGCTGCCGGGAGCGGCCCAATCGCAAGAGATCGGACCTTCTTCTTCCGCCGCGCGAGCGCATCGCGCCGAATCGATTCGCTGCGATGCGGCGCGCGCATATCTTTCGAGGCCGCTATCGCCGCCGGTCACCAACGGTGACGACGAGCGCTATGCCGACCGGCGCGCGAGCTTCACCAAGACTCTGCCGAGCAACGACCTGGGCGAAGTCGACCCGGCCGCGTATGGGGCGTTGCTGGCGGCCTTCAAGAATGCCCACCCCGACGACTTCGAGCGGATACCGCAAGCACCGGGCTGTGCGACCAAACTCAACAACCCGCAGGCGGCCTTCGCCTTCGAACTCGCGGGAGTCGACTCGAACGCGACCCGCATCGTCCCGCCGCCCGCTTTTGCGAGCGCCGCGGCCGCATCCGACATGGCCGAGGTATACTGGCGCGCGCTGGTGCGCGACGTGCCGTTTCGAGCGTTTGAAGACAGCCCGCTGATCGCCGCCGCGGCCGCCGATCTCAACGCTTTCTCGGTGCCGTCCAGTGCGGCGCTCGGAAAAGTGTCGCCGACGATAATTTTCCGAGGCGAAACGCCCGGCTGCCGTATCGGGCCGTACCTCAGCCAATTCTTGTGGCTGCCGATTCCCTACGGCATCGCGCGCATCGACCAACAATACCGTTTCCCGGCTCGCAATCAACAGTTTCTCACCAGCATGCCGGAGTGGCTTGCGTGCCAACGCGGCGCGCGGCCGTCGGCTAAACTTCAGTTCGACGCTACCCTGCGCTTCATTTCGAGCTTTCGAGAACTCGCCGAATACGTGCACCAGGATTTTAGCTATCAGCCGTATCTCAGCGCCGCGCTCGCAATCCTCCAGTGGGGGCTCGACGCAATGTCGCCGACGAACCCGTACCGATCGTACAAGGTCGAGTTCGGCGACATCACATTCGGCAACAAGAACGTGTTGACGCTGCTGGCGCAGACGGCCTTGCTCGGCCAGAAGGGTTCGTGGTATCAGAAGTGGCTGCTTCACCGGCGGGCCCGGCCGGAAGTCTACGCGGCGCGCGTCGAAGTGCAAGCCGGCGGAACGAAGCAGTACGGTGTTTCGGAAGAAATCGTGCGTAGTGCTGCGGTCGCCCGTACGAAAACTGCCTACAGCACCCGACTGCTGCCGCTCGCCTATCCTGAGGGCTCTCCGACGCATCCCTCGTATCCGGCCGCCCACGCCGCCACCGCCGGCGCGTGCATCACCGTACTGAAGGCGTTCTTCAACGAAGATTTTCCGATTCCGAACCCGGTGCAAGCGACGCCCGACGGTTCGGCGTTGGAAGCCTGGACGGGGCCGACCCTTACACTCGGCAACGAAATCGACAAGCTGGCCGCGAACGTCGCGCTCGGACGCGATGCCGCCGGCGTGCACTTCCGCTCCGACAGCATGCACGGTCTGCTCGTCGGCGAGCAGCAGGCGCTTGGGCTACTCGCGGACTACAGCCGAACCTACAACGAGCGCTTCGCGGGCTTCGCCGTCACGAGGCTCGACGGGCGCCGGGTGCTGATTACCCAGGGCGAGATTCGTCGTGCCTGAGTTAGTTCGCACACGGGGTTCACGGCCCGATCGCAACCCCGATGTTGCCGCCGGGAAGTTGCATGATTGGAGCCTGCTTCCCATGCTTGCTGCCGTCATAAACCAGTACGCCGCCGGCAGCGCCCCCAAGGGCGATGCAACCCTCAAATAGGTATTGCTTGTAGACGGCCAAGCCGTAGCCAAGAGCTCCCCCGCTCGCGCGCTCCTTGCACCCAATTCCAATAATCGTGCGAATAGGACCGCCGGCGTGGTCGAGGTCGTACACCGCCACCGCCAAGAAGAGCTCGTTGCCCGGCTGCGAGTAATACTCACCGTAGAGCCGCGTCGCGTCGGTCGCGATTCCGTTGGCCGTTTCTCCGCGCGGGTCGGCGAAGTTGATCGGTTGATGGTTGCGTGCGTGCTCGTGCACGCCGTCGATCCCTTGGGTCACGGTCTGTATGTAAACGATGCCCCGTCTCGCCGCAAGCGCCTTTACGCCATCGCTGCTGATCTGATTGATCGGCTGGTCGTTGCCGCTCGCGTTGGGGCTATAGACGTTGGTGAGGCCGACGCCACTCCGCAGGAGGCTGACGTCGAGGTAGCCGCGCTGATCGACTGCAATGTACTGCGGCTGATCCGGCACGTAGAGTACCCGAATGGGGGTGGCTTTACCGGACGCGCCCGGCGCAAACACTTCGACGAAACATTTGGCTTCGTTCCGGCACGCGTTCGCCGTGCCCGACGACGATACGTACAAATCGCCATCCGGTCCGATCGCGATGCCGCTGGGATAACGAAAGCCGAGGCTCAACTCTCCGTCGGGTGTCTTCGACGGCAAGCCGTTTGCTTGCAGCGGAAAGCGATAGACCTTGCTCGCGATATCTGCACCCTGCGCGACATACAGATGCCCGGGCTGGAACGTCGCACCAACCATCGTCTTCGTCGCGTCCGCACCGCCAACGGCGGGTTGCTGAATCGAACCCGTTGGGGCGAGTTGTGGACCACCGTTGTTGCTGCAACCCGTAAACATAGCAACAGCCACCGATACGCTTAAGGCGTACCGAGCCGAACGCGAAATCCTCATACCTGTTTACCGCCTTTAGAGGTTAACGTTGGAGATGGTCAACGCCGGTCCTCCTCTTGGGGAAAACCCGGTGCAGGCCTAGCCGTACCCGCGATGTAAGCAAGCCGGAGGGGCGCTTAGAGCGCCTTTCTACTTCTTACTGACTCGCCACACGAAAGGGCGTTAATGGAAGATAAAGCGATCGCGGTCGAACTGACGAAGCTCGTCGTAACTCAACACAAGCCGTCCCCTGGAGTCGACGTTTTCCATGTCGCGACGGATCTACTGAGCATTTATCGTTACATCTTAAACGATCTGCAGGCCAAACGCTAAGGGCAAAACCCGACGCGAGAATCCAGCGGCGCAAGGGCCTTTTAGTTCGTGACGAGACGAAAGCCGAGGTGCGACATGCCGGTGTCGATGGCTTGCGGGGATCGGGCCGCGGGGCGGAATCGCAAACAGTAACTCGGCGAGCACAGAAACGAGCCGCCTTTGAGTACCTTGCGCGGGATCCGAATCTCCGGCATGCACGGATCGTGGCTTCGTTCACGCGCATCGCCGGCGCAACACGGCGATGCTACGGCCGAGCGGTCGGCAGCATACCAGTCCGCGGTCCATTCCCACACGTTGCCCGCCATGTCGTACAGCCCGTATTCGTTGGCCGGAAAACTGCCGACGGGCATCGTGCGCGGTCCGTGACGCGCGGTGCTTTTCCAGGGAAAGTTTCCCTGCCACGTATTCGCAGCGGACTTTCCGCCGGGCTCGATCTCGTCGCCCCAAACGAAGTCTTTACCGTCCAGGCCGCCGCGCGCGGCGAACTCCCACTCTTCTTCCGTCGGTAACCGCTTGCCGGCCCATTCGGCGTACGATTCGGCGTCCTCGTATGCAACGTGGATAACCGGATGATCCGGGCGCGAGTCGATCGAGCTGCCCGGCCCTTCGGGACGCTTCCAGCACGCGCCCGGAACCCACGACCACCATTGCGAGTAATCCTTGAGATCGACCGGACCGCTCGTCATGTGAAACACCAGCGCGCCCGGAACTAAGTTTTCAATCGGCGCTCCGGGAAACTCCGCCGGGTTTAGCGGGCGCTCGGCAACGGTTACGTAGCCGGTCTTGCGCACGAACTTTGCAAACTGCTCGTTGGTGACGGTACGCGGATCGATCCAGAAGCCGTCGACCGCGACCTCGCGGACGGGCGCCTCCTCGGGATAAAACCGATCCGAACCCATGCGGAAGCGGCCTCCCTCAATCCAGACCATTTCGTCGCGTGTGGCTTCGACCATCGGCGTGGAGTCTTACGCGCTGCCGAAGACCTTACCTCGGTTCGGGCCGCAGCTCAGGGCGGCGGTGCTACGTATGGCAGATATTTGTAACCGGCGTCGTGCAGCCGGCGCAAGCGCGTGAACACCTGGGGCCGCGCCTCAAAGAAAATGTTTATTCCCGACCAGAATCCACCGTACCGGCGCTGCTGGGCCAAGTAGTCGTCAACGTTCACGCGATCCATGAGGCGCCGTCCGATCGCGTCGATGAGCAAGCCCCGGAAACCGGTGGGGGAGAGCGCCGCGCCGTAGCGGTCGCGTGAATAGGTGCGCGCGCGTTCCAGCGGATTGCGCAGCCATTTGATCGCCGAAACGTAGGTCAGCAGCATCTCGTTCCAAACGGCCGTTTGGTTCAGACGAATCGCCCCGAGCTCGTGCGCCAGGACGAAGGAAATCACGTCCATCGTTTTGCGCTCGTCGACGTCGAAAATGCTCTGATGGAGCACGATGTATTTTTCGCGCCACGACGAGAACGAGTTCGAGTACGGTTGGATGGTGCTTCCCGTGAGAAAGAGCTCGGGAACTTCGGTCATGCCGAGCCTTCGGCAGTGATCGGTGAAGACGGCGTAGACCTCGGGAAACTGCCGCTCGGACAGGCGCACCGAATTGCCTCGGATCGAGGCCTCGCGGCGATTTCGATTCAGCACGAGCAGCGGAATGCCGAAAAGTG
Organism: Candidatus Tumulicola sp.; assembly: GCA_049585095.1. Taxonomy (GTDB): domain Bacteria; phylum Vulcanimicrobiota; class Vulcanimicrobiia; order Vulcanimicrobiales; family Vulcanimicrobiaceae; genus Tumulicola. Next base: position 10,561 of record JBAUZB010000106.1, read on the forward strand.
CCGTGAGCGCTAGAATTCGCAAAAAACCGACGTCCTTGCTGAGAAGGAGATGGCTCTTGATCCAAGGCGGTTCGTAAAATACTAACGCAATGGCGAGCGCCATCAGCAGGAAATTGACGACGACGGAAGCGATAAAGATCGGGCGTTCCGTCGGGTCGCGCAAGACCGACTCGTCGACGGCATCAGCATGCGGGGTGTCCAACAACTCGACCCTTACGTTCCCTCCGCTTCAGCGCGGCAAGCACAAAAACGCTGTGCCCGCAATTTTTGTTTAACTCCAGCCCTTTCCTCGCCCCGTGAGAGGCCGGCAAAAGGCGAACCCCCAATGAGGATTTCCCATCATGAAGTTGACGAAAACGACGTCTTTGCTGACCGGCATGCTTGTAGCATTCGCTGCGACGGTCGCAGTCGCGGCGGCCCAAGAGAGCCCCGCATCGCCGCCACCGGCGCCGGCACCCATTGCGAGCGACCACCCCACGCCGATGGACGTGCAATACGACGGCCGGACTCACATCTTGGTAGCGCCTTACGTCTGGGCTCCCACCGTCAAAGGAAATTTCCAGTTCCAGATTCCGCGGCTAGGACAACATGGGGGCGGCAACCTTCAGAGCAACGTTCAGGTCGGACCGAGCGATTACGCGCAGAAGCTCAACGCGGCGGGAATGCTCGCCTTCGACGCGCGCAAGGGGGAGGTCGACCTTTTCGGCGACGTCATTTATCTCAATGCCTCCACGAGCGCATCGCTGTTTTCCACGATCAGCGGCCCGCTGGGAGGCGTACAGATTCCGGTGAACGTGAATGCCAATGCTCGGCTCTCGGTGGTGATCTGGGAGGCAGCGGCAGGCTTTACCGTGGCTCACGGGCATAATGCCGATCTCAGCGCCTTTGCCGGCGTTCGGCAGTTTCCGCTGGATCTCACGGTCGACTATACCGCCACGGTCGGTAAGCGCGGTATCATTGCGCCATCGGGAACGAGTAAGACTTCGGTCACCGCCCCCGACGTCATCTTCGGCCTGCGCGGCAAAGCCTTTTTAGGCGACAGCCGTTGGTTCGTTCCATACTATATCGATGCCGGAGCCGGCTACAACAACCAAACGTGGGAAGCCTATACCGGCGCCGGCACTGCCTTCAACCACGGTCAAACCCTGCTTCTGGTCTGGCGCTCGCTGAACTACAGCGGGTTTCCTGCGAATTCAACGGTTCAGAAGTTGTCGATGGGCGGCCCGCTGATCGGCTATACCTTTAATCTTTAGGGAGTATACTGCCCGACGAGCGGCGGTCGGAGCCGAATGCCTTTCGCTTCGTTTCGCGAAGCGAACACGACGCAACTTAAGAAAGGTTAAGAAACTTAAAACATGCCTGATAAGAAACCGAACATCCTGATTTTGTGGGGCGACGACATCGGGATTTGGAATATCAGCCGCTTCAGCAACGGCATGATGGGGTACCGGACGCCGAACATCGACCGGGTGGCCAACGAAGGCGGCCTGTTTACGGACTATTACTCACAACAGAGCTGCACCGCCGGGCGCGCCTGTTTCATCACCGGTCAGAACCCGATCCGTACCGGTCTCACGAAGGTTGGTATGCCCGGCGCCACCGTCGGCTTGCAGCCGGAAGATCCGACCATCGCCGAGTGTCTCAAGCCGTTGGGATATGCTACCGGCCAGTTCGGCAAGAACCACCTGGGCGACCGCAACGAGTTTCTGCCGACGGTGCACGGCTTCGATGAATTCTTCGGCAATCTCTATCACCTCAACGCCGAGGAAGAGCCCGAACTGCCGGATTATCCCAAGGATCCGAAGTTTAAGGAAATGTTCGGCCCGCGGGGCGTGCTGCATTGCCTAGCGACCGACAAAGACGACGCGACCGTCGACCCGCGCTTTGGCCGCGTCGGAAAACAGACGATCGTGGACACGGGTCCCCTAACCAAGAAGCGGATGGAAACCATCGACGAAGAGATCACCAGCGCTGCGCTCGCGTGGATGGAGAAGCAGGCCAAGGCCGATCAGCCGTTCTTCCTGTGGTACAACTCCACGGCGATGCATTTCCGCACGCACGTCGCCGAAAAGAACATCGGCAAGAGCGGCCAGGATCCGTACAGCGATCGCATGGTCGTGCACGACGAGCAGATCGGCATGATGCTCGACAAGCTCGACGAGCTAGGGATCGCCGACAACACGATCGTCATGTACTCCACCGACAACGGACCGGAGAACGACACCTGGCCGGACGGCGCGAACACACCCTTCCGCGGGCAGAAAGACTCCAACTGGGAAGGCGGCTGGCGCGTTCCGTGCTTCATGCGCTGGCCGGGAACGATCAAGCCGGGCTCAGTCTACAACGGCATCGTCTCGCACATCGACATGTTCCCGACGCTCTTAACCATCGCCGGGAACCCGAACGTCACTCAGCAATTGCTCGACGGCTGTACCGTGGGCGGCAAAAAGTTCAACGTGCATCTCGATGGCTACGATATGGTTCCGTACTTGAGCGGCGACATAAAGGAAAGCCCGAGGAACGCCGTCGTGTACTTTAGCGACGACGGCGACGTCATCGCAGTCCGCGTCGGCGACTGGAAGTTCAATTTGTCCGTGCAACGGGCGAACACGATGGAACAGTGGGCCGAGCCGTTCGTGAAGCTCCGGTTGCCGCATATCATGAGTTTGCGACGCGATCCCTTCGAACGAGCCGACTTCAACTCGAATACGTACTGGGACTGGATGGTCGATCACGCGCCCCAACTGTACATGATGCAGGCGGTGATCGCGGGACAGATCGAGGACTTCAAAAAGTTCCCGCCGCGGCAAAAACCCGCGTCGTTCAACTTAGACTCGGTGATGGAACAGGTCGCCACGCCGCACGGCTAGCGCATCACACGGTGCACCGGGGCGGCACGGAGCCGTCCGGTGCACCGCGTCCGAGGCTTCCCGATACATTCCAGCATGAACGACGAGAGTGCCGCGGTCTCCGCGCAGGTTAGCGCCTTTTACGAAACCCACCCCTACCCACCGGCGGTGGACGACCTCGACGCCTACCGCCGGATCTGGGACGACCGGCGCCGGCGCGCGGAATCGCACCTGTTTTGGCCGGCCGATCCGTACCGCGACGACCGCAGCGTATTGGTCGCCGGCTGCGGCACGGTCCAAGCGGCTCACTATGCGCTCCGCTGGCCGCGTGCGCACATTACCGGAATTGACGTCAGCGCAACCAGCATCGCCTTCGCGCACGAGCTGAAACGCAAATACGCGCTCGACAATCTCGAACTGCATCAACTCGGCGTCGAGCGGGCTCCCGAACTCGGAAAGCGTTTCGATCACGTCGTCTGCACCGGCGTGCTGCATCACTTGCCCGATCCGGACGCCGGCTTACGGGCCCTGCACGGCGTCCTCGCGCCGAACGGCGCGCTCAATGTAATGGTCTACGCCCCGTACGGCCGCGCCGGCGTGTATATGCTCCAGGACTATTGCCGGCGGCTGGGCATCGGGTGGACGCCGAACGAAATTCGCGACCTTGCGGCGACGCTCAAGGCGCTTCCGCCGGATCACCCGCTCGTGCCGCTGCTGCGGAAATCACCCGATTTCGAGCACCGCGAGGGGATGGCCGACGCGCTGCTTCATCCACGCGATCGGGCGTACTCGGTGCCGCAGCTTTTGGATTTCCTACAACGCGCCGGGTTCGCTCTTGGGCGTTGGGTGCGGCAGGCACCCTACCTGCCGGACTGCGGCGCCATCGCATCGACGCCGCACGCATCGTTGCTGGCTGACATGACGCAAGCCGATCGCTACGCCGCGATGGAGCTGTTCCGCGGAACCATGGTTCGCCACTCGCTCGCCGCTTTCGGTAACGATCGCAGCGCGCAAATGCATGCGATCGACTTCGACGGCGACGCGTGGCTCGACTATGTCCCGGTTCGCTCGGCGGATACCGTAGTGGTGCGGGAACGGCTGCCAGCAGGCGCCACGGCGGTGCTCATCAATCGGAATCATACCTACACCGACCTGTATTTGCCGGTCGACGCGCGCCGGGAAGAGCTGCTCACCGCGATCGACGGGCAGCGCACCATCGCCGAGATCTGCGGTGGACGTGGCGACGACGACCTGGCGGGTACCTTCTTCCGCCGGCTCTGGCAATGGGACCAAATCGTCTTCGACACTTCGCGCCGCCGAAACCAGCGCGACTAGTGGCTATGGAGCGTTGCGCTGGTCTTTGAATTCGGCGTGCAACCCTTCGCCGAGCCGCTTGCGTTTGATCTCGCCTTCGGTCAGCGGTGCCGGCTCCCACGGCTCCCATTCTTCCCAGCCCAATGCTTGCGACGTCAAACGGAATCCGAAACCCACCACAAACGCCAGTGCCGTCGCCGAGATCGTCGACCACCCCAGCGCCTGATTGCACACCACGTAGACGATTCCGGTGAGGGCGGCCGCGAGCACGAAGAACTCACCGCGAACTAGCTGTTTGGGAACGACGTTGCAGGCGGTATCGATAATCCAGCGTCCTGCGGTCGTTGCGATGATGCCGATCAGCACGGCCGCGATGTACCCGAGATTTGCCGCCAGCGCGGCTTGCGCTCCGACGATGGCGTACCACGGCAGCGAGAACGCCGTCATAAACTGAAACAGGCCGTCCTTGAAGCGCAGTGCGCTCTTGAAGTCGATCAGGAGTGCGATCCCCGCCGCCGCCAAACATAAGATCAGGTACCAAGGGTTGATCAAGGGTGACGGAAGCTTATTCACCAGGACGTCGCGCACGATGCCGCCGCCGATGCCGCCGGCATATGCCAAGATGACCACACCGATGACCGTGAAATGCTTGTAATGATCCGGCCGTCGTGCAAGAAGGGCACCATTGAACGCGTTGGTCGTTGCGGCGATCAGCGAAATCACGTCGATCGTCGTTAGCGTCGAAAGTCCGAATTTGGAAAGAATCAGCGGTGTCATACGGTAACGTTTCCGGCGGTGCGCGCGAAATACACACCGAAGAGCGTGGTAACGGCGAACTGAATCAAGAAATATGTAAGAACCGCAGCCGCGATGTCGGGTTCGCGAAAGCTCGTCGTCGCAATCAGCACGCCGAGGCCGATGTTACGCAGCGCGGTTCCGATTCCGAGCACGCGGCGGTCCTCGCGGGCGGGGCCGCCGAGCAGCCACCCGATGCCCAGGGAGAGCAGCACCAGGCAGAGCATCGCCCACATACCGTGCGATCCGTAGACCGCAGCGACGCCGTGAACCAGCTTCGGCGAGAGCAGCGCGATCAACGCGATTGCCGCTGCGTAAAAGACGATCTGCAGCGGTCGCCCCAACCGTGCCGCAGCCTGCGGGGCACGGGTGCCGACGAAAATTCCCGCGAGCAGCGGTACAATCTGGAACAGCAGGAGCGTCACCACGAACTGCCCGAGCGGAAGATGCGATTCTGCAGCCGCGGGGAGGACCAACGATGCCGTCAGCGGCACCGTCACGAGCGAGATGAGCGGTAAGAATAAGGCGAGCGCTACCGCCAGGCCGAGGCGGCCGCCGCGTTTTCTCACCGACGCCAAGACGAACGGCACGCCGGGCGCGATCGCCATCAGCAGGAAGCCGGTCGCGATATGCGGCGGCAATCGAAATGCTTTAACCAGCAGCACGCCGAGTACCGGAACGATGACGACGTTTGCGATCAACGCGCGCGCCAGTAAGGGCAGGTTCTTCAGAATCGCTTTGAAGTGCTCGACGTTGACCTGCAAGCCGGCGCCGAACGTCAGTGCGACGAGCATGATGGCCGCAAGCAGTTTTTCCGGACTCATGTTCCGCCGTTCATTCGAACAAACCTCGGAAGGGCCTTGCCGGCCAAGTCTAGCACTCCGTGCATGGTCTCGTCCATCGGGGAGTGAACGTCAGGCTCACAATGGATGAAAAAAATATGAACGATGACAAGAAAATCGAGCAGCGATTCACCGTCGAGCTCAACGCCCAGACGCATTTTGCTTGGCTGCGTACGCGACTTGGTGCGGAGCGAACCCTCATGGCCTACGACCGTACGGCAATTGCCCTGATCGGGTTCGGCTTTACCATCTATCAATTTCTCGCGCGGCTCAATCTCGACAAGAGCGCCAAGCCCGCCTTCCACGTGAATGCCCCGCAATGGCTCGGGCTGCTGCTCATCGGCACCGGAATCGTTTTCCTCCTTATCGCCATGTGGGAATATCGCGCGTTCATCAACTATCTCTTCACCTCACCGTTCGAACCCGTCGCCCCGCTCGATCGGCGCCGCCACACGGGAACGCCCCTCGTCACGGCGTTGTTGCTAGCCGCCGGCGTCTTCGCGTTCATCACCGTTTTGCTGCGCGTCTAGTGTAGCCGCGTCTAAATGCCGCAATGAGCTTTCCGGCACTCGCACTGATCGCGCTGGCGCTTTCGGCCGACAACTTCGCCATCGCGGCGGCAATCGGTGCGTCGCAGACGGGGATTCGCGATGCGGGTTCGATCCTGCGATTGCCGCTGGTGTTCGGCGCCTGTTCGTTTGCGGCGCCGGTCCTCGGATGGTTCATCGGGTTCCCCGCGGCTCACTTCTTCCGAGGATACGGCGGAATCGTCGTCTTTGCGGTGCTAGGGTTCGTCGGATGGCGCATGCTGCGGTCCGCCGGTCAACCCGCCGAGGCGTTCGACGCGTCCTCCTGGCGCACGACGCTTGTGCTCGGACTTGCGACGAGCGGTGATGCGATGGCGGTGGGCTTCGGTCTGGCGCTGACGAACACCAACATCGCGGCCGCGAGCGCGCTCATCGGCGCCGTGACGGCCGGCATCTCGCTTGCGGGCATTCTGCTCGGTAGGCCGCTCGGCCGCGTGCTCGGCGCGCGCGGTAAAATCGTCGCCGGTCTGGTGTTGATGCTCGCCGGTGTGCATGCGCTCGTAACGCACGCGTAGGCGACGGCCGGCGGCACCCTCTACGCCTTAGGGCAGGTGACCACCCAAGCGTTGAGGTCGAGGTGCTTCAGGAGCGCCGTCTCTTTGTAGCCTTTGGTTTCGGGACAGACGTCGTTGATGAAGCGCGCCTTGGGCGTGCCGTATTCGATGTCGACGACCAGCCGGCCGTCATCGGTGTAGGGCGTAAACTGATCGCACCAGCGTTGCGCGTAACATTGCTCGAGCACCGCCCAGTCGAAACTGGCGCGCAGCTCGGCGATCTGATCGTTATCGTTCTTCTGCGCAACCGAGAGCCCGAGTGCGTGCACCGCCTTGGCGACCCAGCGGTCGTAGGTAATCTGCTCCGACCCGCTGATCGGGAATCCGGTATGGTTTTCGTAGCCGTCGATGTTGTCGGGATCGACGGCATCGAAGCCCTTGTCGCGGCACATTCGAAAACGCGACCTCATGATCGGCTCGAGGATCGATCGCTGACGGATGTCGAGCCAGCGCTCGCCCGCCCAGTGACCGTCACGCTTGCCGAGAACGCTCTTGGGGAATTGCCCGGCGTCGGGGCGCCAGTTTTCCCACGTTCCGACGTCGATGTAGCACACGACGTGGCGGCCTTTCGCGTGCAGTGCGGCGACGGTCGAGGTCGTGGTATCGAATCCGTCGACGTCGTAAATCTTGGCGTTGACGCTGGTGTCGAGTGTATGGCCGCCGTATTGCACCGCAAACGTCGTCTGCGCGGCTGGAATCCACGGGCCCGTCGCGCTTTGCGTTCCCGATCGCGGGAATGCGGCGGCGGCGTTGCCTTGAACCGGCCCGAAGTTCGACCCGGAACGTCCGGCGCAACCGCCGGCGGCGATCAAGCAGGCGGCGAGGGCGAACGCCGAGGGTCGGGCGGGAATACGCATGTTGACGACCTATTCTGCTTCGACATGCTCCAACGAACCGCTCTTCTTCTGCTCCTGCTCGTCCCGGCCGGCTGCGTCAATGAAACGCCCTATGCCACCACGGTGGGTTTGCTGCCGCCGGGTTCGACCATGACCGTTCGCGTGGCCCACGCGACCTTCAGCGCGTTCCAACCGGCGAACGGTGAGCCGCGCAACCGGTTCACGATCGCCGCGACCGTCGCGAGCAAGGCATCGCCGCCGCCGGCACCTCGCCTGCGCGTGATTCCCGGGCACGGTCTGATGGTGCAGGCCGAAAACCCGTTGGCGGATCTACTGGTGCGCGTGCCCGACGGGGTAGCCCTGGTGGTCGATTCGCGCCAGGGCGACGTGCACGTGACCGGCATTTCGGGAAATACGCGCATCGCGGCGATGCAGGGCGACGTCCAAGTGCTGGTGCCGGGATACGCTCAGGCGCGCGTGGGGCTGGGGAATCTCTCGGTGACGATGGGCTCGACCGGCTGGCCCGGGACGCTCCACTTTTCCACCGTGCGCGGCAACATCGAGGTGTGGATTAACGAAAACGCCGCTTTCGACGTTCACCTCCACACGGGGCAGGGTACGCTGTTTACCGACTTCGACTTGCGCGGCACGTCGCAGGGCGCCTCCGAAACCATCGACGGCCACGTCAACGGCGGCGGCTCGCGCGCGATCGACGTCGAAACGTCGGCCGGCACGATTCGGCTATTGCGCCTCCATCCGCAGGCGTGATAAGAGCGTTTCGCGCGCTTTGATCAGGCGCACCATCGCGTCGTTATAGGGCGTCGGCGTGCCGGTGCGCCGCCCGAAGGCGACCACCGCGCCGTTGATGTGATCGATTTCGCTGGGATGTCCGGATTCCAAATCGTACGCCATCGAACTCTTGGCATCGGCGCCGAGCGCGATGACGTCGGTCACGTATTGCCAGGGATTGACGAACGGAAGGTTGATCTTGAGCGCGGCCGCAACGCCGGCCGCTTCTTCGGCGAGGGCTTCGGCCAGCCGCGCGGCATTCGGATCCTTCGGAATCGCTCCCGCTTCGCAATCCAACAGCGCCGACAGCGCGTTGATTGCGGCATTGGCGACGAGCTTTCCCCAGAGGTGCGGGCGAATGTCGTAGACGACCGACGCCTGCAGACCGCTGCGCGTCAGCAGGTCGGCGACCATGCGCGACGTTGCCGGCGCGGCCGACGTCGAACCGATGATCGAGTGTCCCTCGCCGGAAACGTGCACCCGTCCGGGGCCGACCGATTGCGACGACTCGGTGGTGATGCCGAGAATCACCGGAACCTCGCCGCCCAGCGCGGTCTTGATGGCGTCCTCGTTTCCGACGCCGTTTTGCAACGAGACAATCGGCGCTCCCGGATTGAGTTCGCCCGCGAACGGCCGCAGCGCGCGCAAAGTATCGACCGCCTTGACGAAGAGAAACAGCACTTGCGAGCCGTAGAGATCGCGCGGGTTGGCCGCGATCTCGACGCGCCGCGGCGGCGAATCGTTCACCGATAATCCGTCGCGCGCGATGGCTTCGCCGATCGCCGCACTCCGATCGAGCATTGCAACCGCGCAGTGCTCGGCAAGATGGAATCCGAAGAGCGTTCCCATCGCGCCCGCGCCGATGATCCCGACGCGCGGTTGAGCGGTCACCGGCTTAAATCGTGTATTGGAAGCCGAACGTGTTGCGGCGGCTGGCGTGCGTCATATCGCGCTGGCCGAAGAACAACTCGGCATTTTTCATCACGCGAATATTTCCGTAGAGATCGATCATCGGGTAGGTCAGGTCGTAGATGCGCGTCTCTAAACCGAAGCCCTTGAGCGCGTTCATCTGCGCGAGCACGCCGATTTGCGAGTACAGCACGCCGCCGCCGATGCGCAGGCCGCTGTCGGAACCTTTCATCATCACGGCGTTCCAGGTGGTATTGTTGCCGATGGAATTGGCACCGACCATCAGGCTGGTGGATGCGTGCGGCAGCACGACGAGATTTATATCCCCGAGCGGACCCTGGCTCTTGGTGAGCACCGGATTGAGGCCGGCCGACTGCTGCACCGACAGGCCGCTGATGCGCAGCTGAATGGCGACCAGGTTATGCAGCACGTTGGCGAGTTTGCCTTGCAAGTTGGCGCGCGCTGCCGGCGTCATCGCGTGGGCCGGCGCTTCCCCGGTCGCGCCG
>JBAUZB010000107.1:0-4544 GCA_049585095.1 Candidatus Tumulicola sp.
GCTCGGCGCAGCGAGCCGCTGATCGCACTGGTCGGTTATACCAACGTCGGCAAATCGTCGCTGCTCAACGCGCTTGCCCGCAGCGATGCCTTCGTCGCCGATCAACCCTTCGCCACGCTCGACCCGACGGTTCGGCGAGCCTACCTGCGACCTGGCACCCACGCGCGCATCGCCGATACCGTCGGTTTCATCACCGATTTGCCTCAGGATCTGGTAAGCGCTTTTCGGGCGACGCTGGAAGAGCTGCGCGAGGCGGACCTGCTGGTTCACGTGCTCGACGCAAGCAATCACGACTGGCCGCGGCAGCGGATCGCCGTCGAAAAGCTGCTCCACGAACTCGAACTCGACCACAAACCGCGGCTTACGGTCTTCAACAAGTGCGATGCGGTCGCCGGGCCGCTCCCAAACGGGGAAGGCTCGTTGTGCGTGAGCGCCGTCACCGGCGCCGGTCTCGATGCCTTGCGCGTAACCCTCGCCGAGCGCGTCGCGGGCGGCGCGTGAGATTCGGCGTGTGGGTCATGGCGGGCGCGCTCATCGCCGCACTCGGCGGGTGCACGCGTAATGCCGACGATGCCCTGGTGGCGGCGGCACGGCGGCTGACGCCTTCAGTCGTGCTGCTGAGCATGAAAGTACCGCCGGAGCATAAGAAGGACCGGTACGATGACGGCTATGCGACCGGTTTCGTGATCGCGTCGGGTGGCTGGGGCAGCGACGTGCTTACGGTGCAGCATGCGATCGACGGCGCGTGGGACCTCGCGGTCACCGCCGGAAATCGAAAGCGCTTCCCGGCTCGCGTGGTCGCGTCGAACGCCGACCTCGACCTGGCGTTGGTACGGATGCGGCAGGCGAACCTGCCGGTGGTTCGTCTCGGATCCTCGGCGCATCTGCAATCCGAAATCGGCCGCCAGGTTGCGTTGCTCGGATATCCGGTCCCGGACGAATTCGACGATGAAGACCTGGGCTTGGCGACGTCGCTCAACGCGGGATTACTTTCATCGATTCGCAAGGATGCATTGGAAGTGACCACCGCGATCGTTCCCGGCGAAAGCGGCGCCCCGGTCTTTTTCACCGACACCGGTGAAATCTTCGGGATTGCCGATTCACGCTTTGAATCCGAGCCGAGCCTCGGTTTCGCGGTGCCGGTTGACGATGCGAAAACGTTCTTGCATCGCGTCGACAAGGCGCGCGGCTTCTAACGCGGTTTCTCGCCACTAGAAACCGTGCTAGTGAGGCCCGACCACTGGGCCGCGATCGCCGATCCACTGCAACGGTGGGATTTCGAAGAAGCGCGCGAGCGAGTTCAGTCGCGGCGCATACGTCGCTCGCATCGCCGAGAAGCGGCCCCACGCGAGGTCGCGATCGTGAAGACGGTATCCCGCGTGAACCAGACGGTCGCAAGCGTTTTCAAACTCGATGCGTTCGAGACCGGCGAGTCGGTTTCGAGCGGAACGCCCAAATATTCTGCAAGATCGTGCGTCGCGTGACGCCCCAAGTTATAGTAGATCCGCGCTTCCCCGTCGGCCACGCCGTCGACCGTCGTCATGGCCAGCGTGGACGCATCCAGCAGCGTGCCGAGCGTCCCGACCCACGATTGGTAGTCGTGACTCGAACGAAAATAGGCGAGGACCGGGTAGGCCAGGTGACTTTCCATGACTTGTGCGGTCCATCGCTGGGCGTCGAGAAGCAGCGGATTCAAATCGGCGATCGTGTTCGTGTAGCCCGCAATCGTTAGGAGATCGACGCCGCTCGGCGGCGTTCCGGTGCGCGCGCCGAGCATCACGACGAATCTTTCGCGCGCTTGAAAGGAGCCGAATAGCGCGAACAAATAAGCGGTGACGATGGCGAAGGTTCCCAGCCCGGTCGCACCCGCGACGATCGAGAAGAACCGGGTTCCCGCCGAGCGCCCGACGACGTCGCCGAAGCCGATGGTGATCAGCGACGCACCGGCAAAATAGGCGGCGGCGCCATACGAATGGACCGCCGGGTACAGTCCGCCACGCAACCCCCAGAAGATCGCACCGTAACCCAGAACCAGCAGCGCGGCCCACATCACGAACAGCGCGATCAGCATACCGGGGGCAAAAAATGCGAGGAAGTCTTCTTGCCGCTCGGCATTGCCGGCTGCCGCTTTCCATGCAAATGCCGGCCAAAGCTTCCACGCGACGCGCCAGACGTAGAAACTGATGCGTAAGTGCCTCCCGACGGCACGCGGTACGATCACCGACTGAAAGACGTCGTTCATTGTGAGCAGGACGAGCGCAAAGCCGATTGCGATGCCGAGAACGTTGGCCGCCATGGCTGCCGTTTCGACGCGACGGGGCGCGAAGCCGTTCCGAGCGAAAGGCGGTTTTCATGTCGGTCGTCTTCGTTACCGGTCCGGTGCGTTCGGGGAAGAGCGCGTTTGCGGTGAAGCTTGCGGGCCAGAGCGGCCTCGACGTTACGTACGTCGCAACCGCCGCTCACGAGCCCGACGATGCGGAATGGCATGCGCGGCTGGTGCGCCACCTTCGCGATCGTCCGGCATCGTGGCGTACGGTCGAGACCGCGGCGATGTCGCACGATTCGCAACTGGCGCTCTTTCGCGAGGCCCCGGCCGGGACGTGCTTGCTGGTCGACGCACTGGGCACCTGGCTTGCCGCGCGCATCGGTACTCGAATCGAGTTGCTCGAACTCGACTATGCAGCGCTGGAAGCGCAACTGGATCGCGAGGCCGCGCAGTTCGTCGACGCGCTGCTCGCGTCGCCGGCTCATGTGATCGCGGTGAGCGAACAAATCGGCTGGGACGTGGTACCGGTGGCGGTTGCCGCGCGTCTGTTTCGCGACACGATGGGACGCATGTCGCAGCGCTTGGCGCAGCGGTCCGACCGTGCATTTCTGGTAGTCTCGGGATACGCCATCGACTTGCGAGCAACCGGCGAAGCAATTTGAGCGATGCGCTAATCCTCGTCACGTTTCTAACCGCGGTCGTCGTCTTGAGCGTAACGGCCAAGCGTTTCAACGTGCCGTATCCGATTTCGTTCGTCATCGGCGGCGTGGCGCTGGCGTTTGCCAGAAACCTTCCGCACCCGCATTTCGATCCCGAGATCGTGCTGCTGGTCGTCTTGCCGCCACTGCTGTACAGTGCTGCGTGGACGACCGATTGGCTCGAGCTTCGACGCAATTGGCGCCCCATCTCGCTGTTGGCATTCGGATTGGTCATCTTTACGACGGTGGTCGTCGCGGTCGCCGTGCACGCGATCATTCCGGGCTTCGGCTGGCCGCTCGCGTTCACGCTCGGAGCGATCGTTTCGCCGCCCGACGCGGTCGCGGCCGAAGCGATCTTCGAGCGGATTTCGATCCCGCGGCGCATCGCCGCCATCATTATGGGGGAGTGCCTCATCAACGACGCGACGGCCCTCGTACTCTACCGCTTTGCGCTGGTGGCGGCGATCTCGGGAGCCTTTTCACTCGCTCGGGCGGGCATCGCATTCGTGATCGTCGGCACCGGCGGCGTCGTGATTGGAGTCGCGACCGCGGCCGCGCTCGAGGGCGTCTTGCGTTACATGCGCAAGTACGGATTCGACGATCCCACCATCGCCAGCGTCGTTTTTCTGCTGGCGCCGTTTGCCGCTTACCTTCCCGCCGAGGCACTGCACGTGTCGGGCGTGTTGGCGGCCGTGACTTCGGGCATCGTTCTGAGCTGGCGCTCGCGGCTCTTCATCGATTCCGAAACGCGATTGATCGGTTCGGCCGTGTGGCGCGTTCTCACCTACGTCCTGAACGCGTTTGCATTCTTGCTCATCGGACTGCAACTGCCGACGATTCTCGCCGAACTGCAGCCGCACGTTCGCGACTACGCGCTGTACGGGGCGATGGTCGCTGCGCTGGTGATCGTCGTGCGCATCGTCTGGGTATTTCCGGCGACGTACTTGCCGCGCGTTTTCAGCCGGCGATTGCGCGCCCACGATCCAAGCCCGTCGTGGCGCGCCGTCGCCATCATCGGATGGTCCGGAATGCGCGGAATCGTTTCGCTTGCAGCCGCGTTGGCGCTCCCGTACACGCTGGGCGAACAGTTGTTTCCACAGCGCGCGTCAATTATTTTCTTCACCGTCTGCGTCGTTTTCGCAACCCTGGTGCTGCAAGGCCTCACGCTGCGGCCATTGATCGATTGGCTCGGAATGACCGAAGCCAGCAAGAGCCAGCGGCGCGAAGCCCGGCTGCGCATTCGCGCGCTCGAAGCCGGGATCGCCCGTTTGCGCGAGGAGGAACGGCGCCGCCCGGACAGCCCCGAAATCGAGCCCGCCGAGCGCATCGTGGACGAATACGAGCAGCGCATCAACGTCTTGCGCGGCAACGTCGCCAAGGACGAAAAACAGGCGGCGGCCGAAAGCCGCGCCGATCGCCGCTTGCAGAAAGCGGCGCTCGATGCAGAGCGCCGGACGATCATGCAGATGCGTGCCGCGGGCGAGATTCCCGACGCAATTTTCCGCTCGATCGAATACGATCTCGACCTCGCGGCGATGCGTCTTAGTTAAGGGACGACGAAGTGGGGGTCGCGCTCGGTT
>JBAUZB010000108.1:0-6301 GCA_049585095.1 Candidatus Tumulicola sp.
GCGAAACATAGTGCTGCTTGGCGTAGGGCGAGATCACGAGTAAGGGTACCCGGAACCCCAGCCCGTCGTAGTCGACGCGTTTTGGCGGAACGTGATCGTAGAAGCCCCCCGGGTCGTCCCACACGACAAAAATGGCTGACGACTTCCAATATTGCGACTCTCCAATCGCGTTGACCAGCGTAGCAACCCAGTGGGGCCCGTGATTCGAGTCACAGTAGTCGTGGTCAGAGTTCTGGCATGACGGCGTTATCCAGCTCACCTCGGGTAACGCTCCATTTTTAACGTCGGTAAAGAACTGCGTAGAAGGGGCGACTATGTTCGTATTCCAGTCGGGTCCGTTGTAAATGTGACGAATTGCCTGGTAACCGCTCCAGTCATTGTCCTTATTAATCGCGTAGAAGCGCCAAGAAATGCCGGCGGTATCGAGTTCGTCACCGAGCGTCATATTGTTAAAGCACGCTTGGATTCGGTGACCGTACGTGCGCTGCTGCGTTTCGGTCACAACCGTGTCCTTTCTGCCGCCGACGCAGCCCCACGGGGAATACGTCGGGGAGTCGACAGCGGCGCTTGCCTGACCGGCGATGAGGTATTGGTGTGCGACGAAACTGCCCTCGTCGAAGTTCGAGGCGAACATTTTGTCGGCCAGGACGTACTGCGTCGCCATTGCGAAGTAGGGTTTCGTCTCGCTTTGAGGCACGTAGCTGTATTCCGGATATTTTATTGGGCACCGCGGCTCCCCAGACTGGCCGCAATACCTCACCCATTCGAGGTTGAAGCCGTCCATTTTGCAGTCCGTACCGGGATAGCTTCCCTGACCGTCACATGCCACGAAGAAACCCCTCGAGCCGTGCTCGAGGTCCCATTTGGATGCAAGCCCGAGCGGCTTGAGTGTGACCTTCGCGCCGCTGCTGATATAGCCGTACGACTGTGTATCGGCGCCTGGGAAGCCTTGAAACAGATTGTCGAAACTGCGGTTTTCCTGAATGATGATGACGATGTGCTGGATCTTGCTGCCGTCCATGGGACGGAGGCTGACAAGCCGGACGGCTCCTGGCGCTCCGTTCACGGCCGACGGACCGGCCGCAAAGGAAGCGTCCCCGTTTCCACGGCAAGCCGAGAGAGAAACGACCATCACAGCGATGGCCAGAGCTCGCCTGGAGTTCAGGATGCTTTGCATGGTGCTTCCTTTCAAAACCAAAAGAGCGGAACCGTACTTTCCATAAAGTTACCTAGCGCGCCTGCTCAGCTGCTAGTAAACCCCGAACGTAATAGGTTTCGGCTTGCATTGCCGATACTTCTGCTCCCGCTTCGGCCGGTCCGCACCGTTTTTGCTATGTGCTGTTTGTCTAGATTGGCCGCGAGCTCCCTTGCGTTCCAGCCCGTCCCCGCGAGTTCGTCGCCTTGCGCTCGCCGAGCGGCTGCGGAGGCTCGTCATGGAGGTATGACGCGTTCAACGTCGCCGTCTGTTCATCGTGGCGATGTTTCGCTCGCCGAGCGGCCTCGGAAAGTTTCTCTTCGAGATGCGCAATTTGGCGCTTCGCTCCTGCGAGTTCATCCTCGCTCTGCCGCGCGTGCCTAGCTGCCTTCACGAGGTCAACCTCAAGCCTCCTCGCGTGCTCAGCCAGTCGTGAAAGAGCAGGCTCGCGCTCTTTCGCTTGCTGAACCGACTCGGCAAGGTCTTCCTCAAGCTGCTTGGCGCGCCGGGCAAGCTCGCTTAACTGAGCCTCGAGCATTTCTACGCGCTGTTCTGCCTTGACAGCGCGCACTTTCAGGATCGAGACTTCAGCGGAAAGCGTCTCTGCGCGCGCCCTGCTTTCCAGTAGGGCAGGACGGCTGGCGCCAAGCGCTTCTGTTGAATCGGCCAGAGCTCGGTCGCTCTCAGCGTGGCAATCCGGGGCCTCCTCCCGACTCATTTGCCGGCCGCCCTCCAGGTCGGCGGGGCGCATTGTGCGCGCCGTTTGCATCTTTCTTGCGTCAGCTGCCTGTTCTCGGGTTTCCTCAAGCTCGGCGTAAACGGCGAACCACGCTTGCTCGGCGTGCGCTACCCTCCGTTGCGCCTCGTCAATTGCAAGAACCGTCTTGCTCTCGAGATTGAGGAGTTGCGCTCGCTGCTCAGCCAGAAGACTCTCGAGTTGGGTGACGAGCGCTTGGCGACGGTCGAGCGCTGACTTAGCCTCTTCGAGCTGCGCCTGAGTTGCAACTTGCCCGTGCTCGAGTTCGGCGATGCGTGCGGCCAGATCTTCAGCTTTCGACTCGGACTTCACAATATGCACTCCGCGGTATTCGATGGCGGCTTGCGTTTCGGCAAACTGCAATTGCAATGCCGCCCGCGCGGCGTCGAGTTCGGCGATATGCGCAACCAGACCGGCAGCCTGTTGCCTTGAGTCGTGTCGAGCTTTCAAGGTCAACGATCGCGCCATTTCACCACCAGCTACGGGAAAATCGGGGTGCGGGTTTTCGACACCTGGTTCCATACTCTTTCAGGCGAAGCGTCCCTGGAAGCAAAGACAAACGGGAGTCACTCGTTCGCATTCGTCCTTCGGCTCCGCACGAACTGAAATCAACGAAAGCCTCTGGTTCTTGGGCCGGAGAAGCCGACTATCGCTCGTATTGTTTGAGCAGGAGTTTGACATGACCCCCCGGAAGAAACTCTCCGTAACCCCTTTAGGGAGCAGGCTCCGTAATGCTGCCGATGGACGATCGAAGCGGGAGGGCTCATTCACGCTGATACACCGATGCCGCTGGGTTGTAGCCGCAGCTATCTCGCTCATGTTGCTCCCATTTGCGGCCTGTAAGGGCTCCGCATCCACGGCGGCATCCTGCATAGCTGGGCGCGCCGATCAGCCATCGCTCACAGCGAGTCCGGCTCTGGTGCGCTTGCCCAGTTTGGACGGAACGACACTTGCATATCTTGACTTCGTCAACGATGCTAAATTCCGGAGGGGCCACACCTACGTTGTGGCACCCGGTGCTCTGATTACAGTGAGCGGATGGGCTGTGGACCGTACCAATAGGAGTGCTGCGAGCGCAGTCATGGCCCAGGTCGATCAAAATTCGTTTCGCATCGCCGACTACTGTCTGGCCAGGCCCGATGTGTCGCTTCATTTCAGTGAACCAAGCTACTTAGAGAGCGGGTTTGCTATTCGGATCCCGACGGACATGTATAAACCGGGTAGCGAACATCTCGTTAGACTCTTGGTAGTAAATGCTAAGAAAACCGGCGTCTGGTTCACGGATTTTACTTTTTCTTTCGTCATAGCGGCGCAGCAAACTCCATAGAGGCTGGTCGACTCGGGCGAAAAGCCGCGCGGCGATCCATAACTCGGTCGTACAGGCCGAGATAGTCGGCTTCCATTTCATGAACCGATTTGACTTTCGCCGCTTGCGCCGCGGCCATGCCGCGATGATATTCTTGCGTGTCATCGGCAATTGCCAAGATTGTGCGGTAGAGCACGGCGATATCGCCAAGGTCCAAAGCCCAGCCCCCTCCGTCCCGCATTATGCTCTCGCCGATGGCTCCCAACCGAGTGCCGATTACCGGGATTCCAGCCGACCACGCCTCGGACAACACGTAGCAGAACGTTTCGGCTTGGATCGAAAAGATGCCAACGAAGGCTGGTTTGATTGCCGCAGCACGATCGATGAAATCGCGTCGGCGGTACTCGCCGTGATTGACACCGTAGCCCTCTGCAGCCTTCGGCGTATCACCCATAAAATGAAATTCCAGGCGCCCCTCACCGTCGGCTTCATGCAATTTACGGATGACATCGATACCTTCGTGATTGGCGATGTAGCAGGGGAAAAGTATCCGCACTTTCCCCCCCGGAACCGGTGCTCGAGCGACCTGTGCGCGTGGAAGATCGACGCCATGCTCAATGGTGACGACCTGTAGCTCTTTCAGGTCGGGTAACAGCCGCAGATAGCGCTCTTGACTGTCATGCGACGGCATCGTCACCGCATCCACGTGGCGCAGCGCTTCGGTCACTCGCCGCCGCCACGTGTGGACCCAGTGATGCTTGAGCGGTGGAGCGTCGCGAAGCCACACCGATTGATGCCGGCAGCTGCCTTCCCCCGATGTGCAAATACCATCACAGAAGACGAATTCATCGTCCAGCAACAAGTGGTTTGGGCAGAGAAGGTAGTAGTCGTGACACGTGACCACCACTGGAAGGTGCAGCAGCTTTGTCACGTCGAGAATGTCGAGACTATGGTACATCAAATCATGGACGTGAACTAGTTCGAAATGATGTTGAGACAGGACCTCGTAAATCGCGTTTCGATAGTCCGCGTTGCGAATGTCGGTGATGATCGCACGATTTGTAAGATCGCGCGAATCCATAGGCTTCAGCTGACCACCTTCCACTCCGTAGAGGCTGAGTCGACTACCACTGCTAGAGAGGATATACGCGTCGATCGCATCTCCCATATCGCGAACGAGATCGAGACAGAACTCCATGGTGTCGTCGAGGCCACACCCATGAACCACGTAGAGTACTCGTGGTCGGACCTGCCGTTCGCCTTGCAACACCGGCAATATCGGCAAGTCGGCCGCCCATTTCCTCACGACCGCTAGTCGCGGACCATTGATGAAGCGGTCCACGTGGCTTAGGTATTCCGGGTGAAGGTTCTTGACGTTTTCCAAGCCTGTTTCTGAAAGAGCTCGCCGCGTCTCCGAACTGAACGAAGCCGTCTCCGCGTGGAAAACGAAGGTGGCGTCGTCGATCACATGCTCCCAGCCCGCGTGCAGGGCCCTCATACAATAATCGTTTTCCTCGCCATAGCCGCGCGGAAAAGTATCGCTGTCAAAATACCCGACCTGTTCAGTCATGCTACGCTTCATGAACATGCAGAACCCGTTACCGGTCGGCGTCTCCAGGAGGAAGAGGTGGGAATGTTGCATGGCCAAACGCGAAATTGCGTCGCGCTGGTCACTACCGATATCCCAAATTCTTGAGCCATCTGGGATCACGCCGAACACGCCGGCGCTATTCGATATCGCGGTAACGGTGCCGATCGATGGGCGTTGGCACGCAGCGAAGATCATATTCTCCAGCCAGTGCGGACCGACCGACGTATCGCTATTGAGTAATACCACGTTGCACCGGCTCTCCCGAATGCCACGGTTAACGGTCCCGCTGAAGCCAAGATTCTTCTCGTTGCGGAGCACCCTGACGCCGGGAACGCCCTCATAACTCTCGAGCAATTGTGCCCCTTCGCGGTCGGTGCTGGCGTCGTCGATAAGGAGCAGCTCGGCGGGATACGTGGTGTTCCGGAATATAGCCTCGACGCAGATCTGGACTTTGTCAAAAGCATTGTGAATCGGAACGATGATGGATACTTTTCCCACCTTCTCGAGCGCGTCGAGAACATACTCGTAGTTTGAGCCATCCCGACCACGACGGCGCATCGCGAGTGTTTCGTTTTTCAGGAAATCGGCTCGTCCACTGGAATTAGGTGCGCGACCTTGCCACCACCCGCGCGCAATGAAGTGCGCGAGTGGATTCACACCGGTTCGCGCAACATCGGGATTCGTCTGAAGATAATAGCTGGCGTCAAACGTCTCGCGAGGAACCGATGATTCTCGCCCTTCGGCGCGACCCGAGACGAGGTAGTGATAGAAAGGATTGAGCCCAGCTTGCCCAATGTCGGGATATGACTCTAGATACGCGGTGATAGAAAACCATGCGTTCGGGTTGCGGCCTTCTTGCCACCCTTGCTGCACAAAGTGCAGCAAGGGGTCGATCCTTGTTTCAGCTACCTCCGGATTCATGGCAAGGTAGTACTCTGCATCGAATGAATCCCGAATAGCACGACACTGTTCGTTTAGCTCGGCATCGTGCCCGCTATCCTCACTATCGATTCTGTTGTCATCGTCGATTGCCGAGTCCCTTGCTGGGCGTCGAGCATAGTACGCCTTGGCATGTTCGCACGGTGGTGCGAGCTCCTCGGTCGATGCGCTGTGCTCCAAGAAGTAGAATAGTGGAACGACGCCGGATTCGGCGACTTCAGGATGACGTTCGCTGTATGCTCGCGAGCAGAACCAGGGATTTGGATCGCGCCCTTCTCGCCAGCCAACGGTTGCGTAGTGCGACGCTGCGCTCGTTCCTGGAGCCAGCTTCCCGTAAACGAACTCGTAAAACTCGGAATCAACGGCTTCAGCGAACGCCTTTGCCAGGGGGTCCGAAACGTCGAAGTAGCTTACATCATTATTTGGGGCAGCCGCACTCGATGGCAACTTAATACTACGCCTCCTTGCCATCGAGATTCTCCTATTCTCTCGTCGCTGCCTTTACTGTTGTTA
>JBAUZB010000109.1:0-2354 GCA_049585095.1 Candidatus Tumulicola sp.
GTTCTCGGTCGGGCTGGCGCGCTACGATGCGCGCCGCGCCGAGGTCTTACGCGAAGCTAATTCAATCGGGACGACGATCCTGCGCACGCAGTTGCTGGAGCCGGCGGCGGCACAGCAGATGCGCGAGAACCTGCGGCAGTATATAGATGCGCGCATCGAATTTTCCACCCGCACGGTCGACGCGCGGGCGCAATTGGAAGCCGAGCGGCGTTCGGTCGCGCTGCAAAACCGCATGTGGACGCTGGCGGTAAGTCAGGCGAAACGCGATCCCCACTCCACGCTCGTGCCACTGTTCATGGCGTCGCTCAACGACGCGATCGACCAGAGCACCGAAGAGTCCGCGATCCTCGGGGCGCACGTGCCCGATGCCGTGACCGTCGTTCTCGCCGTGGTGATCGCCTTTGGCTCGCTGCTGCTCGGCGTCGGTTTCGGGCGAACCGAGCGCCGCGGCGGCCTCGGCATCCTGTCGTTTGCGATCGTCATCGCGCTCGTCGTTGGGACGATCCTCGATCTCGACCGCCCGCAACGCGGGTTCATTCGAGTGAGCCTCGCGCCGCTGGAAGCGGTGCGCGACGCCGTCGCGGCGCCGGCCGACCGCCGAAGCCGTCCGTGACGCGCCAGGACGTGCGTTGGAAGTGGCTGTTGCTGAGCCTGTGCGGCCTTTCGCTGCTGACGACGTTCGCCGTTACGGCCGACATTTTCGGTCTCGGCGGCAGACCGTGGTTCGGGTGGTGGGATGCGATCCACGTGGTGACCGGGCGGCCGTTTACCGTTGGTATTGCGGGGCTTCGGCCCGCGGGAGCCTCGGCGTTGGCCGGATTACGCACCGGCGACCGCATCGATCTGCGCGATCAAGTGCCGGAAGCGCGAATCGGCATCCTGTATCAACCGCTCGCGACCAAAGCGATGCGGCTGCACGTCACGCGGGGAGCGCAGACGCTCGACATTCGCGTCATGCCGAGCACCGTGTGGGCGAGCGAAACGTTCTTGAAGGTGCCGCTGCTGCTTGCCGAGGTCGTCGGAAGCGTTTGGTTTTTCCTTTGCGCGCTGCTCATCTCGCTGCGGCGCTGGTGGAATCACGATGCTCGCATGCTCGCACTCGTCGTCCTGGGCCTGACGTTTACGCTGCTCAACCCCACCCAGATCGTCACCCCGAATGCGGCGCTGCGCCTGGGGCTGTTTGCCGTGGCCAGCGCTTCGTGGTTGGCGGTGCTGGCGTTGCTGATCGCACTCGCGTCACGGTTCGGTGTGCGCTCGCGCGTTCGGCGCCTGCTCGAAGCGGTCGCCTACGCAGCGGCGCTGCTGGTATTCTTAGCCGACGTCGCGACGATCGCCGGATTGGCGACCGTGCGGTTCGATCCGCTACCGTATGCCATGATCGTAAGTCCGCTGCGCGGCATTCTGGAACTGATTGCCGGCATCGTAGTCGTGGTCGCGGTGAGTGTGGCCATCGCCAAGACGCCGCGGGCCGAGCGGCCGCGGGCTGCCTGGCTGCTCCTCCCGTTGCCGCTCGCATTGGTTGGGCGCGATCTCGCGCTGATGCTTGCGAGCTTCGTAAGCTCGTGGTTTGTCAACATCTCCGTCATCATGATCGGCGTCGCTTGTATGCTCGCCGGAGCGTTCAGCGTCACCTACGCGTTGCTGCGGCGCCGCGTGCTCGACATCGAGTTCGTCGTGAGCCGCGCGCTCGTCGTGGCGACCGTTTCGCTTATCGTCGTCGCGTCGTTCGCGTTGCTCGAGTGGACCCTGGGTACCGTGGTGACGGGCGTGAGCCACGCCACCGGGCTCATCGCCAACGGCGCGCTCGCCCTCGCCCTCGGATTGTCGCTGAATCCGATTCATAAGCGCGTCGACGCGATCGTCGATGGAGTACTGTTTCGCAAACGCCGCGACGACGAACGTGCGTTGCGCGATTTTTCGAAGGAAGCGGCCTACGTGACGGATCCCGCGGCGCTGCTGGATCAGGCCATCGACAAGGTTCGACGGCACACCGATGCGCGTTCGGCCGCGCTGTTGCTCGACGGAGACGGCACCTTTGCCGCGGCGCGCACGTTCGGTGACGACGCGCCCGCCGGCGTCGGTGAAAACGACGGCGCGATTCTCGCGCTCAAGACGTGGCACAAACCGCTCGATCCGCATCTGTATTCGACGGCGTTGCGCGGGGCGGTCGCGTTGCCGATGCTCGCGCGCGGCCGGCTGCTCGGCATCGTGCTGTTGGGCGAGCGTGCCGGCGGCGAGGCGTATGCGCCCGACGAGGTCGAGGCGTTGTCGCAGTTTGCGCACGGAATCGGCGCGGCACTGGATTCGTTGTCGCGCGATCGCGACGTCTCGTCGGCGACGCTGCGGGCAATCGC
>JBAUZB010000110.1:0-10124 GCA_049585095.1 Candidatus Tumulicola sp.
CGGCACCGCAGGGAAATCGCGGCGGCGCCGGTTTCAACTTCAACGGAGACGTTCAGCGACCGGCGCCGCAACAACGGCCTGCCCAGCAGCCGAGCCGCCCCGCCGGTGGCAACAATAACGGAAACCGCAATCCGAACAACAACGGTAACCGCAATCCGAACAACAATAATAACGGCAACAGGAACAACGGAAACAACAACGGCAACAAGAACAACGGCAACAAAAACAACGGCAACACCATCAACAACAACGGGAACCGCAACAACGTCAACGTGAGCGGCAATACCGTGAATCGTACCGTCGTCAACAATCCCGTCTACGCCAACAACGGAGCCTGGGGCTGGAATCACGGCGCGGTTTGGGCGCCGGCGCCGTACTATTGGGGCGGAGGGTTCTGGGGCGCGATGGCCATCGGCGCTACCTCGGCCGCCATCTACGGTTCGATCGTTGCAAACAACACGACCTATACCTCATACCAAGTAGCGCCCAGCAGTCCGGGTTCCACGTTCCTCTCGAGCTATCAGCTTGTCCAGGTGCAGTGCGGGCCGCCGAACCTCGTCGTGGTCTACGGTCCACAAAACAGCGTCATCTGCGCGAATCCGAACAATTCGGTCGCGGCCGGCAATTATTCGCTGAATACCGAGACGCTTTCGCTCACCGCGATGTAGCGGCGTCCCGCTAGCGGCCTAATACGCGGGCGCCGTGTCGGTCGACATGCTCGTCAAGTGCCAGCGCACGTTGTCGTCGAGCGTTCGTCCGGAGACGCCGGCGGCAGCCGCTCGAAACGCGGGATCGGTCTGATTCCAATACGCGATCAAGGCCGCCGCGTACTGGTTTTCCTTCACGATGTCGGAATGTTCGACGCCGTCGGCATCGGTGCCCAACAGGCAGCGCACGCGCTTCTCGAGCAGATACTTCAGCGACGCGTTGCCGAGAATCGGGCCGACGGCGAGTTCGTCGTTGGGGTTCTTGACCAGGACGCCGAGGAGATCGTTGAGGGCAAAGTTCGCCGCCTCGCTGCCGAGTAAAGGCGCCACGTCGTCCTGCATGACGGTCGCGCCGCCGAGCGGCATGCGGGAGATCGGATACGCTCCGGTCGCCACGTTGCTTTCTAAGTTCACGTCGGCTTCGACGCCCTCGTCGTGCATCGCCGACGCCTGCGATTCGTTAGCCCAGGTGTCGTGGGCGAGGCGAAATACGAGGTAGTTTCGAGCGTCGGGATGGGCGCGTTCGAACTGCGCGATTGCGCCTAACAGCGCGCTGATGTTCGACTCCGCCTCGGCGGCGTTGCTCATCGTCGTCGGGAGGGACGCAAACGCGTTTTCGAACGTCCACGGCTGCGCCGGCGGCACCGGCGCATAGTCGATGACGCTGCCTTCCCCGACGTGGGTGTGCACCAAGAGCTTTCCGTGCCATCCCAGTGCACGCCGCGCTCTCGCCGCATCATACACGGCGGCGACCAAACGCCCGTAGTATTCCATGCCGTCGGGGGTGAAGCAGGTCGTTTCGGGACCGGCCGTATCGATGCCGAGCACCGCGTCGAAGAACTCCGTGCGGCGCGCGGCGTCGAGCACACCCTTTCCCGCATCATCCTGTCCGAGCAGCGCGTTGTAGATCGTCGCGGGCGCGGTACGCAATGCCGGCGGCAGTGCGACCGCGGTGCAGCGTCCGGTTTTCGACCACTCGCTGTACTGCGCTCCACCGGGAAGCATCGCCAGCTCGGACGTATGCGTCATCAGCACGAATTTGACGATCGGCATCGATCGCTCCATCGTCCGCAGCCCCGCGATCACGCGGGGATCGCGATGCGCATCCATTACGCACGCGATCGTATCGAGCCGCTCCGAGCGCCCGTCGTGGAAACTCCACCCGCCGATGAACGGAAGCGATTGCTCCGAGATCTCGATATTGGTCGCAGCGAGGTCCAAAACCGTAGCGCGGCACAGGTCGTGGTTCAATCGCGCGGTATCGCCGGCATAGAATCGCGAGCCGAGATACTCATTTGCCGGTCCGCCGCGAAAGGCGTACGCGCTGTCGAATTCGGACCACGGCGTCGCGGTGAGAATTCGCTCGAGCGCACCGTCGAGCTCGATGCTGCTCCCGGCGACGCGATCGCCGTAAACCGCGAGTGCGGCTCGCGCCCCCAGGGAAAATCGCTGCCCGTCGGGCGGCGAGAACAGCCGGTTGCCTAAATCTGCGTGCGCCGGAGACCAAACGGTGGAGAAATATCGAAACAGCGCGAGCCGGTCGTCGAAGCCCACAGCGTTCGACGAATCGGATACGCGGGCGATGAACGCCGGCAAGTTCGCGTACGCGTAGTACGGCAGGATTCCGGTAAAGTGATTGTGCGCGTCA
The DNA here is from genome assembly GCA_049585095.1 of Candidatus Tumulicola sp. Classification (GTDB taxonomy): domain Bacteria; phylum Vulcanimicrobiota; class Vulcanimicrobiia; order Vulcanimicrobiales; family Vulcanimicrobiaceae; genus Tumulicola. Next base: position 2,356 of record JBAUZB010000110.1, read on the forward strand.
AAATACACCGGCTGACGATGCGACCCGCGAGCCAACTCCGGATAAACCGCGCCGTCGGCACGCGAACCGGAAGCGGCCAGAACCCACGCGAATGCAACCGCCGTCAGCGCCGTGAGCGCCCTCATGAGCGGCCGCGGCGGGGAAGCTCCGCGGCGAGCATCATGCCCGCAATCATGGAACCAGCCTCGCGTAGCGTAGGAGTCGACCTCATCGAACTTCAAGCAACTACCATGTCGGAATCGCTGAATCCCTCGAACGCGAACCCGCCGGTGGACGAAGTGGTCATGGACGTTCCGGGCTGGCAGCAAGTAAAGCCCCGGATTCCCGACACGCAACAACGGCGCACGCTCGAGAAACAGCGGAGCATCCGCGAAGTCGTGTTCGGCGCGCAAGATGGCATCCTGACGACGCTCGGCATCATTACAGGCGTCGGCGTGGCCGAAGGCCGGCCGGCCGTGATCGTCAGCGGTTTTCTGGCGTTACTCGCCGGAGCACTTTCGATGGGCGTGGGCGAGTATCTCGGGCGCAAGGCGGAGCGCGAGGTCGTTGCCGCGACGATCGAAATGGAGAAGCGCGAAATGATCGCCGACCCACAAGCCGAATTCGCCGAGCAGGTCGCCTACTACAAAGTCAAGGGTTTCAGCGCCGACGAAGCTCAGATGATCGTCAGGCGGCTGACGCAACATCCCGACATCTACCTGTACGAAATGGTGCGCGACGAGTTCGGAATCGATCCCCGGGTCGCCGACGAACCCGGTTTGCGAGGGCCGATGGCCATGGGCGGCTCGTATGCAATCGGATCGTTCATTCCGATCGTCGCGTTTCTGTTGCCGCTATCGATGCGCGCCGCGGTGGCCACGTCGCTCGCCTGCGCGGTCGCCGGGCTTTTCACCGTAGGTTTCTATGCGGGCACGTTGTCCCAGAAAAATCCGGTGCTCAAGGGCGTTGAAATCGTCGCGTACGGCTGCGGAATTTTCGCGCTCTCGTATCTTGCCGGCCATTTCATTCCGCCGCTCTTCGGGCACCCTCCGGTGCCGCTTGGCGGTTAGGACGGATCGCGAGAGATGACTGCAATCGTCCATGCGCTGGCGGCGGGACTGTGGCAGGCGGCGAGCTTTTTTTGGGATAGCCTGTTCGGCCTGGTCTTTGGTTTCCTGATATCGGCGGTGGTACAGGTAGCACTGACGCCGGGCGCTATGGAGCGCTACTTGGGTCCGAACGTCAAGGGGCTGCTGTACGGTGCGGGCTTCGGCATTATCGCGTCGGCGTGTTCCTACGGTGCGGCGGCCGCCGTCCGCGGGTTCTATCGCAAAGGCGGCGACGTTCGTTCGATTTTCGCCTTCCTGATATCCTCGACCAACATGAACGTCGCAATCTTGATCCTCTTTTGGTCGCTGCTGGGATGGAAGTTCGCATTCGCGGAATTCTTCGGCGGCGCGATCATCATCGCAATCGTTGCCGGCGGCTTCACGCTGCTCTTTGGGGGGGACGAGCTGCGGCGGCTGCAGCGCGATTATGTCGAAGCGCCGGCCTCGGGCGCGGATATGGGCGGAGAGTGCCATCACCACTCCAGCGAAGCCGCGACGGCATCCGACCTGCAGGGCTGGGGCGCGCTGACTCGCGCGCGTACCTGGTCGGAAATCGGCCGCACGGCCGCCGGCGACGTAAAGATGTTGCGGAGCGATTTACTCGCCGGCTACCTCATCGCCGGGTATGCTGCCGCCCTGGTTCGTCCGGAATGGCTCGCGAACGTGCTGCACGCCGTCGGGTCGGTTCCGCTCATCGGCTATCTGCTGCTGCTCGCGGCCGGTCTGCTCATCGCCGTCGTGACGTTCGTGTGCTCGATGGGGAACGTCCCGATCGCGCGCTATCTCGCGAATGCCGGCATCCCGCTGGGCGCAAATACGGCGTTCATTTACGGCGACTTGCTGATCCCGCCGCTGATCGCCATTTACCGCAAATCGTTTCCGCCGCGAATCGCATGGACGTTCGTGGCGCTCTTTGCCGGGGGTGCGATGTTTGCGGGTGCGGTGATGGAGTATTTGATCGGCGACGTGTTCGGTGGAACGTCGATGGGTTCGATGGCGCTGAACGACCGATTCACCCTGGTTTCCAACGCCGTCGCGATCGTGGCGGTGCTGGCAGTCGGCGTGGCGGCGTGGCGCGGTTCGAACCATGCGCCACGGCCCGCCGATTGACGATGCGAGGCGCTCTCAGCCCAAGCCGCTTCGAAGCATGACGCGGGCGGCATTCCAGCCTGCCGCGCCCATGACGCCTCCGCCCGGATGGGTGGCCGCACCGCACATGAACAGACCTTTGACCGGGGTCGTGTAGCCGGCGAATCCGGGCACCGGCCGGAACATGAAGAGCTGATGCAGCGGCATCGCACCTTGGAAGATGCTTCCGCCGGTCAGTCCGAAAACGTTTTCGAGATCGACCGGCGTGAGGATCTGACGGTCGATGACCGACGACTTGAATCCGGGCGCGTATTGCTCGACGATATCGAAGCAGCGGTCGGCATACTCGTTACGCAACGCATCGGTCCATCCGCCGTCGGCGGGTGCGTAGGGTGCGTATTGCGTGAACATCGACATGAGGTGTTTGCCCGGCGGCGCCACGCTCGAGTCGAGCGACGTGGGCATGGTGCACTCGACCACCGGACTGCGCGAGATTTTGCCGAATTTGGCATCGTCGTAAGCGCGTTCGATGAAATCTTGATCCGGGCAGAGGTGCACCGTGCCGCGATGCTGCGGGCCGGCATCGTGACCCGGCAGCGCGGCAAAGCTCGGCAAACGTTCGAGCGCGACGTTGATCTTGCACGAGGCGCTGCTGTACGAAATTCGCGCTACCGCGTCGTTGAAGTCGGGCGGCAGGCTCGCTGGATCGAGAAATTTTTGAAAGGTCAAGTGGCAGTCGACGCCCGAGACGACCTTCTTTGCCGCGAACTCACTGCCGTCGACCAGGGCGACGCCGGTGGCGCGGCCGTTCTTGGTGAGAATCTTGGCGACTTCGGCCTCGGTGCGGATTTTGACGCCGAGATCTTTGGCCGCGCGCGCGAGGGCTTGGGTGAGACCGCCCATGCCGCCCCGCACGTAGCTCCACACGCCGCGTTTCCCGTTGGTCTCGCCCATGACGTGATGGAACAAGACGTACGCGGTACCGGGCATCGACGGCGCCATAAACGCGCCGATGATCGCGTCGGTCGCGATGGTGCCTTTGAGTTGTTCGGATTCGAACCAGCGGTCGAGGATCGGACGCGCGGCGCCGGTGAGCACTTCGACGGCTTCGCCCATCGCGGGCCCGAGCCGCTGGAGCGCTTTGCCCATCTTGCCCATCTGCAACAGCTGCCCGAGCGTGGGATGCAACAGATTGGGCGGAATTTGCGTCAGCGTCGGTTCGACCACCGACGCGACGCGCTCGAGCATGGCTTCGTATTTCGGATAGTTCTCGGCGTCTTTTCGGCTGAACTTGGATATCTCGTCGACGTCCTTGCTCGAACCGGTTCCGAGAATCAGGTAGCGCCCGTCGAGAAACGGCGAAAACGAGGCCGGATCGCGCTCGATCGGCTCGAAGCCGTAGTCGCGCAAGCGCAGCGCATCGATGATTTCCGGGCGGAAAAGGCTGTTGACGTAGGCCGCGGTCGAGACTTTGTAGCCCGGCCAAACCTCCTCGGAGACGCAGGCGCCGCCGACGAGGTAACGGCGCTCGAGCACGAGCACTTTCCATTTCGCGCGGGCCAGATAGCAGGCGGTGACGAGCCCGTTGTGGCCGCCGCCGATGACGATTGCATCGTATTTCAATTTAGAGTTTCACTTTGACGCTAAAGTACGCATTGAACGGTTGGGTGAGCGAACTCGACAAGTCGTTGTAAGTGCCGAAGTACGGCTCGTAGGGATAGCGCAGGAAGGTTTGCACGTTGTCGCGCGGATTGTAGGCGTTTCCGACGGGTGGCGTGCTGGGGCCGCCGGCCAGATTGGTGTAGAGGCAGACGTTGTTGCCTTGCAGATAGGTGAAGCCGGTCGTTTGGCCGCCGAAGCACGTTGACAACAGATTGGCCAACGTCAGCGTGAGGCTGATACGCGGGGTGGCTTCGTAGGCCACGCGCAGATGCCCGAGCAGCTGCGCCGGCTCGCGAAATCCGCCGATGGGGTCGAACTGTCCGGTATAGGGATCGGGAATCGACAATCCGGCCGACAGGCAGTCGTGCGCGTTGTACGGCGCGCCCCCGGACGATCCGTACGGATAGCGCGGGTCGCCTCCGGTCGATCCGGGCAACGGAGCGCAGCCTCCTGCAGCCGGGTCGATGCCGGGCGTCGTGAGCGGCGCACCGTAGCGATTGCCGGCGTTGAACTGGAGCGACGGCGTGATTGAGAATTTATCATGTTTGTAGTTGAGGATGAGCGTCGCGACGTAGGGGTAGTTGTAGGCGTTCACGCCCGAGCCCACCGGACCGGGAAAGACCGAGTACGGCAGATATGCCGCGCCCGGGTCGTAGAGCGAAAACGCGGGCGAGTTCCAGTACGGGTTGGCGACGTCGCCCTTCGCGCAGCCGGCATCGGGGGTGCCGCTCGGCGTGTAACACGGAGCCGCATACGAGTTCGGACCGGCTGTGGTGTAACCGCAGATCGCTTGCCCGAATTGCGTTTTCTTGTACGACGATCCGCCCGGAGCGCACGCCTTGGTGTAGGCGTTGTACTGGGCGATCCCGGTATCGATCGGCGTCAGGAGGGTCGTGCCGTTTTGGAGCGTGCCGTACTTGAAGGTCGCGTATGTGTAGGCAAACGAGAGCTGTCCCGATAGGCCGTTGCGATTGAAGTCTCCCTTATTGAACTGAAACTCGAATCCGCGCGACGTCTGGTAGCCGGCGTTGAGGCCAGAGGTCAAGCCGGTGGTGTAGTTGATGTAGAAGTTTGAGACTTCGGCTTGCGTTTCGCGCAAGAACGGCGACAACTTGAACGACATGTCGGTGCCCTTGAAGTGGTGCTCCAGCGACAGATCGCTGTTGAACGAGATCGATGGCGCGACTTGGTGACCGGGTGCCGTAAAGCCGAGCGCGTAGAACTCGCTCAGCGTATCCGGCAGATTCTGCTCCAGGCTGTTGTATTGCTCGTATGCCGAGCTGGGCTGCTCGTTGTACTTTCCGTAGCTCGCGCGCACGACGGTATCCGGGCTGATCGTATACGTCGCGCCGATGCGCGGCTGCACGATGTTGTAGTCGAACGCCGCGGGCGTGTTATCCAGATGGGCGTTGACGTACTGGCTTCCCAGCGCGGAACACGGGACCTGCGAATTCGTGCTCCAGTGGGACGGAGAGAGCAAATAACTGCGGTCGACCAGCGTCAGGGTCTGCTTATCGAAACACGTATCTTGATTGAACGCGTCGAACCAGAAAGCGCGGGCCGCACCGGTGTCGGTGTTCGGACCGACGAAGCTGTAGTTGTCGACGCGCACGCCGGCGTTGATGTTGAGCTTGTCGTTGGGACGCCATTCGTCGGTAACCGAATAGCCCGCGAACACCGGCGTCACCGTATTGTCGAAGCCGTAGTTGCCGTTTTCGGCGACGTAATAGGCGCAGGGACCGTTGCCGCATCGCAGGCCGCTCACGTCGGCCTGGCCGCTGCCGTTCAGACCGAGATACGAGGGAAGGGTTTTCCCGTAGGTCACGCCGTTGCCGCCGCCGTCGGAACAGGTCGTCGGCTCGGTGTACTGATTCCCTTTGGAGCCCGTCTTGATGCGGTAACACGTGCCGCCGTAGATATTGTCGGCATCGACCAACTGCGCGAACTCGTTGCCGTAGAAACGGCCGTAAGCGAACATCTGCTCGTTGTAGATGCGCGCACCGCTCGCGGTGGTGTACGAACCCTCGACCTGGAGCAAATTCTGCGGGTTGATCTGGTCGACGAAGGAGGCGCTGAGCCCGCGGGTGTGATTGTTGATTTCGTAATCGCCGCTGTCGTAATAGGCATACGACTGCAGCGACATCATCGGCCCGTTTTCGATCCAGTCCGAATAGTACGTATATCCGTAGAGACGCAGATAGGCGCTCGAACTGAAGTTTTTCTGATACTGCAGTTTGAAGATCGCCTGGCCGTTGTAGCCGCGGTCACGCTGATAGTACGGATCCGGGATCGATCCCTGAAACGAGTGTGCCGGCGAAGACGGGTATAGGTAGGGCGCGATCATCGACTGATAATCTTTGGGCAGCAGCGTGCCGGTGGGCCCGGTATATTGGTACGCGTCCAGATAATACGGCGGAAACGATCCGGTCGAGGCGATCCAGTTGTTGAGCCCCTCGTCGGTGACGGAACTGTCGAACGTCGTGAAAATCTCGTCGTTGTCATAAAGAAGCTGAACGTCGTCGCGCAAGCCGTCGCGCTTGTGCGGTATCGCGATGTGAACGTTCGCGACGAAGGTGCGGTCGGCGATGTTGACCGGATTGAGGGTGCCGAATCCGATCGGGCCGAGCACCCAACCGGTGGTTCCCAGCGGACCGACGTTGCGCGTACCGTTGGTGTAACACGACGGCAGCCGCGACAACGTCGTATTGGCCGGGCACTGCGCGAGTTGCTGACCGAACTCGTTGGCGTAGGCCGCGCCCCCGAACTGATCGACGAAGATGTGGTCTTGGTTGTACCCGTTGAATCCAACGTAGTACGAGAAGGTCCGGTCGGGCGTCGCGCCGCCGGCTTCGAGGCTTAGGCTGTGGTAGAAGGTCGGTGAGCCGACGGCGACGTTGGCTTCGGAGTATCCGGGAAACGTGCCGGTTTTGATCACCTGATTGATGAACCCGGCCAAGCCTTGGGCTTCGGCGCCGGCCGGCGTCGCGCCGGTGTAGACTTGCAGTTCGAGTTGTCCGAGCGACGAAATCGATCCCGAGGGATAGTTGTCGAAGGCGCGATTGACCGGAATGCCGTCGAACTCATAGCCGACTTCATACGAGTCACCGCCGCGTACGTGGACCGCCTGCAAGTAGCCGGACTGATTCGACGGGACGTAGGCGCCGGGAACGCTCGCCACCGCCGAGTACGCACTGTTGAGATCGCTCCCCCCGCCGAGTACCGCCAAGCGCTCCTGTTGCTGCGCGTTGACCGAGTAGAGATCGGCGGTGGTTCCGGGCCGCACCAAGCTGGAGGCGGCGCGTGACGAAACTTGCGCAATGGTCTTGAGCGACTTGCGCAAGACGAACGTCAACGTTTGCTGAGCGTCGGCGAGAACGGCGATCCCCGGGTAGGATGCCGGATCGTAACCGCTCTTTTCGAGGGTGGCGACGTATTCGTCGGGTGCAAGCGAAACGAAATGGAAGTGGCCGCCGGCGTCGGTGACCGCGTTCGCGGTTTGCGACGGACTCGTGACCGTGACTCGCACGCCGGGGATGGGCACGGAACTTCCCGTCTCGGTGACCGTTCCGCTCAGACCTCCGGTGGTGCCCGCCGGTGCGGGAATTCCAAGGACCGAGTACAGCAAGGCCGCGGCGGCGGCGAGCAATGCTACGGCGAGTCGGCGATGCGTCATCATTGATGGTGTGCCTCGAGGAAGGAGTGATAGGCGGCTATGGTGCGTACGAATTCCTCATGGATCTCTGCGGCCTCCCGCAGATGCGGCGGAAGCGGCGGTCCCTGTGACAAGTTTACGACGCCCAACAAAATCGTGAGGCGCTCGCGCAGCTTGTCCGGACGCCATTGGTCGTCTTCGGAGTTCACGATGCCCGACGTCAACTGCGAGTACACGGCGTCGGCGGCGCGGCGCTCGCCCGCGGGCGCACGCGCGCG
>JBAUZB010000111.1:0-32475 GCA_049585095.1 Candidatus Tumulicola sp.
GCCGAGGCTTGCATCGTATTCGCGCAACAGCGAGAGCAACAGCGCGGCGCGATCCACGCGCGTCAGGTCGTCGCAGAAAGCGGGCGGCGGCTCGACGCGGTCGTGGCCGCCGGGCACCCGGTGAACGTTAATTCCAACGCCGCACCCGACCCGGGCGGCGTCACCGGTGATGCGAGAAACGCACAAGATACCGGCAACTTTTCCGCGTCCGGCGATCAGGAGATCGTTCGGCCAAACAAGCGTGGTCGTGACGCCGTGCTGCGCGAGCGCCGCGCGGGCGGCTAAGCCCACCCAAAAGGGAACCACCCACAAGCGCGCGGTCTCGATGGCGCGAGGCAAGATCGTGGTGACGAGCAGCGACGTGCCCGGGGGCGCCAACCACGAACGTCCCTTACGACCGCGGCCGCTCGACTGGTGCTCGGCGACGATGCTGAGGCCGCGGTGCCGTTGCGTTCCGAGTAACCTCGCGGCGTCGGCGTTCGTGCTTTCGGTTTCGGCAACGTAGCGAATCGAGGAAAATTCGGTGCCGGCGAGTTGTTCGGCTATGCCTGAGTACGGGTGTGCGCGACGTGCCATCGACCGAACCGGCTTTGGCTGGACGGCGCAGGCTTACCCCTGCGCCGAGCCGTATTCGCCCGTCGTATGACTATCGAACGCACCCTCATTCTCTGCAAGCCCGACGCCGTTTCGCGCGGTTTGATCGGTGAGGTGACGTCGCGCCTCGAACGCCGCGGATACATCATCGCTGCCATGAAGATGTTGCAACTAGACGGCGATCGTGCGCGCGCGCACTACGCCGAGCACGCGGGGAAACCGTTTTTCGACGATCTGGTTGGATTTATCACCCGGGGTCCGCTGGTCGCGCTGGCCGTCGAGGGTGAAGATGCGATCGAAGGATGCCGCCAGATCATCGGCGCCACCAACCCGCTGACGGCCGCACCCGGATCGATTCGCGGCGATCTCGCGCAAACGATCGGGCGCAATTTGGTTCACGGCAGCGACAGCAAAGCCAGTGCCGAGCGCGAGCTCAAGATATTCTTCGATGCCCACGAGTTCGTTTCGCGGAGGCACGATCTCGAACGCTGGATCAAGGAGTGACGGCGCCACTCGAATCGTTGCGCGGCGGAGGCCGCCCCCTCATCGAAGCGGTTCACGCGCGCGAGATTCTCGACTCGCGCGGCAATCCGACGGTCGCAGTCAGCGTCGCAACGAGCTTCGGATCGGTGGAAGAAGCGATGGTGCCGTCGGGCGCGTCGACCGGCGCGAATGAAGCGGTCGAGCTGCGCGACGGCGACCCGCAGCGCTACGGCGGCAAAGGCGTGCTCAAGGCGGTGCGCGCGGTCAACGAAACGCTCGGACCTGCGCTCGAGGGTTTGGATGCGACGGCACAGCGCGCGATCGACGCAACACTGATCGAACTCGACGGAACTCCGAACAAATCCAACTTCGGTGCGAATGCCATTCTGGGCATTTCGCTCGCCGTGGCGAGGGCCGCCGCCTCGAGTTTGTCGTTGCCGCTTTTTCGGTATCTCGGCGGTCCATCGGCATCGACGCTTCCGGTTCCCATGATGAACGTGATCAACGGCGGCAAGCACGCGGAAGGCGCGCTGCAATTTCAGGAGTGCATGATCGTTCCGCTCGGCGCCGCCTCCGAAGCCGATGCAGTGCGCTGCGGGGCCGAAGTCTTTCACGCGCTCGGCCGCCTGCTGCACGATCGTCACCTGCCGACGCTGTTGGGCGACGAAGGTGGATATGCCCCGCCGCTCGAGACGCCGCAGCAAGCCTTCGATCTCATCCTCGCCGCGATCGATCTCGCCGGCTACCGCGCTGGGGAAGACGTCGCGATTGCGCTCGATCCTGCGTCGAGCGAGTTCTATCGCGACGGCAAATACTACGCTCTATCACGCGACCACGGATTGAGTGCGGACGAGATGATCGCCCTCTACCGCGAGTTGTGCGATCGTTATCCGATCGTTTCGATCGAAGACGGGCTTGCGGAAGACGACTGGGCCGGGTGGCGTTTGCTGACCGAGGCGCTCGGCGATCGGGTGCAGCTGGTCGGCGACGATATCTTCGTCACCAACGTGACGTTTCTCAAACGCGGGATTGCCGAGGGCGTGGGCAACTCGATTTTGATCAAAGTCAACCAAATCGGCACCTTGACCGAAACGCTGGACGCCATCGACCGGGCGCATCAGGCGGGATATACGACGGTCATCTCGCACCGCTCGGGCGAAACCGAGGACACGACGATCGCCGATATTGCCGTGGCGACGGGTGCCGGACAGATCAAGACCGGATCGCTCTCCCGCAGCGATCGTATCGCCAAATACAATCGTTTGATGGCGATCGAAGACGAACTCGGCGCCGCCGCGCGCTATGCCGGAGCTTCGGCCTTCCGCCGTGGCTGAGAGGTCGCCGGTTTTCGGCGCGCACGTTTTCTTGCCGTCACCGATTTGACGTAGAAGCGGCCGGCACGATCGGGATCGAACGCTACGCGCGCGTGGTCGAGCGCGACTTCGACCAGCATCGCCACCTCGGGCCGTGCGAAATCGTCGGTCGAATCCAAACGCACGTTTCGGACGACTCGGCCGGAACCGCGGAGTATGTGGTGAGGATCGGGTAAACCGGCACCTTCAAGGAAACAAAGCGCGACGCCGCGTGCGCTCATGACGATCGAGAACACCGCGTCGGACGGTCGTTCGTTCGGCGAAAAACCCGCAACCAGGAAGTTGTAGTTATCGTAGATCATGACGTCGGCCGACGGAAGACGCTTGCGCAATCGCTTTACGGCGGCGCGTCCGAGAGCGGCGGCCTCCGGGGTGAACTCGGCCAAGAACTCCTCGAAGCGCCGTTCGTCCGATGTAGGCACGCCGAGGGCTTCCGTCCTCCCGGCGGGGCGTCCTAGGGAGTGGTCGCGCCGGTCCGGAACCTGCCGTGGACCGCGCCCAAAGGGCCTGTAGCTCAGCGGTAGAGCGGCCGGCTCATAACTGGTTGCGCGTAGGTTCGAATCCTACCAGGCCCACGGATCATCGTGAGACTCGGACTGACTCGCGATAATGCGCTGAGGAATTTCTATTCGCTGTCCGGCGACTGGTAGGACGGTCGCTCGTGCAAGAAATACGACCGTGGATACGTCGCCTGAATCGTTACGAACGAGCGCGGGGGCTGTTTGAAGTTAAAGCTGTCGACGATGCTGGCGGCTCGCTTGTCCGTGTAACCCAGGGATGCAAGCTTAAACGTCTGCTCGATGAACCTGAGAATGCTGCCGTACTCGTATTGCGTGTGGATGACTTGGTTCTTTGCATACGGTGAGATGATGATACAACCGACTCTGATTCCCAAGCCTAAAAAATCCTTTTGGGGCGGAGATGCGTCGTCGTACCAGCCGCCCCAATCGTCCCACACGACGACGATGGCAGAAGAGTCCCAATACTGGGACTGACCGATGGCATTGACGACGGATGCTACCCACGACGGACCCGTATCGCTTTGACTATCCGGATGATCCGAATCCTTGTGATCCGGCACGACCCAGGAAACCGATGCAAGATTCCCGTTTGGGGCGTCCTGGAGGATCGTCGTTTGAGGATAGATGACGTTGCTCCAATCCGGTCCGTATCGTACGTTGTTGATGGCGTCGAACGCCGACCATTCCAGTCCTCCGTTGTCGCACTGACTCGGGCATCCGACGGTTTGCGGCGCGTAGTACTTCCACGAAATGCCCGCTGCATCGAGCGTATCCGCCATCGTCTTAAACTGCGTGAAGCATGGGAAAGGCCCTTTGGATGTTTCAACGCGCTTGGAACTGACGACAAAAGACTTTGTGCCGGTCGGAGCGTCGCATCCCCATGGCGTGTTGGTCGCGTAATCCGTGACGGCAAGCTTCGGGTTGAGCTTATCCGTTCCGGCAACGAGATTGAGGTGCGCCGAAAAACTCCCTCCGAACTGAGTCGGAAACATAGCGTCGGCGAGGACGTACGAACTCGCCATGCTCCAGTACGGCTCCACCAGTGTCGGATCCAGGTACGAGTAAGGATACAGCGGTGCCGAAGGGTTGCTCAGATCGAAACCATTCATCCCGCCGTTGTTCCAATCGGTAAGGGCGGTCGTGAACCCGTGCGCGATGCTTAGGCCTTTGAAGGTAATCTTGGTCAGCGAAACCTGAGTTCCGTCGTGTTCGTATCCGAACGTTGGAGCATCGGCCCCGGGAAAACCCGAGAAAATATTTACGAGACTTCGGTTTTCTTGAATGATGACGATAATATGTTTGATTTTGGCGCCTGGGTTGGCATCCGAACCGCCGCCGGCTTTCGCAGGCTGAACTGCAGCGGGACTCACTTGCGATAGGCCGGAGGACGAGCACCCTGCTAGAACCGCGACGAAAAGGCAACTGAGTGAGAGCGCAGGCAGTTTCTTCGCCATGCTACACCTCCAGAGTGGAGTCCAAACTTCGACCGCGCATGGAACTCTCCCCGCCCGCCTTTCCAGCGCGTTAGCGGGATTGCTTCAGCCTTTGCATTGAAAGCCAGTCTAAAGCCGCTATCTCGCGGTCGGTCAGGACCCGGTCATAGATGTAGACCTGCGCAATGTAACCATAGAAAAAACCCCCGAGGTTCCTGTTGTATTCCGAGGCGCCTATAACGAGCGGACCTTCTGCTCTAAAGGTCGGGCCAATGGGTTGTTTATCCGCCGGGATGCCGTTCACAAAGATGCTTGCAGTGTCTCGAACGGCATCGTAGGTGCCGACCACGTGAGTCCAGCTGCCGGTGAGCGGCGGTTGTTGGGTTGCTTGCACAAAACTCTTCGCCAGAGGCACCGCATCCGACGCTGCTAAGGCGAACTCTAAGAACTGATATCTGTTAATCTGGAGGTAAAATGGGCTGACGCGGAGTCCATCGTTTGAAAGCACCGTAAGAGCTTCTCGTCTTGCCATATCAAATGGAAATATGACTGCTGATATTGAATAGCTCTTACTGGTGTCGATGACGCGTTCCGGAACACTCACAAGAGTGGACAGCCCATCAAACCTTAGAGTGTTGTTCATGCCATTTGGATGTTGCCAGTTCGCCACACCTTCGACTTTGCCGTCATATCGATGCATGACGTCATGGACGATCCTTCCATCGCTACCACCATCGTCGATGGGCCAATATGCCCTAAGCCCTTTGGACAAGGACGCTAGATCCTGCGAGGAGGGCCGCGCTGGGGCATAACGCTTTTCATAAGCCTTAAAGAGGAATGCGCCGCATAACATTATGCCCGCTATGATGGCCACAAAGAATGGTAGCGCCAATACTTGGCGTGATGGATCTGTCTTAAGGTGTCCGGCTGTGGGGGTGGCTTTGGATTGCGGCTGGTCGCGCACCAATGGCGGGCGAGCCGCGGCCGCCTCGAACTCCCGCCGTTGCTCGTCGTTGAGCCCTAACGCTTCCGCTAAGACGGCGAGGGTTTCGCGCTGTGGCCAACGGCGATAGCCACGTTCGAGCGCGCCGATGCCGTTGGTGCTCATGCGAGCGCGCTCGGCGAGGGCCTCTTGCGACAGTCCGGCGGCGAGCCGGTACTGACGCAGGAGCATCCCGAAGCCAGACGAGCCACCTACACGCTCGGGGTCGTCCATCGCGCTGGTAAACTTCGCGCAGCCCGCGCCGCGCCCCGCCGGATCTAGCCGAGCTTTTCAATGAGGTCGCCGAGCCGGTTGGCGGCCGATTGCGACATCACCCCGATTCGCGTGCGCGGCTTTGCTTAGTTCGGGGCAGGAGGGAACATCGCCACACCGGTCGTCGCCTCGAATGCAGGCTTCAAGACGTACCTGAGCGTGAACGAGGGATATCCGTACACGTAAATGTCTCCATAACCATAATCCGGACACGCTATGACGGTCTTCTTCCGATTGAAAGCACACTGCCCGGGAGCGTATGCCGGGAAGGTGTGCGTTACTGGTTGGCCGGTATAGGGTGGCGCATAAACATTGATCGTGTCGTGGTCCGGATCCCCGAGGATCATTTTTTTGGATTGATCGAACAGAATTGAGAGTGACGGGGTCTCGCCCATTCCTGCAAGTGGTATGTGCTTTCCGTGCTTCGTGCTACCACCAGCCTTGAACACGATAATGACGGGCTTTTTCGGATGCTTCCGATTTTCAAGCTCGCAGCAGCTAACGTACACGTTGCCGATGCTGTCCAATCCTACTGCGTTGGGGGCAGACGTCAGGTCCCGATCGGTCAGCACTCCACTCGGACTCGTTGCTCCCTGTGGGTACAATGCGACCTCTGCAAAGTTCGGTCCCTTGAAGGGTGGTTCAGGTCTTGTCAGCAGAACGTACTTGGTGCCGTCCTGTCCAAATGCGATGTTCGTGGCGAGATAGTCGCCGGGCGAGATTAGAGATGTCCCGGAATCCCCGCAGTCGGGAGCGTAGGAGAACGTCTCTGCACCATCCGGCACCCATAGCGTTCCTGTGGAATCGACGCCGATTCCCTCTTGCGAGCCGGGCGTCACCAGAAAGTTGCAGAATGGCTTCCGCGACGGCAGCCGGTATCCCCATACGGGCCCGGAGGGTATCCCTCCAGCGGCTGCATACAGCACCGTGGTATCGCCATCTCTCATGACCGGGCTGGTTTGATTTCTAAGCGTGCTCGTTGCCGGCAGCGTGCTGATAGGCGGCGAAATACTAGAGCAACCGGCAAGCACGATGACTGCAGCCAGGGCGCTTATAGCGGTGAAACGCTTCATCTCGAACTCCCGTAAAATGGTCGGCAATTTAACGCGGCCAACGGCGCGGAATTATTGCGACCGATCGTAGCACTCCGGCGGCCCGATGCCCCTTCTGCAGGCCAAAAAGTGCGCACATTGGTCAAAAGCGGGTAGTCAGACCTGGTACGGTTAGGGGCTGACCAAGCAAGCGGAGGCCCCCAGGTTCTAGCTAGAAACGGCTTAAATGCACAAAGCGCGGCGCCGGCCCGTTGAACGGCCCGCCTCGGACGCGAGCTTTGCCGTGGCGGCGAAGCACCTCTTTCGGCACTTGCACGACGCGCGAGTTCTCCGAAAAAATCCCATCGTGCGCCGTTTCTTCGCCGATCCTGCAGTTACGGAACTTGGTGATTCGCGGGAACGCTGCGTGCTTGAGCATATTCACGAACTCATACGAAATGCCGCCGAACGATATCGCGATCGGGGCTGTAAAGCAGGTAGAGATCAGAGCACCTTGCTTGAGTACAAGATTCTCACGATGCAGTGTCTCGAGCGCCGCCCGATCCGTGAGGTTGCCGCGGCGCTCGGAATCTCGTCGTATTATTGTTACCGTCGTCGTGCGAATATCTGTCGGCACGTTGCACGCGACCTTTTAGAGTATGAGAATGACCCCCGCCTAGACTTCTTGTCGGACATTGACGAATTTCAGTTGCTTTTGGATGTAGCCAGGCATGGGTCGGTGCTCGACGATATTCGACCCACGCTTCTTATTTGCGAACGCCTCATAAGCAGCGCGCAAACCTCACGCCAGCGAATCGAAGCATTGCGAATGCAGGCCAACACCTTCTTGCGAGCCGGCAATCTTTGCGGCGCGCTAAAACCACGCACCGAAGCCATGGCGGTTCTTAGGGCGGAAGAGTTGCACTGCTCCCCTGATGAAAGAGATCTGCTCGTTGCACTTGTGGATCTCCTTGACTGTCGAATCGAACGATTTCGTGCGAACAAAGTCGAGGCACTTTGCCTGGCGCGCCGTTCGGCGTCGCTGCTAAAGGTTTCGCATCTGCGAGCGACACCGTCGATTAAATGGCTGTACGTTGAGAGCTTGTTCGAGCTAACGGCAACGCTTTGCAACATCGGAGATTTTGAGCAGGCTTATGATTCCATTAAGCAGGCGGAATCGAACTTGGAGCATCTTGGACCTAGCGCAACTTGGCTCCACGCTAGGGTAATGGTGATGCTTTGGCGGCTACGGTCAAACTTGTTGCTGAGCTCGAACATTTGGTGCCCGTCGTCACAACGCGTGCGTGGACTTGTCGCCGCATTTAAGCAGGCGTGCTTGGTGGGAGCGTTGGCCGAGAGCACTGAGGCTCTGGTTGGTCTCACCGACCACTATGCTTGGGCGGGGAAGGATGCAGAAGCCCTGAACGCTGCGCGGGCCGCTTTGCTGATATCCCGACAGCAGAGTGAACGCGCTCGTCTGCATGCTGCCATCAGATTAGGGCTGTCGCTCTCAATAACGCGCTTTCGAGAGCGAGCGTTGTCGATGTTGCCCGATCCGTCGCAACTAGAATGTTGTGACGAGTTTCATCGCTCCACGCTGACCTATCTCATGGCAGAGAAGGCTCTGAGCAACGGTCGATTCGATTCGGCGTGGGCCCTGGCGAGCCGGCCAAACGACACGTCCGAGTACACGACGCTCACCATTAGCCGGTGGCTGGTAGCCGCGGCCTCGGCTCACGAACTTGGACGAATGCATGATGCGCGCGCACTCGTGGAGAGGGCTATTCCCGCCGCGGAACGCTCGGGTGTCGCGCCGATCCTGAGAGACGCGTACCTCGTCGGAGCAAAGATTACGAACAATCGTCGAATGCAACGCCGCTCGAAAGAGGTCGCAAACGTCTTAGCAAGTTAACGATATCGTGGAACGAAGGAGGTCACCCTCATGAAGGCTGCCGTTTTCGTCTACGGCGCGGAAACCGGTCGCAGTAAGGCATGTCTCTGAAACGCGTAAAGCCGCTGGCGACAATCCTCGGCCAGGGGTCCGACGACAAGCGGGGGTTGAAGCGAACGCTCGGGCCGTGGTCGCTGACGGCCATGGGCATCGGCGGGATCATCGGCACCGGCATCTTCGTGTTGACCGGCGTCGCCTCGGCAACCCGCGCCGGCCCCTCGCTCGCGATCTCATTCATCATCGCCGGTGTCGTGAGCGCGCTCGCTGCGCTGTGCTATGCGGAAGTGTCGAGCAAGATTCCGATCTCGGGAAGCGCGTACACCTACACGTACGCGACGCTGGGCGAGCTCCTGGCATGGATCGTCGGGTGGGCGCTGGTGCTGGAGTACGCGCTCGGCGCGGCAACCGTCAGCGTCGGCTGGTCGGGGAATTTTACGTTCATCTTAAGGGCGCTGTTCGGCTGGAACATCCCGCAAGTCTGGCAGCACGGCCGTTGGGACCCCACGCCGGGAATCGCCAATCTGCCGGCCGCCGCCATCGTCTTGCTCATCACCGCCTTGTTGGTTCGCGGCACGAAAGAGTCGGGGGTCGTGAATGCGGTAATCGTCGCGCTCAAATTAGCGGTCGTCCTCTTTTTTATCGCCATCGGTGTCGGCCATATCAATCCGGCAAACTACCATCTGCCGCCCGGCCCAAACACCGGCCTCGGCGGCTACTTCCCGTTCGGATGGGCGGGCACGATCGGCGGCGCGGCGTTCATGTTCTTTGCGTACATCGGCTTCGATGCCGTTTCGACAACGGCAGAAGAAGCCAAGAACCCCGGTCGCGATCTGCCCTTCGCCATCATCACGAGCTTGGTAATCTGCACGATCCTCTACATTGCCGTCGTTGTCATTCTCGATGGTATGGTACCGTTCTATAAGCTGAACGTCTCTTTCCCGGTCGCATTCGCAGCCGAGAGCGTGGGCTTGACGTGGGCAGGCATCATCATCGCGTTGGGTGCGATCGCCGGACTGACGACGGTGATGCTGGTCCAGATGTATGGACAGACCCGAATCTTTTACGCGATGTCGCGCGACGGGCTCATTCCAACTCGCTTCACCCGGCTTCATTCCGTCTGGCGAACGCCGGTGTTTTCGCAGGTATTCTTTGGAGTTCTCATCGCGATAGCGGGCGCGCTCTTTCCGATCAACATCTTGGGGTCGGTGACCAACATGGGAACGCTCAGCGCGTTCGTCCTGGTGTCGGCTGCCGTACCGATCCTGCGAAAGCGCCACCCGGAGCTCGTGGGATCCTTCATGCTTCCGCTTGGACCCTACCTCATTCCGGCGTTCTCAGGTGTCTCGGCGCTTGGTCTCATCTATTTTCTACGGGTCGGAAATCCGCTGGTCTGGGGGTTCTTCCCGTTGGTGTGGCTGGCGTTCTTGGTGTGGCTGATCGCGGGACTGGTCTTCTATTTCTCGTATGGCCGAAGGAAGAGTACCGTGGCGTTGCAAGCGGCGGAAGGTCTGCCGCCGGTGCAACCTCGCATGAACTGAGATGAATCACCGACCTTGATGTTGAGGGGGCCTCGGCTAAATGCCGAGGCCCCGCGAGCAAATAGGGAGCAACTACTTGCAGCAGTCGCTTTTCGTTACGGCGTAACGAGTTCGAACGAGGTAACCGTCCCAACAGGGAGCGTTCCCAAGAGCGGAAGCGGCGAATGCGGCAGTGCGTTGAAGAGCAATGTGCCCGCTGATGGCGCCCCGAGGTTGATCGAGAACAGCAACATGCCACTACTGTTGTACACGTAGAGCTTATACGTGCCCGCAGGAACACCCAGAATCCTGGACTTGTTCGTGGCCGGCGGTACCATCGGCGCGGTGAACGTCGCCGGGCCGGGATCTTGAGGCAACACCTGCTGTTGGACGAATAGAACCGGCGTTTCGCCGGCCGGCACGGGAACGCCGCCCGGGTTGGTGATGCTGGGTTGTGTTGAAATCTTCAGGTTACCGGTGGTTCCTGGTCCGTACGTCATACGCGCGGAGTATCCGCTGCAGAGCTTCCACCTAAGAAAGCCTCCGCTGGATGACGTCCCCTGAGATTTGTAGTTGCAGTTGTCGGGGTGAACGCGACCGAGGCTCGCCGCGGAGTGCATCGACTGCGCGCCGCCTGACGGGAGCGAACTCTGATTTAGTTGTTGGCCGCAGCCGACAATGGCCGGCAATGCGAGCGCAAGTCCAATAGAGAGAATTTTCATACTGGTTGGAAAACCTCCTAGAAGTAGCCCGAGACTGCCATAGAGCAGCCCCCAATAGTGTAGACCTTTTCGGGCAAGCCGCCAAGTAAGTGAAGAAATAGAGGCGAAGCCTTTTGGATCTGGGCGAAACTTAAAGTTCGAACGTTGACCAGTCGTACGGCGTGAACCCGCGCGCGGCGTCCTCCCAGCCGACACGGTACGCCTTACCGATGCCAACCTCATCGTTGAACCCGCCCACGGCGACCGGCAGGACGTTCTCGGGCCTAATGTAGCGCAAGTCGGTCACCGAGACCGCTTGCATGTGCTCTGCGAGGAGTTCGTTGCCCTGCGTGGCGCGAGTGATTTCCGCCCGAGTGAGACGGTCGAATGCACGCTTGCCCATCGATTGCGAAAAAACGTTGCGCATCTCGGTCTCGAGGATCTTGCGTTGCATCGTTCCGAACACGCTAAACGCGATGTCGACGGCGTCTCCGAGGTCGGTATCGGGCTCGAACGGCGGGTCGAGCAGCACCACGTCGGCAGCCTTTGAGACCGCGTGAGCGATACCAACCGGCGAGTTACTCGCGACCCCGCCGTCGCAGTACTCGTTGATGGTGCCGTCGGGCCCCGGCATCAGCACAGGGTCGAAGACGATCGGAAGTGCCGCCGAAGCGAAGATCGCGCGGTGTAGAAGGTCGGGCGTTGCCTCGCGCACCACGGTGTGTGGACCGAGCGACACTTGCAGCGCGCGGACCACCCGCTGCGGCAGCTCTTCGCTTGCATTTCGCGGACGCAGATAAAAGTACTCGGGCCGTTGCAGCGAAAGGTTCGTGACCGCCCACACGAGCGGCAGCAACAGCGGCGTATTAGGGTCGACGTGGCGAACGATCCAGTCGTAGACCGGTTCGTTTTGTAAAATGCCGCTCTGGTTTCTGGTCAGCGCCGTTAACTGAACCGCGGATACAGCTCGGTTGATGAGCCCGCTCTGCGGGTCGCGTATAGCCTCATATTGCCGCTTCGGCCGCATGACGTCCTCACCGCTGACGCCATACCAGAGGTCGTGCAGTTTCGTATACTGTCCGGTCGCAACGTACCAGCCGTTGAGCGCGCCGATCGAAGTTCCGCAAACCAGTTCGTAGGGTAGCAGCGGCGAACCGTTGCTCACCGCACCGGCGACCGCTAGCGCGCCCACGAGGCCGGCTTCGTAAGCCCCGCGTGCCCCACCACCGCTCAGCACGAGCGCGCGTTCGAGAGGCTCTAGCGTGGGACCGCTGTCCGCTGCTCCAAGCAGCGCCGGTGCGAGTCCCGATGCACCAAGCGCAAGCAAAAACTCGCGACGTTCAATCATGCTTGGTTGTTAAGTATAGGAGGAGCGTTGCCTGCCAAAGCATGTTCGATGCGACGACCATCGCACTCCCGGACTGCGCTCAACTCCCGCATGAGCGACTTCAGTGCAGGTCAGCACGTGTTGGAGTACCGATCTGCAGTCGGTCCAGGCTTTCGACCGCGCTTTGACGGAACCCCGACGAGGCGGGATAAGCCGCGAGAGAATTCGAACCCCATCGGGCCTACTACATTGACAGGTTGACCATCAGCCGCTAGGGTTTTGAGGGTACGCGCGGCGCCATCGTCTATCGGTTAGGACATCGCCCTTTCAAGGCGGAAAGACGGGTTCGATTCCCGTTGGCGCTACCAGAAATCTCCTTATCCTGTACGGGTTTTTCGTGCTTTTGGCGGCCGTGAGTGCCTCAATTCTAACGGCCGTCTAACGGAATTTGGCAGAAGGTCTTCAGGTCACGATCTTCCCGAACGCCTCCGCCGCCTCGGCATCACGGTCGCGGTAGACCGTGATGTAGCGATCGTACGTTATGCTGATGTCACTGTGGCCCAGCCGCTTCGAGATAACCTCGATCGGCACGCCGGCTTTGGCAAGCAACGAGGCGTGTGTGTCGCGGAGATCGTGGAAGCGGATGCGCCGCACCGGGCAGCGTTTCATGAAGTTCCGGAACGCGGAGCTGAACAGCCAAGACGAGATCGGCGCGCCGTCTGCCTTGGCGAAGATGAGATCCTCGTCGTGATAGGCCGGACGTACGGCAATTCTCTCAGCAGCCTGCACCGCGCGATGGGATTCGAGAATCACGAGCAGATGCGACGAAACACAGACCGTGCGCACCCTGTCGTTCTTTGGCCGTTTGTAGATAAGCCCGTCCCGCTTTGTAGAGCTCAGCGATCGGCTGATTGTGACGATCCGCTGACGAAAATCGATGTCTTGCCAACGCATCGCCATGATTTCGCCGAGACGGGCTCCTGTGTAGAGTGCAAATGCCACGGCAGGATAAAAGGCGCTCTGCGCCGTCAAGTAGTGCCGCGCCGTGCACCGATGGGTTGGGTATTTCGCCTCCTGTAGCAACTGCTGCGCCTCGGTTTCGGTGAGTACCGCCGATTCGGGTTTTACCGCCCTCGGCAGATCGTCCGCATCGAGCGATGCGGCCGGACTGCGAAGGATCACTTCCCATTTGACGGCGCGCCGTAGCACGTTACGCAACAGTTCCGCAGCATGATGGACCGTACGTCCGCTGACTGGCCGCTTCGACCATCGAGCATAGGTTGCCAGTAGATCGACAGCCTTCACGCTGCCAACCTTCCTGGTGCCGACCGCCGGCCGCAAGTAAAGCCGCAGCAAACTCTCGTAGCGCTGCAACGTCGTCGCGGCAAGGCGACCTTCTTTGGCTTGCATGAAGCGATCGAACAGCTCGTTCATCGTCATGTCGGCGCACGGTAAATACTCACCGGCAACGACCGCAGCTTTGCGCTTCGCAAGAACCGCTTCAGCCTGCTTCTTCGTCACTCCGACGAGCGTTTCGGTCTTCTGCCGGCGCTTGCCGTTGATGAACACGACGTCATACATAATGCGGAACTTTTTGTCTCCAACTTTCCTGAGATACCCCAAGGATGTGCCTCCTACGGGGTCCCGGCGGGCGGCATATTCGCCGCCAGGCCCAGGAATGCTTCGAGCGCCTTCTTCGTGACGATAAGGCGGCGCGGCGTGATGCGGATCGCTGGCAGTTTCCCGGAGGCGAGTAGTTCGTACGTCGCGTTGCGCCCGATGCCTAAGAGTCGCTGCACATCGGTCGGCGTAAGAATGTCGCCGAGGTCGGCAAGCGCTATCGATGCTCTAGTCATGCGGCGTTGACTCCAAGAAAGACGAAAACCCCGAGCGAACTCGCTCGAGGTTTTGCACGCATTATTATGCGGGCGTAAATCAGATGTTGTCGTGTACGAATATTATCCTACGGCACCGAGAGTGTGTCAATTGCTCGTTGCTGCCTGTCGTGACACACCGGTGTCAACGCTACATCTCCAATCGGCGGCCCTCCATCCCGCCTGCCGCCCGTTTAGGCTACCGCGCTGGCGCATCCCGCGCGGTTCCGCCGACGGGCGGCAGCCCCATCTGTCCGGCCGCAGGAGGATCGGATGATTTCAGTTTACGGCACAACGTTCGCGCACGTCAGTGAGATAGCGCGCGGCATGCTAGTCCGGCGACTTGCCGGTTTTCATGTGGTCGTCGACACGAAAGCCATCGAGGACAGCGGCACTCGGCTCTGGCTCAGTGACGGAAGCACCATCACTCTCGGACCGGAGGGGTTGGTCGAGGTAGCACGCTAACAAAGCGGTCTTCTTCGAGCGGCGAGGCTATCGTGCGAACGACCCGCGCACACAAATGTCGTACGATTGTCGTAAGCGCAACCAATTGCGTCGTATTTCCGCGCAGTCAAAAACGCCAAGAAGTTCTTCTAGGGTCGGGATCTTCGCATCTCGGGGCACCGGGCGACTCGATTCCCGACCCCTTAAATGCGAAGTAAACGCCGCTTGAAACCCGCAGTGCGTACGAAACGCAAGAAATAGCCCATTTTCGTTAATGCGTCAGTCTTTTCGGGGCTGATTTTTCGTCCGCTAGCGTTCGCGCTTTCCGCTAGTTTCCGCGAGAATTGTCGTAAGATTGTCGTACGCTTCCGGGCGCTTCTTCGGTTTGTCCGCGTAAAGGACACGCCGGTCAGGCATGGTGTCGACCGTCCTATCGACGGTCAATCCTCGGAAACCTGGACCACGCGACCGGAATATCGATATGATTGCGCTCCAGCAGTGCTGTGACGACTCGCTCGTAACCTGGCCGCGACTGCGGAGCGATCGCGATTCTGGTGACGAAATGGTGGAGGTCGACGGGCCGGTATTCGCCGCTCGGCCACCTAGCGCCGTACACACCGTACCCGCCATGCATGTTTCCGATGCGGTACCGCACCATGAAGCGCAGTTCGTGCTCATCTGCGAACCGCGAGCGCTTGTAGTACGCCGGAAAATCGAAATCCGATTCGGTCATCGCGTGGTTTTCGAAGTCTATGTACTGCACAGGCGCGATCACGGCGTCCTTGCCGCCTCCAGAGCCGCCGTCGCCTTCGCAAAGCTCGCGGATCCTGCCGACCGTCGTAAAGATCGCAACGCCGTTGTCGTCGCGGATGTACTTGTCGTACATCGCCGGGCTTTCATCGCCGTCGAGGTTGAAGCAAGCGACGAAGGCTTGCGCGAGCCAGACCTCCTCGTAGACCTGCCTTTGCAATTCACGCTGTTTGGCATCAAGGTTCCCGTACTTTGCCGCTACAACCGCGTCGAGCGCGAGGTTGAGTGCGGCGACGGCCCCCTCTTTTGCATCAATCTCTCGCAGCAGGTCGTGCCGGCGCAGATGGACGGCGGACGATCGCACGAAGCGTTCGAACTTGCTCTGCGTGAGGTAGCGTATCGCGATCGCATCGTCCAGCACGTCCCCGTCGAACGCAGTGGCTGCAAGCCGAGGGCGGTACCAAAACAGGTCGTCAGTAGTCTCTATCGCTAGAAGGTTCGGGACGAGGGGTACACACATGCGCCGCGGCGTTCTTTGCTAACGGGGAATGGCCTTGGTGCGCGTGCTACGGTTGTGGCGTGACAATAAGGCGGACATTTATTTCCTTGCTCGCTATCGTGCGCGGACCCGACAGTTCCGCTTCCGCCGCTGCGGCGTCGCGGAACCGTTGTTCCGGGTCGTATACGAGGATGAAGAACGTCTCGCATTTCGGGTCGCGCGCGTAGCGTTCGATCTTTGAGGTAAGGTCGGGGAGCATTGTTTTCTTCCAATCAGCCTCGGACCTGAAGACCTTCAGTTCGACAAAGACCTTCTCGTCGCCGAGTGCAAAGTCCACGCGCCCACTCTGCCCGGCAACCTTCCCGACCGAATTCTCGAACGTCGCCTTCGGGAACCGCATCTTAAGGAACGCACGCACGAAGTCCTGAAGGTCGTATTCGTCGTTTACGACGAACGGGGGCCGGCCGTTGTAACGGTGCTCTGCTGCGAGCTCACGCACACCACGTGGCACCGCGCGCAAGAAATCTTCGACCTCGTCTAGCGCGATGCGGACGGGCTTCTGCAGGTTGACCGGACGCTCCATGAGGTCGGCGTTCCTCCTGTCGTCGAGCAGTAGCGCGCGTCGACGAATGCCGTCCGGGGTCACACCCGACGCAAGCTCGATCTCCCACCCTCGCCGCTCGCCGTTCGCGACGCGCTGTAGAAACGTCTGGTCGTATGTCGCCATCAGCCCCTCGTCCCGCAAGTTCCGGATGGCGTTCTTGAGCGTGTCCGCGCCGACTGCGGGAAACTGGACGTAGAGCTCCTCGAACCAGATCGGTCCACGCTGGCGCTCATTGCTGAGCGAATATAGTAGAATCGCGTCGCCCAGAGTCGGGAGACCAGTCACAAAGCCTAGGCCGTACAGCCTTGGGCGCAGGCCGATCTTGTCTAGGACCCGGTTGGCGTGCCGGCGGCCGTCGAGCGTTACGCTGAATCGCTTGTCGTTTTTCACGAAAAACCCGCGTCGGACGGCTGCGTCGGCGGTGGCTTGGAGCGCCTCGTTGTCCAACTGCGGCACTGCTTCCAACAAATGACCGGCTGAGAAGCTGGCCCCTCTCAGAATCCGATGGACCGCGTAGACTACGATGGTATCCACGTCGTCGGCCTCGACCTCCTTGGGCTTCCGCTTAGCCCACGGAAACGGCTTGCCGCAAGCACGGCAGTTGGAAGGTCGGTCGCCGCTCTCCGCGATCGGTGTGGCGCACGAAGGGCACGCATCAATCACCTTAGCCCCGCAGTCAGGGCAGTAAGTGGCACTGTCTTGGGGGTGTCGGTTCACCGAATCGCTTACCACGTCGCCGTTTAGGCAGACGGCCATTCTGTCGGGTCCGCTCAGACCCAAAGCCTCTCGGGTGTGCTCCATGCCCATGAGGAAGGGTTCGCCGTCTCGAGCCCCGTCTGTTGCCGGCTGACCCCAAGGTCCAGAAGGCGGCCGGAGTCGAGGCGCTTCGAGAGGTGCTCCAGGTCTCGTCACAGGAACGGTCAGGAGGCGCAACCGTTAGCATGGGTTCAGGTCCGTATATTCATCCTGGGCGAAAATTCGTCCAGGTCGTCGGCTGTTGGACCGTTTAATGCGTCCTTCCGCGGAGAGCTTAGCCGAAGAACTCCCGAATTCGGCTGACTGCTAGCAGCAGCGCCCGCCACACCCGTCCAAGCAGCGATTGCGGCTTCTGATCGCGCGCAACGTGCCGAGCGATCTGATCTTGCATCAAAGACGTCGCCTGCGCGGCAGTAAAGGCGGGTAGCCATTCAACCTGACCCGCGGTGACGAAATAGTGAGATTTGCAATGGCCATCGCACACAGCGATTGACGGTCGTACCGTCGCCAGTCCGCTTTGCGATGTTACCTGATGGCTGTCTGGCACTAAGAGGCTTACGCGGTGCCCACAGCCGCAGGCGCAGAGAAGCGCAGCCAGTTTGAACCTATGTGTGTAATATACAACGCCTTCTCTCAACTGATCGGGGATGCGCTCCACGGCTTCGTAAGTATAGGTCAAGTTGTTTGCTTCCATGGTTCCAACTCAAAAGAAGCGGTTTCGAATATGTAAGCCGGCGATGTTTCGACTCGATCCAAGAGACCAAAGTGTTGCTTAAACCGGATGACAGCTAATGCCGCATTTAACGCGTTAAGTTCAGCGATCTGAGCTTGCTTACGATATTCGTCAGCCTGGGCACTTCCGATCGGTAAATAAGCTGTGCCGGCGGTTTGCTCGTAGGCGGTGCGATCCACCCCGGTGATCCGGACCACTCCATTTAGAGCGCCACGGGAGCGATTGAGGCCCATCCCGCAGTCGACGAATGGCACATTGTTCGAAGTCAGCCAGTCTACAATATCGCGTCGCGATGGGCCGTCATCGATAGAAACGAACACGAAGTCGAATTCACGGAGAGTTTCAATATTTTGCGGAGTAATTCGCTCGGGGAAAGGCTTGATCCCATTGTGCCAGTTTCCGTATTGTGTCGCTAAAACGTCGACCTTCTTATTTCCGACTGCCTGCGAAGTGAATCCAGGCATCCGAAATATCGTATGCACATGTATCTTGTCATCGTCGAACAAAGCGATCTGCTCTAAGTGCGTTCTCGAGACAAAATCGAGGATGTACGAGCCCGTGCCGCCCAACCCCACAATAGCGACCTTCTTACCTCGAAGGCGAAACGAAACATCGTTCATATGGTAACGGGCCGACAACGTATCTGGAAAACGAAGCGGGCTGCCTTGTTCAACCACCTTACGCTCGATCCGCTTTGAAGGGCGGGCGTCCTCAAACGCGGCAACCGCTGGCGCAGTGATCATGTCGAGATAGGTGTTGACTTTCTCCTCAAACGACGCGTAGTCTCGTTTCTGACCGTTTGAATCACAAAGCTTTAATGAAAATGCGTAATTCGTGACAAAACCGTTGGCAACCGTTACGGCATTAGCCGCCGCCCCGAGCTTTAGTTCGCGTTTCGTCTCATCATGAGGACGATCTCCTTGGAACCAGGCTTGATGGTTCTTTGGCCGATCAATGACCCAATCTACAAGATCGACTGGAACAGCTAAGTCGCCATACTTCAAAGCTCCGGCCTTATCCAAGTACGGCACGCCGAAAACTACAAAATAGCCGTTGATTAGGTCAAGATCGTAACCTTGATCATCCAAATCCTGAATAAACGGATTATGACTCGCCAGTTCCAGAAACTCGGAAGTGCATCCCATTTTTCACCATGACCTGTCCCCCTGGGGACAGGGTCCCGCGCGGATTCGCTTTTGGGCCCTCGGAATACTTGATGAGATATTCGTTCGACTTCGCGCCTCCGTCCTGAAGATATAACGCAACTACATCATTGTACGCGATCTTTTCGTTCGGCCACTTATGCTCATCCTGATTGACGATGATCGAAAAAGACTCTTGGGACTCGCTCATATACGTCCTTTCATGTGAACCAGCGTAGTCAGTGACGAATTGCAAATCGCGTCATCGTACTTCGCTGTCTCGGCGATGGTCTTGCGCGCCCAGATAGGCCCCCAACGAGGGAAGTGCTCACGCGCGAGTCGGTGCGTCTGCACCAGCAACGGCCTCCGGCCTCGTGGAGCGCGAATGACCTCGGCCCGTCGTTATGGTTTGCGCCACTTGTCGGGCGAGCCGACGTCCGTATTTCTCACGCGCTCGACATGGACCGGAGCTTTCGGATCCATGTCACGCTCCCGCTTGATCGCCTTGCCTTGGGTCGGCTCCACGGCGCTTGCTCGTTCCGAGCCCCCGCGTCGGACGGCGTAGTCGCCTTCCTCACGACGCTCGATGTAAAAGTGGCTTTGTTCTTTTCCCACGCTTGCTCGCTTTTTCTGTTTGCGGTCGCCAGGGTGCGTCCGCCTATTGCTTAAATGGTAGCACTGTGCTACCATTTGCGTCAAGTGGGGAAAACGCCGGCCTACCCGACCGAGCTGATCGCCAGGCTAGCGGCCGACGAAGACTGTCGCGCGATAGTCTTGACTGCGCGCCGGGACTGCCTCGTCCTAGGGCTCTCCATCGAGGACGTCTGGGTAGTCCTCCAAGACCTCGACGGCCCCGCCTGCCACTTCTATAAGACCATGGTCTCCGAAAAGCGGCCTGAAGATATCTTCGATGTCTACGACGTGTTCATTGACAACCTCCCCATTTATCTCAAGTTCAAAGTGACGACTGGCCCGTCCGGTCGCCAACACGTCGTCGTCGTCGTCTCTTTTAAGCGGAATGAACACTATGCTTGACTTTTGTGTACTATGTAATTCAACGCACGTTGAGGAACGAGTAACTGATCGTACTGTCGACGTCGGACGCTATACGGTTGAAGTCCGCGGTGATCATACACTCGCTTGTCTCGACTGCGGAGAGGAATTTCAGACTGGCGCTCAGGCAAAAGAGTTCGATCGTAAAGTTGTGTCTGCCAGGCGTCATAAGGAAGGGCTTCTCGACGGCGACGACATCCGCCGAATAAGAACAACTTTGGGGCTTTCCCAGGCTGACTTTGAAGCGGCGCTCGGGATTGGTCCGAAGACAATCATTCGCTGGGAGTCGAATCTTACGACGCAAAGCAAAGCCATTGACGATGTACTACGTCTAATTGATTTCGATCCCGCAAACATACGATTACTTATGTACGTCAGAAACGCTGCCAAGGCGGAACTCTTGGATAAAAAGGTGGTGTCGAAGACGGCTGGCAAGGATGAGCGCTTACGGTCGGCCATCCACAACGTTTTCGAAGAGTCGCGTTCTAAGATTTCTGCAAACGAAACAGATCGACTTGTTACGGCGATCTTCGACGCCATCACAAGAGACAGGGAGGACAGGCTAACGCGTACTGTCGCCCAAGAAAAACAGGTGCAAGCGTAATATGGACTATATCGGGAAACCCCTAGGGCGTGTCGTCCCGCTCACGGAGCGGAACGGCGCCCCACGTCACGCAGACGATAAGCAAATACGAATCATCCGCGCTGCAGTTGAAAGCGTTATCGCCGAGCGCGATAGCAAAGTCATCTCACAACTCGAAAAGGTCGTTCAACGCTTTGAGAATGGGATGAGCCGCCTGATGGAAACCGTTGAAGCCTTTAAGTCTGGGGAGAAGGACGTCGCGATCGCCAACTTGGTCGACTCGATTGAGGACGATCTGCCTTCCGTTTCTCGTCTTAAGGCAGCACCGTCGGCGGTTTTTACACTAACTACGACTGAAATCGCGCTTCAGCTTGGTCTTAAGGCACAAGATGTCTCATTCTTGCTGAATCGTCAGGGCCTCAATTGGGTCCTGAAGAAGCCCGAGTTGTGGGACCAGGAGACGTACAAGCGTACCAAGCGACGCCTCTGGCATCCGTTTTGCGTAAAGATCCTGCGCGCGGTCCTCGTCGACCCTAATCACGACGACAGACTTAATGTCTCATCGGGCTGCGACAAAGTGCTTCGGCGCTGCGTGCTCGGCGCACGCTGACGCTCTACGTTTCTGGTTAGTCAGCGTAAATATTTAAGGCCAGCTAACCGCTGCCTCGGCCGCGGCACATGTGGCCGCTGGTCGGGCAATCTGTGCCGCCGAGAGCGCCCTGGGGTCGACGGCATTTCCATGGTGTGACGTTCCTATGGTTGTCGTGTGCAATAAGCGGTCGCTTTATCAATCTAGCGGATCACTCTCGACACGTTGACCGCTAGACACCGGCGATCAACGCCGGTCAGATCTTAGGCTGCAGCTCCATCGTGCGCTGCTGAGAAAAAGAAGAGTAGCCGAAGCGCGGGGGCCGGCGCAACCGCCGTCTCCGATCCTTCGCGCTGCGCGCTGCGGTCTGCGCCTCGCCGCTGTCGCGCCGCAGTTGCCCCGGCCCCCGCGTTCGGCTGTTGCCTCGCCACAGCAGCGCCCGCTGGAGCCGTCAGCACCTAAAAGGACATTGGGCTTCGACACGCGCCGCTCACACGCCGTCAGCGCGCGACAGGCGCGCGAGGAGGATACGGTCATGATCAAAGGTACACCACTCAGCGAACTCGCCCAGCAACTGCTTGCAGAGCGCCAGGCGCACCGCGACTTTATTGCCGATACACGTCGCCTCACACCACATGCACGAGGTGCAAGTGTGTGCATTAATCTTGAGCACGCCAACGGCACGATAGCCGTTGCGCCAACCCGGTTCGCACTCGGCCAGATTGCGAGCCACTACAAGATCCCCATGGCCTACGTAGATCGGATGACTCAGGCCGGTGCCGCGTCACTGCTTGCGCAGAACATCGCGTATTGGTTTGCAGAGCAGCCGTCGGCGCGGTTGCTGCGGACACGAACTGGAGAAACCGGGGAGCTGCGTGCATTTCTGTCGCGCCGGTACCGTCCGCTGGACAATTACGAGCTCGCCGAAGCGGTGATCCCGCAACTCGAGCGGCCCGGCGTGCACGTCGTGTCAGCCCGAGTAACCGACACGCATTTCTATCTACAGGCGACCAG
This sequence comes from Candidatus Tumulicola sp., assembly GCA_049585095.1. GTDB lineage: Bacteria > Vulcanimicrobiota > Vulcanimicrobiia > Vulcanimicrobiales > Vulcanimicrobiaceae > Tumulicola. Next base: position 22,228 of record JBAUZB010000111.1, read on the forward strand.
CGACCGAGTCACGGCGGAAGTCCGCCGCGGCGACATCGTGCAGGCCGGCGTGGTGATCGCCAACAGCGAGGTGGGGGCATCGTCGCTGCGGATCTCGCCGATGGCCTATCGACTGATTTGCACGAACGGCTTGATCTCCGGGTCGGAGCTGCGCCAGCACCACGTCGGGCGAGGTCTCGATCCCAACGAGGATGGAGCCACGGAATTCTATCGGGATGAGACATGCCGGGCCGTCGATCGGGCGTTCTGGCTGAAGGTTGTCGACACCGTCGATGCTGCGATGAACGAAGCGCTCTTCGGCCAGCTGGTCGACAAGCTCCGCGTGGCGGCGGGCGAACCGCTCGATGCAAAGCCGAGCGAGATCGTGGAAGTGGTCGCTCGGCGGTTCGGCTTGACCGAAGCGGAACAAGACGGCGTGCTCCAGCAACTTGCCCTCGGAGCTGACTGGACCCGCTACGGAGTCGTCAACGCCGTAACACGCATAGCGGAAGATTCCGAGACGTACGATCGCGCGGTTGAGCTCGAGCGCATCGGTGGTGAGGTTTTGGAGTTGCCGGCATCGGTGTTCAGTCACAACTGAAGGAAAAGCGACAGTCTGTACGACGCGGTTGAAGAAGGCCGAGGATCTGTCGTGCTCCTCGGCCTTGGCCGGCTTACCTGGCCCATATGCAAGGCACCGTACGTTTAATCATTATTCCAAACGGAAACGCCGAACGGTCTAATGCAACATCACTAGAGACGGACACTGATTCGCGACGTACGTTCGATGCGTGGATCGCGAGCCGGACAAACCATCGAGTAACCGATTGGCTGTCGCACGACGAAAACTTGTACGTGTGATTACTGTCCTCTTACTACGCCTGGGAAATGAAGAATCAAAATGCAGAACTCGGCGGCGTCGGCGACGACGGAAGCGATGTCGTTAGTTGCGTGGAGCAAGGAACGAATCGTCACGCCTATACGTTTTCCAAGAAAGCGAGCCTTTGAAGGCCTGCAGGCAACAAGTTTACTGTCGATCGCCCGGCTTAGGACGATCGAGGAGTTGAGGCGTGGACGGAGGACCGAACGACCGGTTAGCTACGGTGAGGACGAAGCTGTTGCGTGTGATTGCAATTCTTCGACAGCGGCTTCAAGCCGACGAACCCGAGCGCGCAGCTCCACCACCTCGTCGTGAAGAAGCAGGGCGCTCTCGGCGGTTTCCAACTGAGCCCGCTCAAGCTCCCGACTCGCCTCCCGACGCTTCTTTCGGTCCCGAGCCGCCTCCGGAGGTCCCGCCGAAAGCGGGATAGCCGGCTCCGATTCTCCCGCCAGATACCAAGGCGAAACCTTGAGCTCCCTCGCTAGGCGAAGCGCCGCCTCCAGCTTGAGGCTCTTGATGTCACCCGTGCGCATCTTGCGCGCCGCGTCGGCCGAGACTCCCAGAATGTAGCCCAGTTCCGTGTCATTCAGACCCCGGACAAGCTCCTTAAAGCGCTTGCTGAAGTTAGCAACGGTCACCTATTTAGGATACCATAAGGAGTCAATAGTTTCCTATTGACCTTTATCGTGAAGTTGCTATTATACTGGTAGGTAGTAAGAGCAACGCGATGCCTCCTCAGGCCAGGGCTTCGGGCGTAGCGCACCTACGCCGTAGCCAAGGGCCGCCCGGTCGCCACCACGCCCCTTGCCTCCGCTCGCGATTACGGCATGACTGCTATGGACTCAGACGTCCCTTCCGGCGCTTCCGCTCAGGCGTTCGACTACTCGGAGCTGAACGACGTACAGCTTCGCTCGGCGATTCGGTTCGCGGAAAAACATCTTCGCTGGGTCGAGGAAGACCACGTCACGCTCCTGCGGGCCTACCGTGAGGAGATCGATGCGATGCGCCGCCACCTCATCGATCGCATGCTGAGGCGAATGGTTACCAGCTCGGCACCACTCTCGGACGAGCAACAGCGCGACCTAAGTCGTGCCTTCGAGCGGCGCGCTATGGATACGAGCGAGATCGCGAAAATCGTCCGCGCAGCTTCGAGAGGCCGAGTGGGGCACGTTGCTGCGTTGACGGAGATCGAGGCGATGGCGTTGCTGTTGCGCTTAGACCGAGAAGCGTGAATGCCGGGACTGCTGGCCAGCCCGGCCTATAGAGGGGATTAGCTTGCATGTCCAACGACGAGGATCTTAACTGGCTACGCGATCGCGGCGTTCAAATTGATCGCAAGGGCCGGATCATCGTCAGTCTTCCGGCAATACCGGATGACGTTGATTTCGACGTTGTCGAGCGCGAGCCGTCGATCGCCGAACTCATGCGCCACGAGATCAATCCTCACCTGGCTGGATCGCGCGGGCGTCGTCGGCGCCACTTGTCAACGCCGGTCCAGCGTAATCCAGGCGCTACGCGAAGTTATCAGCAAGCGGCGGCGCGCGTCGGCCGGCCGACGATCGGCTCAGAGGCGCGGGTTCACGTGCAAACGATGATCGCTCAGGAAACACGCGATATTCTTCTAAGACACCACGTCACGCTCGCCGACGTCTTTGACGATTGCGCCCAAAGGCTTTTGCATGTGTCCTGACGATGACGAACCCGTAGGCGCAGACAAGCGCCGGCCATCCGCCGGGCGCCCAAGGTCGGGACGCCCGAAGCGCGTCCGCATTACGACGACCATAGAACCGTCCAAACTCGCGGTCCTACGTGAACACGCGCGCCGCGAGAAGAAGTCCCTCGGCCAGCTCGCTGATGAGTACGTTGCCGAGCGTTTCCCTTCGGCGGGACCGCCACCGGAATGATCGTTCAGCATGCCACACGTGCTAGCGCGCTCTCGAAGGACGGCTCGCGATCTTTGTCTCTGACACCCTTGCGCTCGCGATCGCGTGCGGCACTTCGCTACCTATAATCCAGCGGCGCAAGCAGCGCAAAGGAGAACTAAAATGGGAAACTACAACCGTATAATCCTCATGGGCAACCTAGTCCGCGATCCCGAGATCCGCTACGCACAGAGTGGCTCGCCGGTAACGAAGTTCACGATCGCCGTCAACCGCAGAACGAAGCAGGACGACTCCGTCGACTACATCGACGTCGTCGCGTGGGACAAACTTGCCGAGACGAGCAATACATACTTGACTAAGGGCATGCCCGTTCTTGTTGAGGGCCGATTGGCGATCCGCCCTTACGAGTCGAAAAGCGGCGAGAAACACAAGGCAGCCGAAGTCGTCATCTCGTCCATGCAGATGCTGAGTCGCGGTACGTCACGCGAAAGCAACGCCAGCATTGACTCGGACGCCGATCTCGAACCGAAGGCGTAACAATACACGACGACGAGGCTTACACAGCAACCGCTACGCCTCAGACGGCGTGATCCACGGGAAGTGGAACACGTCGTACCAATTAAACTGGTCAACCGGCGCGAACGACAACACGCTCGCCCCTGTGAGAGTTGCCGTATAGCGTTTCGCTATACGAACAATCCCGTCGGCTGCGGACGAAATCGCGGAGAAGGCCGCAGGGGCTGGCTTTTCCCTCGCGTTGTGCGCGACGACGAGATCGGCGTACCTCTTAACGTCCTCGGTCGCGTCGCGCAGATCTTTGATGTCCTCTTTTATCTGACGAGCGCGGAGCCTGTCGGCGCCGCTACCTACGTCACCGACGTTCTTCCACATTGATTCCACGAGAAAGTCCCGGAGTTCGCCCTCGTATGATGGGCCGTCGCTTGCATCAAATAGGCCCTCTATCTCCGACCGGCCGAACGCCTCAGCCGCTCGACGCATGTCTTCAAGGAGCTGCAAGAGGGACCACACCTCAAATCCAGGCGTGTGGGGCTCCACGAGGCGCCTAATACGCATTGCTTGAGATTCCGCGTACCATTGCTTTACATGCGCCGGGAAGTAGCTCTCGGCATGTAACACTCGTGGATTTCCGCGCACGATCCGCTCCACCCGAGCGAACTCATCTCGGAACCACTCGAGGTAAGTGATCTCGGGAGTGAGGGCCCGAATCGCTTCCCGCCACCCTTCCACCCTCGCTGAGTCCGGCCGCCGGTTCACGTGTGGCTGCTCTTCCACAACGTTCGGCGTTCGACCAGCGCCGGCGTTCTCCCGCGGTTCCTTGCAATTGATCAGCAGTTTGTAGTATTTTGCATTTTGGGACAGCTAGAGTTAAGACGCCACAAGGAGAAGAGGTTGACAAAACGCGCTGAGGATCTTCGGTCTATCCGACTAGAGAAACGCTTGACCCAAGAAGAGGTGGCCGAAAAGCTAAGAGTCAGTCAAAGTTATTACTCGGCCGTCGAGAGGGGAAAGAGGCCAGCGGAACTCTCCGCCGCGCTTCATGCCGTGAGCAGAATGCGGGCACGGACTGACCGCACAGCCGGGGGCAACAAGAAGGCTGGGCGCGAGAAGTAGCGCCCGTTTTGCTATCAGTGAAGATCTGAGCACCCACTCTAGTGGCGCGATTGAGGAGGCACATCCATTACGTCCGGATTGCGCGCGAGGAAGCGCTTCTTGCGTGTGACCTCTACAACCAACGCAGGCACGCGCGCAACCTGGAAGCGTGCATCGTCCACATGTCGATCGCTTGGCTTAACCTGTTTCATGCCGTTTGCATTAGAGACGGAATAGACTACTATTACCGAAAGGGGCGCCGCATCGAACGCATCGACGGCGAACCAAGGACGTGGGACCTCGCCAAGTGCTTACGACACTTTATAAGCGATCCGCAAAGCCCCGTTCGAGCGAATATCGAATTTTTCATCAAATTCCGAAACCGAATCGAGCATCGCTTTACCCAGAGACAACTTGCCAGCCTGGAAGCGCTCGTTGCCGGGAAGGTGCAAGCGCTGTTCTTGAACTTCGAGCGCAGGCTCGTCGATGAGTTCGGCAAGCCTGAGTCGCTCGGCGAGGCCTTACGCTTTCCGATCTTCCTAACCTCCCTGACCGAAGATGCGGTTGATGCCGTTAAGCGCGTTTACTCGCAAGTGCCAAAATCGGCGAAAACGTTTATCGAACAATTCGAGACGACGCTGAATGATGCGATGCTTTCAAATGCCGCATACGATTTCCGGATCTTGCTCGTCCCAAAGGCATCAAGTAAGGCAAGGGCGGACCTGGCGGTGGAATTTATCGACAAGTCAAAGCTAACGATAGAGGAATTGAAAGCGGTCGAAGCCGCTACGGTAATTATCCGTGACCGTCACGTCGAAGCCGCCAACCTTGATCGAATGAAGGCTGGAGAGGTGGTTCAGAAGGTCCGTGCTGTCTATCCGGCATTTTCCATTCAACGCGATCATGTGATAGCTTGGAAACACTTCAGAATTCGCCCGGCCACGAAGTCAGCAGATCCCATGAATACGGATGCACGCTATTGCGTCTACGATCGCGCCCATAAGGACTATCTATATTCAGAAGCCTGGGTGGAAAAGCTAAAGGCTGAACTGGCGAGCGATCCAGCCCAGAAGATTGAATCTTGGAGAAGATCCTCCAACGGCGGTGACTCGTAGCATCGGAACGCTCTGACCCTTTCGCGTTCGAGGCCCTCGCCGTTGTTTAATGAATCCTAGCCACGCCCGTCGAGGCGCGCAAGGACCGGCTTCCGGTCCTCACTGCGCTCCGGTCCACGCCTCTCCGCTTCGCTTCGTCCTTGCGCGCCTCGCCGGTCGCGGCTGTGCCGGATCCATCAACGGCGAGCGCCTCGAGCGCGAAAGGAGAATTGACGATGTCTCAACTTTATACGATCAAAGACGAACGGACTGTCTACTGCCGCGCGGCCATGAAAGCCAACGGCGGTGAATGGAATCCCGTGACTCGTGAGTGGATCTTCCGCGACGCGAGCAGTCACGCGAATGCCATAGCCGAGCTATACCGCGTGACGCGGCCGACGATCGGGATGCGCGAAGCGCTGCAGGCCATGGTGGCGGACGGCACAGGAGCCCTCGCGTGGGACTTCGATCCGGCGGAGAAGCCGCTTGCGATCGACGAGCTCGACCGTAGCGAGGCTTCCAAGCTTCTCGCTGCGGGCTACGCCGTGCGCCGCGTTCTCGGCGTGCATCCGCTCGACGATGTCGAGCAGCCCAGCGATGAGCCCGCAACCTTCGACTCGTCCGAGTTCGAAGCGCGCGAGCAAGCGCGCCGGCGACGTCGCCGGAACGCCGCATAACAGCGGCTCAGCACAACAACGTTCACGAGAGCTCGCCACACCGGCGGGCTCTTCACTTTCTATACCGTCGGAGATGTCTCAATGATTACGACATTCCAAGACCTCACAAGCGACGACACGGAGCCGCGCTCGCGCAACCGCCTGACGACGCGATCGCTACGCGACGATGAAATCCGCGCGATCGCCGATGCCAACTACCGTGGCGATAATCCGCTCCGATTCGATTGCGTCAGGCAGGCGGCCCTCATGTTCGAGCGTGCGGGCTACAGCATCAGCATTTCGCCGGAAGTCAGCCCCTTGGCAGTTCCGTCGCAACCGATCGTCGTCGGCAACCTGGTCGTCGATGTGATGCATCGCACCGTGCGCTTCGGCGGCCGCGAGCTCGACCTGAAGCCGCGCGAGTTTGGTCTGCTCGAGATCCTCGCACGCCATCCCGGCCAGGTCTTCTCTCGCGCGCACCTCCTCGATTGCGCCTGGCCGCGCGACTATGACGGCGATGAGCGCACCGTCGACGTCCACATCGCTCGCCTCCGCGGCCGCCTCGGTGCGCGGCTCATCCTGACCGTTCACGGCGCCGGCTACAAGCTGGCCGCGCCCTGTGCAAACCTCGCTGCCTAAAAAGCGGCACTTGCCATAGAGCCATGCTGCGGCGCTCGATGACGGGCGCCGCGGCATTTTTCACATCCCTCAAGCCAGAAACAGGAGACAACCATGTCACGAAACCGCAAATCCAACTCGAACGGCACCGCGCTGGCGACCGTCGAGCCGCCGGCGCTGCCGACGATCAGTCGTTCCGAGGCGAACAAACTGCTCAAGCAGCGAGCCCAGGACCTATACCACGAAGCGCGAGCGGAGCGCGAGGAGCGCATCCGCCAGTTCGAAACCGAGTTCGGGCGCGCCGACCGAATCGACCACACGCTGCTGCGCGACCTCCAGCACCTGCAGACGCGATTCGCCGCGATCGCCGCGCGTCAGTTCAAGTATGCCGCCGACAACCACGAGCCGAAGGTCTCGAAGTTCACCAAGCAGCTCGGCGACATCATAGGTGAGCTGAGCTCGCATCTGGCGACCGAACGCGCCTTGGAACTCTTCGCACCCGTCGAGGAACGAGACTTCGTCGGAGCCGGCGGCACGATCGGCCGCAAGGGCCTCGACGATTCGATCCTAGCCAGCTACAACGTCATCGACGATCCGCTCGGCCCGAAGAACGTGACGCCGACGCCGATCTACGAAGACGCCGACGAAGTCTGCCTCCACGGCGACGTCGAGCCGTACGAGGATGATCCGTCGCGCGGCGCCTGCGCCGAGTGCGGCGAGGAGTTCGACCTCGCCACCGCCGGCAACACCGAGGACACGTGATGACGAACAAGGCGGTCGCGGTGCAGAGCCGAGGCCGCCTCACCGGCATTAGCGCAGAGTTCCTCCATGCAGCGCGCGAGCTCGCGATTCGGCGCGCCGCGCGTGATGCTCACCGCAGCGAGTGCGAATCCGATGCGCTCGAATGTAATGTCTGCCGCGTGCACGCCACGCGCATCGCCGACGCGAAGGCGGCGCTTCGGAGCGACGCATTCCCGTAACGCCGCGTTAGCGGCCGCGCAGCGCGACCGCTTCACTGACTCGTCTCGTCGAGTACCTGCGGCGGCTCGGTCTTACCGAGCAGCCGCTCAAGGCCGTCACCGGAGAGCACCAGCCGCGTGCCATCGACATGATAATCGACCACCGTGCTGCCGAGCTCTTCGGTGATCTTGAGCGTATTCGGGGCGATGACTTGATACTGGCCGGTCGACGTCATCGCTGAATGCCAGCCCGCAGCCGCGAATGCGTCGATTGCGCTGATCGTCACCGTGTCTTTTGGCAGGAACTCGATCGATACGATCGCGGGCCGCCTCGCGACAACACGATGGTTGACCCATTTCCCAAGCAGAGCATCCTCGCCCGATCCATGCGTGCATCCGCCGAGAATCACAAGCGCCGCTGCGGCGTAGCAATGCCCGTACACCTTCATGGCTTTTTCGTATCCGGCCGCTGCGCGGCGGCGGCACCGCCACTACGCGTTTGCACCGGCTTACGTCGCGCGGCGTTTCTTCCGCCCTGTTTCTTTGCGTCCGGCGGCTCTTTGCGCTGGCGCTGCACGGCGAGGCGCAGCGTATTCGTCTTGATGGGGTAGCCGCTCTCGCTTATCTGTTTGGCGATCTCGGCGTACGTGGCCCCGCGCTCTTGCGCTGCCCGAATCTTTCCTTCGATCCGCGAGACCAGCACGTCGAGCTCGCGGCGCGACGCGGGCTTCGGCGACATCGTATCGAGGCTATCCCCGATCTTTGCGATCAACTCATCCGACAGCATTTGTTGCCTCGTTGTTGCCATAATTTCCATCCATATGAAATGATTGACTTTCCTATGGAGGTTGTTATGATTCTAGCATGGCTCTTGCACCGGCGCACCAGGCAGGCAACACGCGGCAACTCATTTTCACGACGCAAGCCGGTGGTTGTGGCCACAGCGCCTGCGGCGCCGCGGCCCCAACCAGAGAGAGCGAGGTCGCGTCGCCTTCGGCGCCGCTCAGCTCGCAACAAAGTCTGCCGTCGCGGTCGCTTCGCTCAGCGCGACGGCGGCCTGACGACTGCGGGGCAGGTGCGCTTCGTGGCACTCGGGATTCCCTGATCCGCGTTCGCCTTACCGAACAAGAGGCCGAGCACGTTGGGCTCCGCGCTAAAGCACGAGGGCTGACGCTTTCAGATTTCGTCCGCAGAGCAGTCCTGCGAGGGACTCGCGCCCGATTCTCGACCGGACGCTGTGTTTTAGCCGCCGAGGACGCCGCGATGATCCGGCAGCTCACCAATATTGCAGCGGGCATTCGTAGCTTGACTGCGATCGCGCTCGCGCACAGAAACATCGACGAGAACGAGCTTCAGAGGTGCCTGACCGAGGTTTCGTCGACCTTGGCTCGGCTGTCGGTATGATCACCAAGTCCGTCCCGGCGCGCGCCCACACTCGGACCTTTGCCGTCGGCGTCGACTACATCACTGAACACACGCACCAGCGCGCCATGACCGCCGCCGGCGTTACCTTCGAAGGTGGCGTCGCGTATGCGAGCGCGCCCGAGAAGGCTGCATGGGTTCACCTCCGCGGCGTCACGTCGGTGGAAACGGCGGCGATCGAGATGGAAGCGGTCGCGGTACTCTCGGCGCGCTGCCGCGATCCGGTCTATCATCTCATTATCGCCTATGCGAAGCACGAACGCCCAACGCGCGAGCAGGTCGTCAGCGACGCGGAGCGCCTCCTGAAAGCGGTCGGAATGGACGACCACCAGTACGTCCTTGCCGCGCATAAAGACACCGATGACTTCCACGCACACGTAATCGCGAACCGCGTCGGACCGGATGGCCGCGCCAACGACCTCTGGCGCGAGCGGATTGTCCGTGAGCGCGTCGGCGCGGAGATCGCGGCGGAGCGCGGCTGGGATATCGTTGCGGGGCGCCACAACCGCGACATCGTGCAACGGATTGAGCGCCTCCACGATCTTCCAGCGGAGCCGGAGCGGCGGCTCAGCGACGGCGCGTACCGCCGCCTGCACGAACGCGGGGAGCCGCCGTGGCAGGACGTGGCACGGCCGTACATTCTCGATGGCGTGGATCGCGCACGAGACTGGAATGACCTACGCCAGCGCCTTGGCGCGCATGGAGTCGTCCTGAAGCTCGTCCGCCGTGGTGAGCGCGTCCAGGGTCTCGCATTTGCCGAGGGCTTCGATCGCACCGCGCCGGGCTGCGCCGCGTCACGGATTGACGCGCGCTGCGCGATCTCTGCGCTCGAACGCCGCTTCGGTCCGTTCACACCCTCGCATGAACCTGCTCCTAGGATTGCCCGCGGTACACCATGGAATAATACGGTTCGTCCAACGATTCTTGCGGCCGTGGATGCGGCGAACTCCTGGGAAGATCTCCGAAAGCGACTGGATCAGCACGGCGTTGTTATCAAGCTCGTCCAACGCGGCGGTCGCATGCAGGGTCTTGCCTTTGCACAGGGCCGTCACCCCGATGCGCCAGGCTGTGGAGCGTCTCGCATCGACCCCCGTTGCAAGAAGGCAGCGCTCGAACAGCGGTTTGGCCCCTTCCCGCTAGATAAGC
>JBAUZB010000112.1:0-16434 GCA_049585095.1 Candidatus Tumulicola sp.
AATACGATGCAAGCCTCGGCGCGCTTGGCAACCCGGCCGGCGTCGCGGCGCGCTGGGAAGCGGCGGCAGGGCTTCCCGGCGCACGGTACCGGATCGTCAAAGACGGCGAATCGACGGCATTTGAAGCGACCGCGCTTGGCCTCGCCCGCGACGGCGGCTTGCTCGTCGAACGCGACGGCGGCGGCCGCGAAACCGTAGCCTTGGCCGACGCCCGCGTCCTTCGCTAGGGGCGGTTACCGTTCGTTGCGAGCGCGCCCCATGCGGCGATCGCACACCTCGCAGAAGTACGGCATCTTGTTGTCGGTTTCGAAGATCGAGGTCGAGTAGTACATCGCGCACCGCACGTTAAAACAGTGCTTTAAGCCGAATGCGTGTCCGAGTTCGTGCACCGACTCTTTGAGGCTGCGCTGGAAGAGCTGGTTGGGATCGGGCTCTTCGCCATAGAACTCCGAACGCAGCCGGTAGAGTGAGACGGCGGCAATGCCCGACGATTCGTCTCCGTCACCGAAGATGAAGCGATGCGATGTCTTGTAGAGATCGAAATCGGTGACGACCAAGCGAACGCCCTCGTCGTCGGGATACGCGCGCTGAACCTTCGACGTGAGGGTCGAGAGAAAGAGTTGCTGCCGGGTCGCATTGAGCGCGGTGCGCGTTACGACCAGGGAGCGTTCGATCTGCGTGCTCGCGAGGAAGCGTTCCTCGAGGCACGGCGCGAGCCGATGTAAGAACGTTGGGTCTATGACATTGATCGGGACGATCCGAATCTGGCCGTTCATCTCGCCGGCCATACTTCGCCGCCGCCCGGCAGAAGACTTGCGAACAGAGGTCCCCCAACGGGATGACAAAGCACCGTGCGTTAAGAACTCGTTATCGCTCATGATCGTCGGACTTGGAATCGACCTTGCCGAGGTGGAACGGTATCGTTTCGATCCACGTAAACTCGCATGGTTTGCCCGCAAGATCTACACGGAGGCCGAAATGTCGTACGCCCTGCGCAAGCGCAACTGGCCCGAGCGGCTCGCCGGTTTCTTTGCGGCCAAGGAAGCGACGCGCAAAGCCTTTGGGCATGCCATACCGTGGCGCTGCATCGGGGTCGGACACGAACGCAGCGGCAAGCCGACGATCGAGCTCTTCGGCGAAGCCGAACGTTTGATCGCTTGGCGCGACGTGCGAACGATTCATCTCAGCATTACGCACACCGCGACGACCGCGGCCGCGGTGGTCGTTCTGGAACGATGATCTACGTTCTCACTCCCCAACAGATGCGCGCCGCCGATGCAGCCGCCGCCGCCGGCGAGGATGCGCTGATGCGCGAAGCCGGCCGCCAAATCGCTCAGACGCTGCGCGAACGCAACGCCGGGGTGACGCGCATCGTCGCCTTTGCCGGTCCTGGAAACAACGGCGGCGATGCCTTCGCGGCGCTGGCGGAGCTCGGAACGGAGTTCGAACGCGTCATCCACGCGGCGCCGATCGCCAACCCGTCGAGCGCGCGCGCGGCCGCGATGGAGCGCGCGCGTGCCTCGGGCGTTTCGATTCGCTCGCTGCCGGAGACCGAAGATGCCGCGCATGCCGCGTTGGAACGCGCCATCGCCGTCGACGCGCTCTTCGGCACCGGCGCCCGCTTACCGATGCCAGAAATCTATCGCGGGCTCGCTCGGGCACTCGACGCGCGACGCCGGCCGGTGCTCGCAATCGACATTCCCAGCGGCATCGACGCACTGACCGGCGCCACCAGCGACGACGCGGTCCGCGCGAGCGTCACCGTCACGCTGGCTGCGGCCAAACCCGGGCTGTATCTCGATCCGGCGCGCGAATTTACCGGCGAGCTATGGCTGGCGCCAATCGGCATCGGCGACGACGTTCTATCGGCGCAGCCGCGGACGTTCGCCGCGCTCGACGACGCGGCATTTCTGCAGCTCCTCCCGGTGCGCGCGCCGGCAGCCGACAAGCGTTCGGCCGGCGCTCCTTTGGTGATCGCCGGATCCGCCCAATTTCCGGGTGCCGCGGTGCTCTGCGCGCGCGCGGCGGCGCGCGCCGGAGCGGGTTACGTAACGGTTGCGGCTCCGCACGCGGTGGCGAATCTGCTGCGCGCGCACTTGCTCGAACAAGTCGTCGTCGAACTTTCCGACGACGCGCCGCCCGAATCGATCGTCGAAAATCTGCTCGAGATCGCGCAACGAAACGGTTCGGTCGCCATCGGGCCGGGGCTCGGACTCGACGCGCGCACCGGAGCGGTGGTAACCGGATTCCTCGAACGCAACACGTTGCCCGCCGTCGTCGATGCCAGCGCGCTCTTTCATCTCGCCAAGAAACTCGACGTTTTGCAGGGAAAGGCCGCGGTCGTCACGCCGCATGCGGGAGAGTTCGCGCGTCTTTCAGGCAAAGGAACGGTTCGCGAAGGCGAGCGCGTGGACCGCCTGCGGGAATTCGTCGACCGAACCGGCATCACCACGTTGCTCAAGGGACGCGACACGATCGTCTACGACGGCACGACGATGCACTTGAACGCAACCGGCACCGATGCGCTGGCCACCGCCGGAAGCGGCGACGTTCTCACCGGCATCATCGCCACGCTCGCGTCGCAGGGATTGCCGGTGGTCGATGCCGCGCGCGCCGGCGCCTATTGGCACGGACTGGCAGGGCAAACCGCCGAGGAACTCCGCAGTGTCGGCGTCGTAGCCGGCGACGTCATCGACGCATTCGCCGAAGCGTTGCCGATTGACGAACGGCCGGACGGCAAACTTCGACGCTTGTTCTAGGGCACGCTAAACCGCCGGCTTCGCGCCGGTGCGCACGAGCGCATGCAGGCCGGCTTCGTCGAGAATTGCGATGCCGAGTTGTTGCGCTTTGGCGTATTTGCTCCCCGGATCGTCGCCGGCGACGACGTAATCGGTTTTCTTGCTCACCGATCCGGTGACTTTTCCGCCGGCGGCAACGATCATTTCGCCCGCTTGCTCGCGAGTCAAGCCGGGCAGCGTTCCGGTAAGCACGAATGTCTTTCCGGTCAGCGCGCCGGCGACCGCGCGTTTGCGTTTGGGCGCCGTCATTTCGACGCCGGCCGCGCGAAGGCGCTCGATGGTCTCGCGATTTGCCGGCTGCTTGAAGAAGAGGTGCACGCTGCCGGCAACTTCCGGCCCGATGCCTTCGCTCTGCCGCAATTCGTCCTCGCCGGCCGACGCAATCGCATCCAGCGAACCAAAATCGTCGGCCAGAATCTGGGCCGTCTGCTCGCCGACGAAACGGATGCCGAGGCCGTTGAGCAAATGCCCGAGCCCGCGCTTCTTCGACGCCGCGATCGCGTGCAAGAGTTTTGCAACGCTCTTTTCGCCCATGCGCTCCAATCCCAGCAAAGCCGGTGCGTCGAGCGCATAGACGCCGGAGATGTCGCGCACGAGCCCGCGTTGCGTGAGTTGCTCCGCAAGAACGTCGCCCAGCCCTTCGATGTCCATCGCGCCGCGCGAAGCGAAGTGGCGCAGGCGTTCGTACATTTGCGCCGGGCACGAGACGTTGGTGCAGCGCGAAAGCGCTTCGCCCGGCGGATGGTCGACGTCGGAACCGCACACCGGGCACCGATCGGGCATGCGAAAGACGCGCTCCTTGCCCGATCGTTCCGCGGTCACCGGCCCGACGACGCGGGGTATCACGTCGCCGGCGCGCGTCACCACGACGGTGTCGCCGATCCGGATGTCGTTGCTTGCGATGTAGGCGGCGTTGTGCAGGGTCGCGCTTCGGACCGTGACACCGCCGATCCGCACCGCATCCAATACGGCATTTGGCGTCAGCGTCCCGGTGCGTCCGACCGTCACGACGATCGACGTCAGTTTCGTGCGCGCTTCCCGCGCCTTGAACTTGAAGGCAATCGCCCAGCGCGGATCGCGGGCGACGGTACCGAGCTTCTCCTGAACCGCCACGTCGTCGATCTTCACGACGACGCCGTCGATCTCGTAATCCAGCTCGTCGCGACGCATCTCCCACTCCCGGCAAAAGGCAATGACGCCGTCGATCGCTTCCGCTCGCCGCACGTTTGGGTTTACCGGAAAGCCAAGCGTTTCGAGGTAGCGCAATGCATCCCACTGCGTCGGTTTTTCTGCCGCGCCGCCCTTCGCCGATGCGATTTGATAGGCAAAGAACGAAAGCCGGCGCTGCGCGGTGAGCGCGGGATCGAGCTGCCGCACGCCACCCGACGCGGTGTTGCGCGGATTGGCGAACGTTGCCAGCCCGGCGGCTTCGCGCGAAGCGTTGAGCCGTTCGAAATCACTCTTACGCAAGTAGACTTCGCCCCGCACTTCGATGAACGCGGGCACGCGCCGCGTCTGCAGCAACCGCAAGGGAATGGTGCGAACCGTACGCAGATTCAGCGTAACGTCCTCGCCGACGCGGCCGTCGCCGCGGGTGCCGCCGCGGACGAGCACGTCGCCGTCGTAGTCGAGCGCAACCGCCAATCCGTCGATCTTCAGCTCGCAAACGTACCCAACCGCGCCTCCGGCCAGCTTGCGCGCTCGCTCGTCGAATGCCCGCAACTCGTCCTCCGAGGAGGCGTTTGCTAAACTCAACATCGGTCGCGCGTGCAGGTATTGTGCGAAGCGATCCGAGGCGGGCGCGCCGACCCGCTGCGTCGGCGAATCCGGCGTTCGCAGCTCCGGGTGCGCCGTTTCGAGATCGATGAGTTGCCGCAACAGCGCATCGAACTCCGCATCGGCGATGGCCGGATCGTCGAGCACGTAGTAGCGGTGGTTGGCTTCTTCGATTTGCGCGCGCAGCGCCGCCGCGCGTTCGGCGACGCCATCCGTACGCCGGCTCATCCGGTTGGCGCGTTACGCCTCGACGGCGACACGCTCTCCACTGCGCAACTGACTCAGCACCGCGAGATTCTCCGATTCGAGCCGCTCGAGTTCGGCCGCATCCGGAATATGGTGACCCACGGCGCGCTGGTCGCGCAAGACCGGCGCCAAATACGCGCCGGTGTAGGAACCGCCGTTGGCAGCCACCTCCTCCGGGGTGCCGGTCGCGACGACCGTGCCCCCGCGATCGCCGCCCTCGGGCCCCAAATCGATCAAGTAATCCGCCGTCTTGATCACGTCGAGATTGTGCTCGATGACCAAGACCGTATTGCCCAAGCTCACCAACCGCTGCAACACCTCGAGCAGCCGGTGTATGTCGGCGAAATGCAATCCGGTGGTCGGCTCGTCGAGCACGTAGAAGGTGCGGCCGGTCGAGCGCCGCGAGAGTTCGGTGGCGAGCTTCACACGCTGCGCCTCGCCACCGGAGAGCGTCGTCGCCGGCTGGCCCATCTTGATGTACCCGAGACCGACGTCGCAGATCGTCTTGAGCTTGTTATGGATCCGCGGAATATTCTCGAAGAACGCGTTGGCCTCATCGACGCGCATTTCGAGAACGTCGGATATCGTCTTGCCTTTAAACTTCACTTCCAACGTTTGCGCGTTGTAGCGCTTGCCCTTGCACACTTCGCACGGCACGTACACATCGGGCAGGAAATGCATCTCGATTTTGATGATGCCGTCGCCTTGGCAAGCTTCGCAGCGACCGCCTTTGACGTTGAACGAAAAGCGGCCGGGAGCGTATCCGCGCATGCGCGCCTCAGGAATTTTTGAAAAAATTTCGCGAATGTAATCGAACGTGCCGGTATACGTCGCCGGATTGCTTCGCGGCGTCCGGCCGATCGGGCCTTGGTCGATCACGACGAGTTTATCGAGCTGCCCCGCGCCCTTCACCATGCCGTACGTTCCGCCTGGAGGCTGGCCGTGCAGGTGCTGGTTGAGCGCGCGGACGAGGACCTCGTTGACCAGCGTGGACTTGCCGCTTCCGCTGACGCCGGTGACCGCGCACAACGCTCCCACGGGAAAGCGTACGTCCAAGCCGCTCACGTTGTTCGCGCGCGCGTTTCGCACCTCGAGCCATCCTCGCGGTGCGCGTCGCCGGCGCGGCACCGGGATGTACTTCCGGCCGGAGAGATAGGCACCGGTTTCCGATTCCGGGTTGGCGACCACTTCGGCAAGCGTTCCCACCGTGAGAATCTTTCCGCCTTCGGCGCCGGCGCCGGGCCCGATGTCGACGACGACGTCGGCGGTGCGCATCGTGTCTTCGTCGTGCTCGATCACGATTAGCGTATTGCCGAGATCGCGCAGCGTCTTCAGCGTCGCAAGCAGGCGGCCGTTGTCGCGCTGATGGAGTCCGATCGAAGGCTCGTCCAAAATGTAGAGCACGCCCACCAGCGCGCTGCCGATCTGCGTCGCCAACCGGATTCGTTGCGACTCACCCCCCGATAGCGTCGTTGCCGAGCGCGCCAAGGTCAGGTACGTCAATCCGACGTTGGTGAGAAAGCCTAAGCGCGCGGAGATCTCCTTGACGATTTGATGCGCGATCTGCTCTTGGCGCGGCGTCAACCGAAGTTCGCCAAAGAAGTCTTCGAGTTTTTCGATGGGCATGCGCGTGAGCGCGTCGATATTCTTGCCCCCGACCGTCACCGCCAGCGCTTCGGGCTTCAGGCGGGCACCCTTGCAGGCGTTACAGGTCGACGCCGACATATACTTCTCGATGTCTTCCTTCACGTAATCGCTGGACGTTTCGGCGTAGCGGCGCTGCAGATTGTTGACGACGCCTTCGAACGAAGCGCGATACTCCCACGTTTTCCCGGCTCGCGACGTGTAGGAAAACGCTTGCTCGCGTTCGGTGCCGTAGAGCACGACGTCGACGACCTCGTCGGGCATCGCGTCAACCGGCGTGGTCATCTTGACGCGGTAGCGGCGCAGCACCCGCTCCAGCTGCTGCAAATAATATGGGTTCATCGACGGATACTTTCCGGTTCCGAGGCTGCGGCTCCACGGCGCGATCGCACCGTCGGCGATCGACTTGCTGCGGTCGGGAATCACCTTCCACGGATCGATCTCGATTTTTTCGCCGAGCCCACTGCACTCCGGGCACGCGCCGTAGGGCGAGTTGAAGGAAAACAGCCGCGGCGCAAGCTCCTCGAACGAGAGCCCACAGTAGACGCAGGCAAAAGCCTCGCTGAACGTCAATTCGCGGTTCTCCGCAAGCGCGGTCACGATACCGGTCGAAAGCCGTAACGTCGTTTCGACCGAGTCGGTAAGCCGCTTGCGCACGTCGGGCTTCATCACCAGCCGGTCGACGACGACTTCAATGGTGTGCTTCCGCTTCTTGTCGAGCACGATCTTGTCGCGCAGCTCTCTCACCTCGCCATCGACCCGAACGCGCGCGAATCCCTCTTTGGCCGCCTCCTCGAAGAGTTTGGCATACTCGCCCTTGCGTCCGCGCACCAACGGTGCGAGCAGCGAAATGCGCGTGCCTTCGGGAAGCTCCATCATCGAGTCGACGATCTGTTCGCTGGATTGGGTGCTGATCTCGCGACCGCAGGTATAGCAATGCGGCGCCCCGACGCGCGCGTAGAGCAGTCGCAGGTAATCGTAGATTTCGGTGACGGTTCCGACGGTCGAGCGCGGGTTGCGCGACGTGGATTTTTGGTCGATCGAGATCGCCGGCGACAACCCCTCGATGTAGTCGACGTCGGGTTTCTCCATCTGACCCAAGAACTGCCGGGCGTACGAGGAGAGGGACTCGACGTAGCGGCGCTGTCCTTCGGCATAGATCGTGTCGAACGCCAGCGACGACTTTCCGGATCCCGAAAGGCCGGTCACCACGATGAGCCGGTTGCGCGGCAGCACTAAGTCGACGTTCTTGAGATTGTGCTCCCGAGCGCCCTTAATGACGATGGAATCAAGGCTTGAGGCCATATCCAACCTCAAAAACCCCCGAAGGATGGAAGGTTACGTTCGATGCCGCGGTCGCGCTCACGCCGGTACCGATAGCAAACGCGCAAGGTCGGCAATGCTCGCGCAAGTCGCATCGGGCGGCGGCGCGCCGGGAGCCAGCCGTTCGCCGCGCAGGTTCAGCCAGATGGTGAAGAGCCCGGCTTCGCCGGCACCTCGAACGTCGCGATCGTAGCGGTCGCCTACCATTGCGCTGCGTGCAGGCGCTCCGCCAAGCGTCGCGCACGCATGCGCGAACAACAGCGGATCGGGTTTGAGCATGCCGACTTCGTCGGCGATAAAAACGGCATCGAAGAGTTCGCCGACGCGAAGGAGCGCGATCTTCTCCCGGTGCGTTTCGGAAAATCCGTTGGTGACCAAACCCAGTCGCTTACCGCGCGCATGCAGCGTCCGCAGTAGATCGGCGGCGCCCGGGAAAAGCACGTAGTGTTTCTTGCGGTAGTCGTTGTAGCGGCCGGCCGAACGCCGCGCGAGCGTCGCATCCGCGAGACCGACGCTCTCGAGGGCGGTGCCCCACAAGCGCTCGCGTTCGCGGGCGAGCTCGACCCGCAGCGTTTCGGCCGAGAGGCGCTTCCAGAAGCCCTCGGCGGCCGCAACGTAGGCCGCCTTCAGCGCCAGCGCGTCGATACCGCGCTCGACGGCGATCTCATGCGCCACTTCTTCGGCCGCACTCTGATACGCGAGCGTGTCGTCGTGCAGCGTGTCGTCCAAGTCGAACAACACGACGTCGACTCGATGCACGAAGGATCGCTCTCGATCGAGACCGCGGCGCCTCGGACGGGGATGAATCGGAGTCTCCTACGGTATTTGGGACAGGTGCTGCTGCAGGGCAATCCAGCCGTTGTCCGAGATGTGCACCGAACCGTTGAACGGCTCGTCGAACTCGGAGATCACGATGAAAAGAATGGCGATGAGGCCGGCCAAGATGGCCGTCATCACGAGTTGCGCACCGCGGTTCTCGACGCCGAACAAAAAGGCAAATGCAAGCATCGCCAGCGCGCCGGCGACCAACGCGAACCACAGCACCAGCGGCACCGACGGCGCCGATTGGATCAACCTCAGCCGCCGAGCGTCGAACAGGCGCTCCAACTGGGTCATCGCCATCTGCTGGGCGTCGGCTTCGCCCGACGTCCGCGGCAGGTACGTGTCGACTTGGTGCGCGAGCGTTTCGAGCAGCACCAAATCCTTCGGAATCACCATCCCGTTGGCCATCTCCGGCCACTCCGTATCGATCATTCCGTTGGTGTAGGTGACCAACTCGCGGCGAACCAGCGTTCGCGTCGGATCCGAAAAGCCGCCGACCGTTCGATAGAGATCCGAGACCGCCGCGATTTCCGTTTCCACGTTCGAAACGGTCGTGTCGTATTTTTCCCACACGACGACCACCACGAAACCGAGAACCACGGCGTAGATGACGCCCACCGCGGAAAAAAGGAATCCCGCGACGTCGTTGTGTTTGCGAAGCAATTCGCTGCGAAACCGGCGCTGCCAAATCGCGTGCAGCGCGACCGTCACGGCAATGACTATCGCTACGATCAGAATCTCGGCGAACGCTTCGGGCATGTCGAACGTGGTATGCGTCACGTCGGCGTCAACTCCTTGGTCAGGAGCCGACAAGCTCTTGCAGAGCGCGGTCGAAAATCTTCGGCGCCTTGCCGCCGAACAGGATGCCCTCGTTCCCACCGATGTGTTTGCGTAACTCGATGAGTTCGTCGCGCAGCGCTGCCGCCTTTTCGAATTCGAGATTGGCGGCGAACTCACGCATCTTACGCTCCAACTCGGCGGCCGTTTTCAGCGCTACTTCACGTGGTAGTTTGTCGAGTTTGAATTTCTCGGCGTTCTCCTGGGTCGCTCCGACGAGGCTGAGGATGTCGTGGACTTCCTTGCGGATCGATTTCGGCTCGATTCCGTGCTCGAGATTGTAGGCAATTTGCCGTTCGCGACGGCGGTGCGTTTCGCCGATCGCGCGCGCCATCGATTCGGTAACGCCGTCTGCGTACATCAGGACCTTGCCTTCGACGTGCCGCGCCGCGCGTCCGATCGTCTGGATGAGCGAGGTGCCGCTGCGCAGATATCCTTCCTTGTCGGCGTCGAGAATGCCGACCAGCGAAACCTCCGGAAGATCCAGCCCTTCGCGAAGCAAATTGATTCCGACGAGTACGTCGAAAACGCCGGTACGCAGGTCGCGCAAAATCGCGACCCGCTCGAGCGTGTCGATCTCGCTGTGCAAATAACGCGCCCGCAGACCCACCTCGAGCAAGAAGTCGGTCAGGTCTTCGGCCATCTTCTTGGTGAGCGTCGTCACCAGCACGCGTTCGCTGCGGTCCACCCGCTGCCGGACCTCTTCCATGAGGTCGTCGATCTGATTGCGCGTCGGTCGAACCTCGACTTCCGGATCGACCAATCCCGTGGGTCGAATGATCATCTCGACGACTTGCGAGCTGCGGCCGATTTCGTACGCGCTCGGAGTCGCGGAAACGTAGATCGCCTGACGAACGTGCGCGTCGAACTCATCGTAGGTGAGGGGCCGGTTGTCCAACGCGCTGGGCAATCGGAAACCGTGCTCGACCAAGACCTCTTTGCGCGAGCGATCGCCGGCATACATGCCGCGCACCTGCGGCAGCGTGACGTGCGATTCGTCGACGAAAAGCAGCCAGTCTTTCGGAAAGAAATCGATCAGGCACCACGGGGTCGATCCGGGTTCGCGTCCGGTCAAGTGGCGCGAGTAGTTTTCGATGCCGTTACAATATCCGACTTCGCGCAGCATGTCGAGATCGTACCGCGTGCGCATCTCCAGCCGCTGAGCCTCGAGCAGCTTCCCGTGCTCTTTAAAATAACGCAGCCGTTCGTCGGCCTCGATTTCGATCGAATCGACGGCTCGCCGCAGCTTTTCGTCGGGCGTGATGAAGTGTTTGGCCGGAAAGATGAGAAGCTCGCGTTTGCTTTCGACGTACTCGCCCGTAAGGAGGTTGACGACGCTGATCGCTTCGATGTCGTCGCCGAAGAACTCGATGCGATGCACCAACTCCTCGTCCACGCCTACGAATTCCAAAACGTCGCCGCGAACCCGAAACGTGCCACGAACGAGGTTGACGTCGTTGCGCCGGTACTGCATGTCGACGAGCTTGCGCAGGAGCACGTCGCGGTCCATCGTATCTCCGACGCGCACCCGCGCCGACATCTCCATGTAGTCCGAGGGAGAGCCAAGCCCGAAGATGCACGAGACCGACGCGACGATGAGGGTATCCGGCCGCGTCAGCAGCGACTGGGTGGCCGAGTGACGCAGGCGTTCGATCTCATCGTTGACGGAACTATCTTTTTCGATGTACGTGTCGGTCGAGGCAACATACGCTTCGGGCTGATAGTAGTCGAAGTAGGAGACGAAATATTCCACCGCGTTCTTGGGAAAGAACTCGCGAAACTCGGCGCAAAGCTGGGCGGCGAGCGTCTTGTTATGGCAAAGCACCAGGGTGGGTTTTTGTACCAACTCCACCGTCCTCGCCATTGCCATGGTCTTGCCGCTGCCGGTGACGCCGAGGAGCGTTTGGATGCGATCGCCGCGCACGACGCCTTCTGCCAGTGCCTGGGTTGCCTTCGGCTGATCGCCGGCCAGGGCAAACGGTGAAATCAGCTCAAACTTTTGGGCCATGCTTTGCTGAAACAACCCTGCCGCCTGCGGGAGTTGCCCGAATCGCAGCGCCGCACGAAAACTCCTGAAAGGTCGTCCCTGCGCGGCGGCGGCCCGGACCGGGCAAGGAAGCGCGGGGGAACTCCGCCACGCTCGCGTGAACCTGAGAGACCTCCGCTGCTACTCGCCCCGGGGAGAACAGCCTTGAGCCTGCATCCGCTCATCTTCAGCGGAAACTCCAACCCGCAACTCGCCGACGATATTGCCAAGCGTCTGAAGCTGCACGTCGGCAAAGCGCTGGTCACGGAATTTCGCAACGCCGAAACCCGCGTGGAAATCGGCGAGAACGTTCGCGGCTCGGAAGTTTTCGTCATCCAATCCATTTGCAAGATGCCCGACGGCAAGAGCGTCAACGACGCGCTCATGGAGCTGCTGCTGATGATCGATGCGTTGCGTCGTGCGTCGGCGGCCCGCATCACCGCGGTCATTCCGTACTACGGCTATGCCAAGCAGGACAAGAAAACCAAAGGCCGCGAGCCGATCTCGGCCAAGGTCGTGGCCAACTTGCTCAAGGTCACCGGTTCGAAGCGAATCGTCACCATGGACTTGCACGCCGCTCAGATTCAGGGCTTTTTCGACATTCCCGTCGACAATCTGATGGCGATGCCGGTGCTCTGCAACTACTTGAAAAAGGAAGGGCTCTGCGACGAGAAGATCGTCGTCGTCTCGCCCGACGCGGGCGGCGTGCACCGCGCCGAGATCTTTGCCAAACGCCTGAACAGTTCGCTCGCCATCGTTTTCAAGCGGCGTCCGGAACCGGACGTCTCCGAGGTCACCGACATCGTCGGTGAAGTGTCCGGGCGAATTGCCGTCATCGTCGACGACATGATCTCGACGGGCGGAACGCTGGCGAGGGCCGCCGAAGCGATCAAAGCGCGCGGCGCCACGCAGGTGTACACCGTCGCGTCACACGGGATTTTTGCCGGCGATGCGGTGGGGGTGCTGGATCGCTCCGATATCGAAAAAGTCATCGTTACGAACACCGTGCCCCTCGAAAACGTCGAGATGCATCCGAAGTTCGTCCAGCTCTCGATCGCTCAAACCTTCGCCGACGCAATTAGCCGGATTACGACCAATCGTTCGGTTTCGGAACTCTTTAGCGGCGAGGAGCCGGCAAAAATCGAGCGAACGATGCTGCTCCCCGAACCCGCAACCATAGGTTAAGAACAGGTAAGGAACTTTGGCAACCAAGGAATTGAAGCTCGCGATCGAGCCTCGCACGAAACTCGGCACGACCGGGGCGCACGCGCTGCGTCATGCCGGGAAGATCCCAGCGGTTCTCTACGGCCACGGCGCCGCGCCGGAGCACTTAGCGATCGACGGACACGCGTTCGAAGAACTGCTCCATCACGGCGGCCGCAATGCCATCGTCACGCTCAGCGGCGGCGCGAAGACCGGGGAAACGGCGCTGGTTCGCGTCGTTCAATATCATCCCGTTTCGCGTCACGTGATCCATGCCGACTTGCAGCGCGTCTCGGCGAAGGAAACCATCGGCGCCCGGCTTGCGGTAGTGACCGTGGGCGTCGCGCGAGGCTTGCGCGAATCGGGCGGCGTCATGGACGTCGTCACGCACGAGCTGGAAGTCGAAGGTCCGGCGGACAGCATTCCGGAGAACATCGAAATCGACGTTTCGGAACTCGGTCTGCACGAACACATCACCGCCGGCGATGTTCGATTGCCGGCCGGTTTCAAGATGCTCACGCCCGCAGAGACGACGGTCGTTTCAATCGAGCCGTCGCGTACCGAGCGCGACCTCGAAGAGGCCGCTGCACCCCCGGCCGAAGCGGCGGAGCCCGAGGTTATCGGGCAAGCTCCGGCGGCCGAAACGGAGCAATAGCCTCTGGCCGATCAACGGACGCCCAGGCTGGTCGTCGGCCTGGGCAATCCGGGCAAAGAGTACGCGGCGACGCGGCACAACGCCGGTTTCATGGTCGCCGACGAGGTCGCACGGCGTTACGGCGTGGTCAACTGGAAGAAAAAGGACAGCGCCGAGCAGGCGTACGATTCGGTCCACCGCGTCGTTTTCGTCAAGCCGCTTTCGTTTATGAATCTCAGCGGAGCGCCGGTGCGCTTGATTGCATCTTGGTACCGCACGCCGGCCGACGGCGTTTTGGTGATCGTCGACGAGATGGATTTGCCGTTCGGTAAGCTGCGCATGCGGCCGTTCGGCGGCCACGGCGGTCATAACGGACTACGATCGGTCGTCGCTACAATCGGCGAAGCGTTTCCACGCCTTCGTATCGGGGTCGGGCGTCCGCAATACGACTCGATCGATCACGTGCTCAGTCCGTTCAACCAAGCCGAACTGCGGGAGCTGCCGGCGATCGTCGGCGCCGCGGCCGACGCCGTCGAACTGTGGCTCGACCAGGGTTTGGATGCGGCGATGCGCTTGGCCAACACGTGGGAAACGCCGTGATCCTACGGGCAGCGGGTCGGAACGCCGTTGAGTGCGGCCACGCGCGCGGCCGGACTGGGATGGGCGTCGAGAAAGAGGCTCGCGAGCATTTCGGGGCAGACTTCATCCATGCGTTGATCCGCTGCGCGCACGATCGCGCGCACTGCCGCCGCGCGATCGGCGGTCAAGGCCACCGCGTACCGGTCGGCATCCACGTCGTACGAGCGCAGCGCCGCATTGCGAACCGGAACGGCCGCAAGGTACACGATGGCGAGCAATGCGCCCACCAGCGCCAGCCGCGATAGCGGATCGTCGTCGCGCCGGAATCCGACGCGGTCGGCCAGTACCACCGCCAACGCGGAGAACACGATGATGATGCCGCCCTCGATGAGGGCAAAAAACAGCGGATCGGCGTGAATGCCGTGTCCGGTCTCGTAGGTCACCCGGTAGACGATTTCCGGGGCAGTGCTGCCCGCGACGAGCGAATGCGTGAGCACCACGCGCCGGAACGGGCCGAGCCCCACGATCACGGCATCGGCGAGCGACGAAACAGGCGCGGTCTCCACCAGCACCGGGACGGACGGAACTCCGCCTCGGGCAAGCACGGCGTCGACGCGAGCCTGCAACTCGCCGCCTACGGCTTGTAAACCCCCGGCGCCGGGAACTTCAAAAACCGGACTCGCGTACGACCATACGATACAAACGCCCAAGATGATCACGATGGTGTATACGTACCACTGATGCGTGCGATCGACGAGCCATAAGACGATCGTAACGACGACGCCGGCGACGAGCATCGCGAGCACGGTGTCAGCGATCCAAAAGAACGCCCACACGCGGGTCAATTCGACTGTAAGGTCCATGACGCGCTCGACGCGATAAAGATAGAACGCCGGAAGCAGTGCGGCCAAACGCGCGACCAGCGCGAGCACCGCCCCGAATGCAAAGCGCACGCTCGATTCCAGGCGGAATTGCCGGCGCAGCCGATCGCGCAGCGCCGCCGCCGCTCCCGAGCGCCAGAAATACGCAAGTGCGGCCGCTTCCAGCAACGCGGTCAACACCCAACCCGGAAGCGTCAGCGCGGCACGCCTCTCGGCTGCGCTTTGCCGCGGCGCGTCCACGAGGGCGATCGCCGGCTGCGTCAACAGCGCCGTGTCGGATATTGCGTCGATGCGCCGGTCGAGTTCGTTGGGCCGTTGAAGCGCCGCACTTGCGACGGCGAATCCGGCAACGAAAAGCGCTACGGCGACCAGCGCGCCGCGAACGATTCGCCGATACTCGAGCGCCATCGCGAGGGGCTTCGCGATAGGTCGCTCGCGGCCTCCGACGGCAGCGACGCAAACGATCCCGGTGCGAGTGCGAACGAAACCCGATCGCGGCCGTCGTGCTTGCTGTGATACATCGCGGCGTCGGCGACTTCCAAGAGGGCTGTCGAATTGGTCGCATCGCGTGGATACGCGGCGATGCCGACGCTGGCCGTAATGCGTACGGGGATGCCGAAATCGTGCGCGCGCACCGCGTGGCAAAATGCTTGAGCGCGTTCGATGGCGCGGCTCTTGCTAACGCCGCGCAACAGCGCACAGAACTCGTCGCCGCCGTTGCGTGCGGCGAAATCGACGTCGGCAGTCAACTGCGATTCGAGGATTGAGGCGATGACTTGCAATACCGCGTCGCCCGCCCGGTGCCCAAAGCGATCGTTCACTTCTTTGAACCGATCGGTATCGACGAACCAAACGCAGAGCGAGCGCTGCCGTCCCGACGCCACGGCTCGCGCGACTTCGTCGCGAAGCGCAATCCGGAAGGCACGCGAAGAGAATAATCCGGTTAAGCCGTCGTGCGTCGCATGCGCCCGATCGGCCTCACGCTCGAGCGCGATCGCAAATGGCGCCGCCGCCCGTTCGATCGCTTCGACGATCGCGTCCGCCGCCGGCGCGGCGAGATGCTCCAGCGACGACACGTATGCGATCGACAGCAGCGATCGGCCGTCGAGCATCGGGACGGCTATCGCAAACCGATCCGTCGGTACCAGCGCCGCACCGTCGGCCGGCACGAGAGCGCGGCAACCCGTTTGCGCGGCCCGCGATGGTAAGTACTTTGGGTCGTCGTTCCGGATCGCAAAGCCGCGAAAATGCTCGACGCGTGCGCCGTTGGCGTAGACGCACGTCAGCTCTTCGCCGGCCGGCGCGAAAACGAGCACCCCGTCGACTCCGGCAGCGAATTCTCGAACGGTCCGATCGAGCACCTCGAGTACCGCTTGGCTCGAGCGCCGCGAGGCATGCGAGAGCTCGGCAACGGAGTCGAGCAGCGCACGCAGACGAGCCTGCCGGGCGTCGTTGCGACGCTCGCGGGCTGCAGCACGGCGCCACGCCGCGGTGCCGAAAGCGGCGAGAACCGGCACCAGCCACCCGACGATCGCGCCATCCGACACGTTCGGGAAGAGTGCCCGGTCCGCGGCGTTCGCGTGACGGCTTACTTTTCGGGAAGTGGGCGGGCCGGGTTGCCGGCGACCCGCTCGCCGGGATCGACGTCGCGCGTGACCACGGCGC
>JBAUZB010000113.1:0-9620 GCA_049585095.1 Candidatus Tumulicola sp.
GTGACGCCCAGTGGGCCGAACCATGGAGATCAGTGCGGCGTTGGAGCCGTCGAACGCGGCGCACAGCCATCGCAGCGGCCCCGGCGACGCCAAGGGCGTTGCCGAGCAACACGATCTCATACGCACGAACGAACACCTGATGGATCCCGACACCGTAACGAGCTGGATGATCGTATTTGATCGCCCATGCGAGCAGCTCGAACGGCGAGTAGATGTGCTCGAAGAGCGGTTGGCCGAGCGAGGATTGATAACCGAACGTGCGCGCGACGTCTTGCGTCGCGGCCCAGCAGGATGCGGCTCCAAGCCAAATGATCAGGCCGATCGACGGGAAGATGACGCCCATCGGATCCCGCTCGCGTCGCGGTAAAGTGTACAGATACGGATTAGATGACTTCATCGGCTTTCAAGCAGTGACGGCAACCGTAAAAGAAAAAGCCCCGAAGCGATCAAGCTTCAGAGGCTTTTCACCCGCATTATTATGCGGGCGGAAGTCGTGTGTACTGTTACACGCCAATTATCTCCGGTGCATCGTCTGTCGTCAAGTGGGTCCCGTTGGGTGGAAGTCTAGTTGGATCACCCGGCGGCCCCGACCGTGGTGCTGCCGCTCGGCGCGGGAAACCACCGGCGCAGAGGCTCCGCGTCAACGCCGAGCCAGCGAGCCGAAGGGGAGCGTTTACGCGGAGTAGCGCCCGTGGTAGCCTCGACAGCGGCAGCGCCGAAGGGAGGGCCGCTCATCACCCGCAGCCACCGTGGCGTCCGCGTTCCAAAATATGTGGGTCCGTTATCCTCAGCGTAGGCTCAGTCGAGCCCAAGTTGCTTTCGCACGTCACTAGCTATTGTCTGCGCCGTGTCAATCGCGGACTTAATCTGCGGGTTGTTCCGTATCCAGCATTTTGGACATACATAACCTGATTCGGTTTTCTCCCAGCCCGCGTCAAGCTTTCGTTGCATGATAAAAGGCATCGATTCATCGCACGAGCGAGCAGGCTGGTGCTTAGGGTTCGCACAAGGGTTTACCGTGCACACGCAGTCAGACATGGCGCCGGTCTTCCGCAAAACGACACTTCAGCCTGCCGCTTTTAGCTCTTTAACCCGACGGGCGATAGGCGTGCAGCAGCGGTTGGGTTGCGTTCGGTCTCGTTGTCTAACCGCGTGGGACGATTCGCTTCTAGTCGGCTTCAAAGCCATGGCTCTTGAACCTTAGCGCTCGACTATTTTCTGTCACCGTTCGTACGACGTTGTCGGATACCCCATCGGGTACCGTAGCTTCGATCTCAAGCGTGACGGTGACGTTAGCACCGACCAGCCCCTCTAAGTGCGCGATGACTTCGTCGGCGATCCGGCCGGCGTCGCGGCCGACGCGTGCAGCATCGAGTTGAACCGTCCCGTGGAAGCGTTTTGGCAAACGCGGCGCAGGTTCTGAGACTTTGCCATGCCCTTCGGGCCCGGGGCTCGGCGGGCCACCCCCCGGAGTGTCAGGAACTTTCGGCTCGGACGGCGCCTCCGCGGTTTGCTGCTTCAGCGCAATGTCAGGCTTTACGAGGAGCCCGGAAGAGCTGTCAATCGAGACCTGGACTGGCTGTCCGCAGCGCATGCCGCGATACCGCTCCGCGGCCTCGTCGTAGCTGTCCGCAAATGCAAACGATTCGTGATTCCAAAGCAGCAAGCCGAGCCCGTCTTGTATTGCTCCCGCAAGCACTTGTGGACCGTTCAATCTCGGGAGATAGACGTACCTTGCAAAGTCTTCCGCAAGTTGTTTGATCGCTACGCTATCGCCGCGCCACAAAGGTACTCGATCAAGTTCCATCCGCAAGCGTGTTCCGGCAAACGATGTAGCAAGTAAATCCTCGCGTTTGAGGCGATCGCAGACACGCGGAGCAAGAGCCTCTTGTCCCGTAAGTCGAAACGCTTGCCACTCCATCTGCGATTGGGGCGTCGGTTGAGACGGCACTAGCAGCCACTGGTAGGTTTCCGGGATTCGGGACTTTACGACTCCGTCGGCGGTCTTCAATTGCGCTTCCGCCTGCTTTTGCTGTTGCGGGTCAAGATTCAATGACTCGCGCTGGTCCCACACCGACTTCCAGGCCAAAAAGCGTCGTGTAGCATCATCTAGGTCCTGGAGGCGTGCCTCGTCCGCCGCCAGAAAAACCAGCGTGTTTCGAAACAATCGCGGCGCGTTGCCACGCGATTCCAATATAGCATTCGCGGCAGGCACCGCTTTGCTTGACGGATCTTTGGTGTAGGGATGCTCCGGTGCGAGGATGACTAAGCCAACGGTCATGTCATCCTTCACGTCAGACCCAGTGCCCGGGAAAAGATGAATCCGCTGGAGCGCACCTTTCGTGCGAAGATCCGTGTCGAGGCGCCCCTTAATCTCATCGACAACGCGGTCCGGATCACGTTTTAACTCTTCGGCCCGATCGTCGGCGAGCTTTGTTACCGTTGGCTGTGTCGAATACCAGTAACGCGGTCCATCCTGATAGAGGTATGTCGCCGCCGAACTAAGTCTGCGAAGCGCGTCCCCGAACACGGCTGGAGGTTCCCCCGGCATCACGCAACCCAGCTTTATTTGACGATCTTCGATGCCGCGATGCGCCGCTGCAGCCGTTGGCGCCGAACCTAGGTAGATCGTTCGTGCTACTCGCCGGCACGCGGCGTACTTTCCGCAGTTCGGTACTTCCGAATCGATCCGCAACGGCAACGCGTGCGGGCCGTCAACATCCTTCTCTATGATGGGCTTCCATTGGTCAGGAAGATAACGTGTTAGCTCGTCGCGTACGCGAGGGTCGTCGATAGGGATCGTTGCTGGCAGAATGGCCGGGTTTCTGTCGCCGTTCACCCACAAGCTATGAATAACGGCCGCCATCAACCGCAGCACGCCGCGAGTTCTTTGGAACTTGACTAATGTCGACCAATCGGAATACAAGCGATCGAATATCTCTGGATGAATTGGGTATGCGGCTTTGATGCGTTTCTCATATTCGACATCACGGCACTCGCTTGGAAACTCTTGTTGCTGATTCTTGTAGAGTTCGTAGAACTCGCGCGCCGTTAAGTCACGCGCGACGAACTGTTCGCGCGTCGCTAGTGGTTCGAACAATCGTCGGCGAACGATCTCGAATCCTTCTTCAGTCGTGGCAGGAGCCCACGACGATTCGACTCGTCCGATAACATGACGCAGACGGCCAAGCGCAGCGCGCCCACGCAACCCACCGACCTCTTCGTCATCGGCTTGGGCGTGAGGAGATACGTTCGAATCAGACGCGGGCAGACTAATTACGAGCAGACATTTCTTCGCGAGCTTCGCCGATTCAGTGAGGACCTGGGCGAAGGAGAAATGCGTTTCAAAGCTTCCACCGGGCAAATCTCCCTCGTCGTGCAGCTGCCGAGCGTAAGCGACCCATTCGTCAATCAATATCAAACAGGGGGCATGTTCATTGAGTAGCTCTCGAAGCGCATCCCCGGGACTCGTCGCGCGTTCGTCGTCAGCTCTGATTCGCTCAAAGGCCTTCTTCCCACCCAGTTGCCATGCGAGTTCACCCCATAGAGTTCGAATGACGGTTCCGTCGGGCTTCGTGCTCGGGTTCCCGGGTGAAATCTTGTTTCCGACCAAAACAACCCGCCGAACACCCGAGGGCAGTTTCTTCTCGTCGGCCTCCTGGAGGACGGCGTCAATACCGGGCAGCTCACTTGGCGGCTTGCCCGAAAATAGGTGGTACAACGCAAGCATCGAGTGGGTCTTGCCGCCGCCAAAGTTCGTCTGCAGTTGTACGACGGGGTCGCCGGCATCGCCGGATAGGCGCCGAATCGCACCGCTGAGCAAATGCTTCAGGCTCTCGGTTAAGTAGGTGCGGCGGAAGAACTCCACTGGATCGCGGTACTCGTCGCTTCCTTCTCCAAGATGGACTTGCCAGAGGTCAGCGGCGAATTCTGCCTGCTGGTACCGGCCACTCGCAACGTCATGATGCGGATTGACGACCTCACGCCATGGCTTGAGATTACCGGTGGTCTGGCTTTCGATTGCGACGGCGCTTGTCTTTCGCTTCTCTCGACGAAGCTGTTCGTCGAAAATAACTCGACGGAGCTCCGTCTTCATCTTTTCGACCTCCGCGGCTTCCGCGGCTGAAACGGCCGTGAGAAGCCTCGCGACCGAATCGAGTGCGCGATCCGCGTCGTCGCTTGAGAAGGTCTCCTGATGCGCCCATCGGTTCCGGACGTCGATGATCTCGTTCACAAGACTACGCTCTGCCTTGCCAAGAGTGTTGCGAAAGACCTCACCCCATGCACGATCCATAATCACAAGCAGTGCCGCTACATCCGTGGGCGTGCCGTGCCCGCCGCTCAATCGCGTATCGTTGAGGATCGCTTTAACTTCACCCGTCCAATTGCCGCCGTATCGCGCTCGCATTTCTCGCTCGACGTACGGACGAAGCCCCTCTTTCAGAAGGTCCAGCGCTTTACCCACGCGCTCATGGTTAGTAATTGCCATTGCCTACGATTCTCCAAAGAAGTTAGTTTGAGCAGGCGCACTGACGCCCGCATCGCGCGACAAACGTGCAATCTCGGGCCAACTCTGTACAAGGCTGTTGTAGGCAAGCGCCTCAGATGGGCGCTTCTTGCGTTCGCTAATGGAATAGAGCCTATACGCGAGTTCGCGTGCTGTGTCAGCTGTTGCGCCGAGTCCCACTAACAACTGGGCAGCACCTTTCTCCCCGCTTGAGTTAAGACTTCCTACAAGCCGGTTCACGATCTGCCAAGTGCAGGGGACCTGCCCGTCAGCACCCGAACCCAGCATTAGCTCGTTAGGCCCCAGCAAGCGCACCTTGCCACCCTTCGACAGCACAATGCCAGCGTTGACAAGTCCATTTATGCTCGTATTTTTTGCTTTTGTAAGCGTCTCCGCGACGCCATATTCACCTTCCGAAAACCCGTATTGCTCAAACCAAGCAACGGCCCAGCGGCTATTCGCATCGAAGTCGCTATCTTGCTCGGCAAGAACTTCATCGAGAATGCGGTTGATTAACGCAAGCGCCGATCTTACACCCATTGCCTTGCCGTCCGGTTCAACTATTTTGGCGAATTCGGAGTAAATTGCCATTCCGGGCCCCAGAGCTGCTTGCGCAAAATCGACCGGAACGATATTTCCTTGCTGCAAGTGAAGCAGCGCTTGTGGCAGCGTTTTGCGTAGCAAGTTTCGAAACTCGACACTTGTTGCCTTGGGAGCTTCTTCCGGGCGAACACGGCAAGCCAATACGATATATGATGCTAACGCATTCGATCCCATCGCTCGCATTCTCCAAGCTTGTGATGCGCGGATCGGCCACGTAGCAGTTATCTGGAAGCCGCTAGATAATAACGCCTCAAGTAATGTCTCCCAACCCGTAGTAAGGTCAATCGTCGCACCTGCCTCATCAGGTACCTCACCAGCCCCAGCGGATGCGTCGTCCTCGTCGTCCTGACGAAATGCGTAGTACACTGTAAGCGGAAATCGGCAATCGACTTTGCCACGTAGTGCAACAAACGCTTTCCTAAAGCCGCTCTCAAAATGTTCCTTCGCTTTTCGCGAGTCGCCGTTAAAAAGTTCAGGAGAAGCGACGAGCTCCGGTAGCTTGGGAACCAGAACCGTGCTGAACAAATCCGGGTATTGATCCCCAATTGTCCGGCGAAGCCAAATATAGAAAAAATCGCTAAGCGCCGCGTAGCCGATATTATTATAGTATGGAGGGTCTGTGCTAACTAAAAGACCGGACGCTTCGTCAATCTGCGTGGCAGCGTCTCTGAGCTTTGCGACTCCGCTCGACTCCGACCCGACGGTCAAGGTCTCAATGCAGTCGGCGACGTAAGCACTGCACGTAAGCCACGATCCCACGGTAGCTCCGAGCATGTTAGCCTCGGCGAAATCCCAAACCATCGGAATTATTTGACGGCCAAAAAGATGCATGACTTTTTGATTGCTTGCACTCCAGCCACAAAACGAATTATTGAAATCCGCGCAGCGGTCTATGGCCATGGCCAAAAAGACTGCTATGAGATGCGAGTAGGCTTCCGATTCCGCTCTCGAGAGACCGGCTGCCAACGAGTCCTTAAGTATCTCGCCTCGAACAACTCGCACAGAGTCGCTCATGGCGACCAGCGTGGCTAGCTGCCGCTTAGTGAACATTTGTGCGTGCGTCTTGATACCGTAATTCTGAACGCGAAAGCCGAGGGCCTCATCTGGCAGGTCGGTCTCGGGATAGCCCGACGGGTTCGCGGACTGCGCGGCTTTGATCTGATCAGCATCCGCCGGCAAGTAGACTCGCCCTCTCTTTGAATCCCCTACAGCGGCCAGCATAGCGAAGCCCATACGATTCGATCGTCCCTCATTTCGAATGTATTCGAACGGGATAGGCGCGCCCGTAATAAGACACTTAAATCCACCCCGCTTTACCTTCGTGCCAGCCCCGACTGCGCCGCGATCCTTAGGCGTCCCGCGTCCGATCTCGAATCTGTAAGTACGGCGTCGTCCGTCGGTAATTGGTTCCAGCCAAGCGCCGTTGCCTTTTTGCTGTGAGAGCCAGTATGACCTGACAAGGGGTACATGAGCGCCGCCTGCGGAGGGATCAGGGCTCGCTACGGTGCGAGCCCATATCCAGGCGATGGCGTCCGTTCTTGCCGCACCATGTTCTTTTGACAGCGCGAGCTGTGGATATGAAGAGCCAACGCTGAGTAAAAGATTGTCTTGAACCATTTTCGAATACTGCCTAACATCTGCTGCAATGCCACCGGTGCCTTTCCATGCTCTGGCACCGCCTAGGTCCCCTCGGTCGGTTTGATTTACGGGTGGCCTTCCAAGCCATTGCGTCACTAATTCAAGATTGCATTTGTTCAGGAGGACAGCGACCGGGTTCAGGTCACTCGCCGTCACGTTCAAGCCTAGCCGATTCGCCTCCAACGGAATTGAGCCGCCGCCTGCAAACGGATCCAAGAAGCGCGGCATGCTGCCGTCGCACGCTTTCTGGATTTCCGCTCGCGCCGCTGCATATGCTCCCGGACTTTCGTGCAGCTTCTTGGCCATCAAACCGCGTATAATGTCGAACAAACGCTCTCGCTCAGCGTTCTGAAGGTCTTCGCTCGGCCACCTTTCTGGATGCTCGCCGGGATCGTCGACGAGGGAGGCAAATAGGACGGCTCTGGCTGCAGGGAGAGGCAGCCGAGCCCACCAGTGATGAATGCCCTTAGGATGCGGGCCGATTCCAGGAAGCTTATCGTACGCTGAAGCGTCATTGATTTCGGGTAGCGGCAAAGCGACCTCGATAAGCTTTTTTACAGTCTTTCCTTGGTCACTGGTCATTAAGATGGCTCTTCGGCTCTCACGAGCAACTCTCCGAAATCATAGTTTACGCTTGTGACACCGAAATCAGGTTCTCTCGTAAACGGCTGCCTAACGTAGTGCAACGCGTGGTCGCCTCCATCTTTAAACTCCACTATCGCCAAGATAAAATCCTCGGGCTTGTTCAGCGAGTACAGGATCTCGTTCTTGGTAATGGTCACAGTCTCGGAACCAGAGGCGCGGCCTTTGACCTCAATGAAGCGCAGCCGGCCAGTCGAAAGCATTCGGCTCTCAATGTCGTAGCCAAGCTTGTCGTTCTCTCGGTCGATTGGGTCAAAGCCGAGCTCGCGTTCCATTTGCATGACGATCTCTCTGGCACGCGCTGCTACGGCAAGTCGATCTACCGTCGCCTTCCCATCCGGAAGCGGCGAAACACCGCGCATTTTCGCGATCAGCCCCGCTGGAATGATGAGCACACCCCCCAAGACGTTCGGTGGCAGCGGTGAAATCTGGCGTTCTCTCTTAATCTCATCGAGCCGGCGCGCGAGGCGTCCTTGCAGGTCGTCGGCTCGCTTTCGAGCCTCCCCGGAATTCAAACGGGAATGAGATTTCGCGGCTTGCTCTTGTAACTTTAGGTCTTCTGCACGATGATCCCAATAACTAATCTCTTTGGTGAGACGCTCTTTAACGGCAGCTTCGGTCTTGTCCAAGAGTTTGAGTTTGCGATTGCGGACCTCTGCTAGGTGTTCTGGGACAACATGTTCGATCGCATAATCGAGAGCCTGTTGTTCAAGGTCACGTTGTAACCAAGCGCATTCCGCCCGAGAGAGAATTTCCTGAACTGAAGGGTCGCCTTCGCCAAGGTGACGATAGTCAAGGTAAGGTGCGTAGTGAATGTGATGAGCCGCACCCGCGGCATCGATCTCCACATACAGCATCTGTTTTGATATCGTTCGGCGCTCTCCTGAGCGCGTTACTTCTGCATCCTGCAGCGCATGCTCGATAAAGAACAGCATCTTGGGACTGAGGCTAGAATCCCGATCGTCCACGAGAACCGCACCGCGCCGAAGCAGATCACGGTGGCGTTCCAATATGAGGTCAATCGTAGAATCGAGCAGCGGATGTCCGGGACAAACGAAGGCTGCCATCGCCTGCCCTTGTGGTGTCAATAGGGTCTTGTCAAAAGCGATGCGCTCATAGCGCGGGAGCACTGACTCGCCGATCCCGATGAGTCGATCGCGATTTCGAATGGAGGCAGGCACGTTGGTAATTTCGTAACGCCGCGGCTCTCGTTGCTTCGCGGTCCCTCCCAACCGTTTGAAGCCTTCCAAAAAGAACGATTCAATATAATGCGGTTGCAAACGCCGTGCGTCGGCGCGCTCCATCTCTTCTCGTACGCGATGCACGCGGCTCGCATCCATCGAATCGTGGGCCAGGACGCGTTCTTCCATGAGATCTTGCAGCGCCGAACGATCGAGAGCGTTTTCGATAACATTCGTGAGGTACGCCCGGACCTCGGGTTTCTCGCCGTAGCGTATCGCTTCGATTAGCAATTCACGGAGAGGCTTGCCGTCGAATTGGAGCTTGCCCAAAACATCGAAGACTTGCCCGCCCAGCGATTCCCGAGCATTCTCTAGTTTATCAAGAAGCGTGCGATAGACATCGCCTTCCCGTGTTTCGTCGGCGACCAGATTCCAGAGGCGGCAAACTTCCGTCTGCCCAATGCGGTGAATGCGCCCGAATCGTTGTTCGATACGGTTCGGATTCCAAGGCAGGTCATAGTTTACCATCAAGTGCGCGCGCTGCAGATTGATGCCTTCGCCCGCCGCATCGGTTGCAACGAGGACCTGCACTTCAGGATCGAACTTAAACGCTTCCTGGGCCTTCGAACGCTCGTCTCGACCCATGCCCCCATGAATAACGACAACTGCTTCGGGGCGTCCGAGCAGCGTCGATATCTTGTCCCTCAGGTAATTCAGCGTGTCACGATGCTCGGTAAAGATAACGAGCTTCTGCGAAGGCGACGGTTTCAGGTCTTTGGCCGAGGTGCGTTCGCTGGCCGAGTAGGTTGAGAAGATATGAGAGAGCAAGGTGGCAAGCTCGGTCCATTTTTTGTCCTCGCCGCTGCGCCGCACAGAATCCGCGAGCGCCTCGAGTTCTCTAAGAGTCGCGATCTCCATTCGCAACTCGGAGCTGGTTCGAGCCGCCGTCGCCTGATCGAGAATCTGCTCTTCGGCCGCTTCGACTTCGTTATCAGGCGCCTCGTCGAGATCCTCAATGTCATCGTCGTCGAGTGCCTTGGCCTCAAAGG
>JBAUZB010000114.1:0-9208 GCA_049585095.1 Candidatus Tumulicola sp.
TCCGCGCATGATCGCCGGTCTCGGCAGCACGGCGCTCGCGTACTTTTTGATCGTCGATGCGGCTTTCGCGGCGACCGGGCCCGGCCGCGGCGGCAGCGTCGGCGGCGATATCTGGATGGCGCTGCACGCGCTGCTGGGCGGCGCCGGCGGTTGGATCGTGCTGATCGTCGCCGCACTTTCGCTGGCACTGTGGCTCACCAATGCGAGCCTGAAACAGCTCATCGGGCGTGCCATCGTCTTCGGGCGCGGATTGCAGACGCCCAAAATCGGTGCGCTCGGCGCCGGGTTTCCCGAGGGTCACGGCTCGTTGCGCGAAGCGTTCGCCCTGCCCAAAGATCCGATCGCCAAGCGCTCGCTGCCGGTCGACGAACCCGCTCCCGCGGTTTCGGTAGAAATCGAGCGGGTTCCACCGCCGTTTGCCTTCGAGGCGCTGGTTCCGGTCGTTTCGCCGCCGCAGCCGGCCGCCGGCGCGGCGCATCTGCCCTCCGAGGAGCCGTCGACGGCGCGGGCCTATCGCTTGCCCGACTTGTCGATCTTCGACCCGCCGCCGGCGCTGGTGGTGGACGAATCGAATCGCGCCCACGTGCTCGAGGATACGCTGGCGAGTTTCGGCGTCGGAGCGAGAGTAGTGCACATCGAGCGCGGCCCGTCGATTACGCGCTACGAGTTACGGCCCGAGCGCGGCGTCAAGATTTCGAAGATCGCATCGCTGGCCGACGACCTCGCTTTGGCGCTCGCGGCTACGAGCGTGCGCATCGAAGCGCCGATTCCGGGAAAGTCGGCCGTGGGAATCGAGGTGCCGAACCAAACGATCGCCGTGGTCGCCGTTCGCGAAATCCTCGAGGCGATCCCGAATCGCGGGCAGATTCCTCCGCTTTGGATGGCGCTCGGGAAAGATATCACCGGGCGCCCGGTCTTCGGCGACCTCTGCAACATGCCGCACGTGCTGGTGGCCGGCGCCACCGGTGCCGGCAAATCGGTGTGCCTGAACGCGATCATCGCTTCCTTATTAGTAACGGCGACGCCGGATCAAGTGCAGATGCTCATGATCGACCCCAAGCGCGTCGAGCTGACCGTCTTCAACGGCATTCCCCATCTCATCAAAGAGGTGATTACCGACCCTCGCTTGGCCGCCGGCGCGCTCTTCGAGATGACCAAGGAGATGGACGCCCGCTACGAGCGCTTTGCCAAAGCCGGCGTGCGCAAGATCGAGGAGTACAACGCCAAGTATCCCGACGAAAACCTTCCCTATGTCGTCATCGTCATCGACGAACTTGCCGACCTCATGCTGGTCGCCCCCGCCAAGGTCGAAACGACGATCATGCGCTTGGCGCAACTCGCGCGCGCGACCGGCATCCACTTGATCGTGGCCACGCAGCGGCCGTCGGTCGACGTGATCACCGGCTTGATCAAGGCGAACATTCCCTCGCGCATCGCGTTCGCGGTCAGTTCGCAGGCCGATTCACGGGTGGTTCTCGATATGAACGGTGCCGAACGGCTGCTCGGGCGCGGTGACATGCTGTATCTTCCGATCGACGCGCCCAAGCCGGTGCGCGCCCAAGGCGCCCTCATCTCGGCTTCGGAAGTGGCGCGGCTGGTCGAGTTTTGGGCGCGCCAAGCCCGTCCGCACAACCTGCTCGACGTCGAAGTGGTGCCGGTGAGTGACGACGATGCCGGCAAGGCCATCGATCCGCTGTGTTACGAAGCTGCCAAATTCATCATCGAAACGAATTACGCGTCGACCGCGCAGCTGCAGTCGCAGTTTTCCATCGGCCATCCGCGCGCGGTGCGGTTGATGAAACAGCTCGAGGATTTCAAAATCGTCGGGCCGCACGAAGGCACCAAGCCGCGCAAGATCGCGCTCGGACTGGCGGAACTGGAAATCATCGCGTCGCGCCTGGGCAAAGCCGAAGGCGGCCAGCAAGACCTTTTCGCGAGCGGCCCGTGAGGCTCGCGAGTGCCGCCGCCGCGGTGATGTTTTTCGCCGGGTTCTTCGCGCTGGGCTGGTCGGTGACGCACCACGGCGAACCGGCGGCGTTGGTCGCGTGGGAGCACGCGATGCACGGCGACAGCGCGTTGATCGCGTGGTGGTTGACGTGGGCCTGCTACCCCTACGTGCTCGCTCCGATTGCAGCGGTGCTCCTGGTGATTGCGTGGCGCGTTCCGGCGTGGCGCGCGCGCAGCGTCTTCAGCGTGGTCGTGCTGCTGCTCTGCTGGCAAGCGGCGGATTTCGCGCAGCACTACTTCATGCGGCCCCGCCGCCTTGACTGGGTGGTGCGGCACGAATCGGCGTTTTCATATCCGAGTTCGCATGCCGCGATCGCCGTCGGGTTCTACGCGCTGTGGGCGGCCATGCTCTACGCGTCGGGCTTGCCGGGGCGCGTCCGGACGTTGGCTGCGGGTGGGCTCGTCGTTTTCACGATTGCGATTTGCTGGTCGCGTCTGGCGCTGGGCGCCCACTACGCCACCGACCTGATCGGCGGCGCGCTGCTGGCACTGGCGATCGTCTCGGCGGCGTGGGTGATCGTCCCGGTAAAGGTCTTTGCTCCGTCCGCCGCGCGCCTATAGACTGTAGACTGTGACCATGGCATCTGCCGATCCGGCGCTCGCCGAGATCGACCGCAAGGTCGAAGCTGGGATCCCCCTCTCGTTCGACGACGGGCTGACGCTATATCGAACGCGCGATCTGCACGGACTCGGCCGGATGGCGCGCCGAGTCAAAGAGCGCAAGAGCGGCCGAAAAGTTTTCTACGTTCTCAATCGCTACATTAACTCGACCAACGTGTGTTTCGCCGGGTGCACCTTCTGCTCGTTCGCGGCCGACGAGTTCAAGGAGCCGCAGCGGATTTTTCGCATGACGGCCGACCAAGTTTTTGCCAAGGCGGTTGAAACCGGCACGAACTTCAATCAGATTCACATCGTGGGCGGCCACGATCCGCGGCAACTGTCGCTGGACTACTGGCTGCCGCTCATGCGCCGCTTCAAAGAGGCGCTGCCGCACGTGCAGCTGTCGTTGTTTACCGCCGCCGAAATCGAGTACATGGCGAAACGTCACCGCCTACCCTTTCCCGAGATCGTTGCGGCGCTGCGCGCAGCCGGGCTCGACAACGTCAACGGCGGGGCCGCGGAAATCCTCGCCGAGGCGACGCGCGCGAAGATCTGTCCGAACAAGGTTTCCAGCGCGAACTGGATCGCAATTCACGAAGAGCTGCACCGCCAAGGCGTCGCGAGCAACGCGACCATGCTCTACGGACACATCGAAACGCTCGAGGACCGGGTGGATCAC
This sequence comes from Candidatus Tumulicola sp., assembly GCA_049585095.1. GTDB lineage: Bacteria > Vulcanimicrobiota > Vulcanimicrobiia > Vulcanimicrobiales > Vulcanimicrobiaceae > Tumulicola. The sequence continues at coordinate 3,287 of JBAUZB010000114.1, forward strand.
TTCATCCGCCTGCGCGAGTCGCAGGATCGGTCGCCGGGCTTCAATGCGTTCATTCCGCTGGCGTTTCATCCCGACGGCAACGAGTTGTCGTACTGCGGATGGACGACCGGGCTCGACGACCTGCGAACCTTCGCGGTCGCGCGTCTGATGCTGCACAACTTCGATCACATCAAAGCGTATTGGATGATTCAAGGCTTGAAGGTGTGTCAGGTGGCGCTGCAGTTCGGCGCCGACGACATGGACGGTACGCACGGGTCGACCGACGAGGAGATGATCTACCACTCGGCCGGGACCCAATCGGGACAGTACGTCGACGATCGGGAGTTTCGCCGCCTCATCGAAGGTGCGGGTTACGTTCCGATTCGCAGGAACTCGACCTACCAGGAGTTCGCGTGGGATTGGACGCCGCCGGCGCGCGAGCTGGTGGAGGCGTAGAAGCGCGTGTTGCGCTGCGGCCGAATCATTTATACCAACGATCTTCCGATCTACGCCGCTTTCGACGCCGGCGCCATCGCATATCCGGGGTCGCTTCACGCCGACGTTCCTTCGCGTTTGAATGAAATGCTGCTCGGCGGCGAACTCGACTTGAGCCCGATTAGTGCGTTCGAATGGGCCAAGCATTGCGACGAGCTGGTGCTGTTGCCGGATCTCTGCATCGGCGCCCGGGATCAGGTCGTTTCGGTGGTTCTGGTTTCGGCAACGCCGCCGGCGTTGCTCGACGGCGTTTCGGTGTACGTGACCCGCGAATCGGCGACCGGCCGCAATCTCCTGCGGGTCATTCTCGAGCGGCGCTACGGCGTTACGCCACATTACGTCGTCGAACCGGAACCGCTCGCGCGGGCGCGCGCGGGCGATCCGACGTTGCTCATCGGCGACTCGGCCATCGACGCCATCGAAGCGTTTCCAGCGGCGCAGGTTTACGATCTCGGCAAGCTGTGGCACGAATGGACCGGCGAACAAACCGTCTTCGCCGTGTGGGCCACGCGGCGCGATGCTTACGAGCGCGACGCCGAAGGCGTGCGCGCCTGCATGCACGCGCTGACCGACGCCTACACCTGGTCGCGCTCGCATACCGAAGCCGTGGTCACCGCCGCTCAGCGCAGCATTCCGCGAGCCCCCGGCTTTTACGAATCGTACTACGGAAAGCTGAACTTCACGTTTCATTCGGCCGCGCAGAACGGATTGGCGGCATTCTGCCGTGAACTTTTTGCGGTGGGTGCGATCGCTACGATTCCGTCGCCGTTGCCCGAGGTGATCGGTGTCCTCACTCGTTAGCTTGCTCGACCGCGCGGCCTCCGGCGGCCGTCTGGCGTTCGACGAAGGCGTGCGGTTGTATAACGAGGCGGATCTTCACGACCTCGGAGCGGCCGCGCATGCCCGGCGCATGCAGCTCTATCCGAACGACATCGTCACCTACGTGATCGATACGACCATCAACTATACCAACGTCTGCAACGTGCATTGCACCTTCTGCGCCTTCTTTCGGCCGGAGAACCATAAAGAAGGCTACACCATGTCGCCCGACGTCGTGCTGGATCGGGTAAAATACGCTGCCGACCGGGGCGCGACGCAAATCATGATTCAGGGCGGCGTGAATCCCGAGTTGCGGATCGACTGGTTCGAAGCGCTGTTCGAGCGCGTGCGCCGCGAGTATCCCGGCGTCGACATCCACTCACTCTCGGTGTCGGAAATCATCGGTCTCGCGCACGTCGAGAACCTGCCGGTTCGCGAAGTGCTGGCGCGTCTAAAAGCGGCCGGCATGAAATCTCTGCCGGGCGCGGGCGCGGAGATTTTGGTCGAGCGCGTGCGCAAGCGAATCTCGGCGCGCAAGGTGAAGCCCGACGAATGGCTGGGCGTGATGCGCGAAGCGCAGCGGCTGGGGATGCCGACGACCGCAACCATGATGTTCGGCTCGATCGAAACCTCCGAAGAACGCATCGAACACTTGCACGTTTTGCGCGAGCTGCAAGATGAAACCGGTGGATTCACGGCGTTCATCCCGTGGTATTACGTGCCGTTCAAAACGCCGCTGCGCGGCCGCGAGGCGACCGGTTTGGAGTATCTGCGGGTGCTAGCCGTTTCGCGCCTGTACCTCGACAACTTCGCGCACCTGCAGGCGTCGTGGCTCACCCCGGGGTTAAAGCTCGGACAGCTGGCGCTGTTTTACGGTTGCGACGACATGGGCGGGACGATCATCGAAGAGCGGGTCGTGCACGACGCCGGCAGCACCAATGAAGCCACCCGGCACGACTTAGAGACGCAGATCCTCAAAGCGGGCTTTACTCCGGTGATTCGCGACACGTACTGGAACGTGCGCGATGACATCGCGCTCGCAACCGCCGTTTAGCGAAGGTTCAGGCCGACACGTCGCGGATGGTGGCGGCGCCGAGTGCCTCGTTGCCGTCGAGATCGAAGAGCGCGACCAGTTGCCCCGGCGCGACGGCACGTTGCGGTCGATCGAAACGCAGCGCCAGCGTGCCGTCGGATGCGACCTGCGCATCGGCGGGCGCGGGTTGGGCGCGATACCGTACCATCGCGAGCATTGCGGTCCCGCCCGAGGTGAATCGTTCGGGACGGATGAGATTGAGCGCGTCGGCACGTAGCGCTCGAGCAAAGAGCTCGTCTTCGCGCCCCACGAACACGGTGTTGCTGTTCGGGTCGATGCGCGTTACGTAGCGGGCACCGTCGCTCTGTGCCGGGATCCGGGATCGCTGACCGATCGTATAGTGGGCGACGCCGCGGTGCGTTCCCACCGTTTCGCCGGTGGTCGCGACGAGCGCGCCCGCCCGAGCGATTCCGGGACGAATTCGATCGAGAACGTCGCGGTAGTCACCGCCTTCGACGAAGCAAATGTCTTGCGACTCCGCCTTGTCCCGAACCGGGAGGCCCAACCGCCGCGCGTGGGCGCGGGTCGCGTTCTTGTCGAGGTCGCCGAGCGGCAACAGCAATCGCGCCAACTGAGCGGGCGCCAGTTGGGCGAGCGCGTAGGCTTGGTCTTTGGTGCATGCACTGCGATATAAATGCGTCCCGTCGGCGCGGTGTTCGACGCGCGCGTAGTGGCCGGTTGCAACGAATCGTGCTTCGATTTGGTCGGCGTAGCGTGCCAGCGTTCCAAGCTTGACGAAGTTGTTACACGAAACGCACGGATTTGGCGTTCGTCCGGTCGCGTAGTCTTCGGCGAAGCGCTCGATCACGTTTCGGCGAAACGTATCTTCGAAATCGAGCACGTAGTGCGGAATGCCGAGCACCGCCGCGGTGCGGCGCGCGTCGTCGAAATCCTCGATGCCGCAGCAACTCTTCGCGTGGGCCGGCTTCGTGGGCGCGTACATTTTCATCGTAATGCCGACCACGTCGTATCCGGCTTCGACCAGGAGCCCGGCGGCAACCGCCGAGTCGACGCCGCCGCTCATCGCTGCAACTACGCGTTCTTTTGCCATCTGACTGCGGACAGGATAACACAGGGAGCCCGGTCGGGACCAACAAAACTCCCCTCAATGCCAGCCCTGGGTGAGCAGTTTCGCGCCGCACGCGAGGCTCGCGGCCTCTCGCTCTCCGACGTTTCCGACCGGATTCGCATACGGTCGGTCTATCTGGCCGCCATCGAAGACGAAAATTGGAAGGCGATCGGCGCCCCGGTTTACGTGCGAGGTTTCCTGCGGACGTATGCCCGCTTCCTCGGACTCGATCCCGAAGAGGTGGTGACTGCCTTCAACGGCCACGCGGGAACGGTACGCGAAGCGGAGGCGACGCCGTCGCCGTCGCGCGCCGAACGAACGACACGACGCGGCTCGCTGATGGTGTGGATCGCCGCCGTGGTTGCGGTGCTATTGGTTGCCTACGTTTTCTACAACGCGTTGACGCTGCACCGCGAGGCCGTCCCCCTCGCGATGGAGAGCGCCGGAGCCAGTCCGTTTCCTTCTAGTGGAAGCTCGGCTTCGGGCGGTCCGCTCGCCGCCGGCGCCTCGCCGGTCGCCAGTGCCACGCCGGTGGCGACCGCCTCCGCCAACCCGGCCAACTCGCTTGCTCTGGTCCTTTCGGCCCCGTCGTGGCTCAGGGTTACGGTTGACGGCAGTGTTAGCATGGAGGGTACGTTTCCGGCCGGGACCGCCAAGACGTTCCATGGCAAAAACGCGCTGGTGCGTATCGGCAACGCCGGCGGCGTCGAGATCTACGTCGACGGAAAAGACGTCGGGAAACTCGGGAAACTAGGCGACGTGGCCGAACGCGCTTTCGCGCTCTGAGGAGAGAGTTTTAAGGTTGCCCACCGACGCATCGTTCGACATCGTGTCGCGGATCGACCGGCAAGAGCTGGACAACGCGCTGAATCAGGCACGTAAGGAAATCGAAAACCGTTTCGATTTCAAACATAGCAAGACCAGCATCGAGGCCGATGAAAAAAAGATCACCTTGATCTCCGACGACGAGCTGAAGATGCGTAACGTCGTGGATATCGTGCAAGGCAAGGCGATCAAGCGCGGCGTCGACGTCAAAGCGTTCGAGTTCGGCGACGTCGAACCGGCGGCCGGAAGCACCGTGCGCCAAATCATTAGCTTGCGCGCCGGAATCCCGAAGGACAAGAGCAAGGAGCTCATGGAGAAGATCAAGTCGCTGAAGCTCAAGGTGAACGCTCAGTATCAAGACGAGCAGGTTCGCGTTTCGGGAAAAAACAGGGACGATTTACAGAAAGTGATCGCCGCATTACGTGCATTCGAATTCGATCTGCCGCTGCAGTTCGTTAATTATCGGTAGGGCGTTTCGTTGAAGTCGGTGGCGTTCGTCAGCTTGGGATGCGCGAAGAATCTGGTCGACACCGAAGTGATGATCGCCAAACTCGGGGCCGCCGGCTGGCGGCTCGAGAGCGATAGCCGGCGCGCCGACACGGTCATCATCAACACCTGCGCGTTCATCGATCCGGCCAAGGCGGAGTCGACCGAAACGATTCTGGAGCACGCCGCCGGCAAGGGGCGCGACCAGCGCCTGGTGGTTGCCGGATGCTTGGCGCAACGCTACGGCGATCGCCTCCAGGCGCTGATTCCGGAAATCGACGGAGTCGTCGGAACCGGCGCGTATGCGAGCATCGTGGAGTTGCTCGACGACGTCGAAGACGGTCGCCGTCCGGTGCGCCTCGAGTTCGAGCCGGAACCAGAGCACGATTTTCTGCCGCGTCTCGTCACCACGCCGCGCGCGACCGCGTATCTGAAGATCGCCGAAGGCTGCGATCATCCGTGCACGTTTTGCATTATTCCCACGTTGCGCGGCCGGTTTCGCAGCCGCAGCGAGGAATCGATCGTCAAAGTGGCGCACGCGTTGGCCGCCGCCGGCGCCAAAGAGCTGATTCTGATCGCGCAGGACACGTCGATGTGGGGACGCGATCGCGGGCTTCGCCGGGGCGGTCTGGCCGCGCTGCTGGAGCGCTTGCACGAGGTCGCCGGCGTCGAATGGATTCGGCTGTTATATCTGTATCCGGCGACCGTCGACCGCGAACTCATTTCGGCGATCGCGGCGCTGCCGAAAGTGTGCAAGTATATGGACATGCCGTTGCAGCACGCGCATCCGGAGGTGTTGCGCGGGATGCAGCGCCCCGGCAACGGCGAGCGCTACCTCGAAATCATCGATGAATTTCGAGCGCGCATTCCGAGCATTACGATGCGGTCCACGTTTATCGTAGGATTCCCGGGCGAAACCGCAGCGCACGCCGCCTATCTCGAGGAGTGGATCGCGCGCGCCGAACTCGACCGCGTCGGGTTCTTTGAATACAGCGCGGAAGAAGGCACTCCGGCGGCGAGTCTGACTCCGCGGACTGCGACGCGCGAACGGCGCAAACGGCTAATCCGGCTGCGCGAGGCGGCTCGGGCCGCGTCGGAGCGCGCCCGCAGCAGGCGCATCGGCACGCGCGTGCGCGTTCTGGCCGAAGAACGGCGC
>JBAUZB010000115.1:0-2026 GCA_049585095.1 Candidatus Tumulicola sp.
GTCCCGCGCCGCCGAACGCCGACGCGATGATTCCCGAGACGGTCGCCGGCGTGACGCCGTCGGGCATCACCACGAGATAGTTCTTCGCGCCGCCGAGGGCTTGGACGCGTTTGTGCGCGCGCGACGCGCGCTCGTGCACGCCGCGTGCCACCGCCGACGATCCGACGAACGACACCGCGGCGATGTCCGGATGGTCGAGGAGCGCCTCAACCGTTGCGGCACCTCCGTGCACGACGGTAAAGATGTCACGTGGGAAGTTGCAATCGCCGGCGATTGCCACGACAATTTCCGCGGTAAGCGGCGTCTGCGGCGACGGCTTGAGTACGAAGGTGTTGCCGGCCGCGATCGCGATCGGCGCCATCCACAGCGGGATCATCGCCGGAAAGTTGAACGGCGTGATGCCCGCGCAGACGCCGAGTGGATAGCGCACCGAAATCGAGTCGATGCCGCGCGCCACGTTGGGCAGCGCGTCGCCCATCATGAGCGACGGCATGCCGCCGGCGAATTCGACGGCTTCGATCCCGCGCCGCACTTCGGCGCGCGCGTCGCCGATCGTTTTTCCGTTCTCACGCGCGACCGAGGTTGCGAGTTCTTCGTGCCGTCGCTCGAGCGCGTCGGCGAACCGGAACATTAGCCGCGCGCGTTCGACGACCGGGACGCACGACCACGTTTCGAACGCCTCGCGCGCGCCGGCGACGGCGCGATCGATCTCGGCGGCGCCGCTCTCCGGAACCGTTCCGATGATCTCGCGCGTCGCGGGATCGAGAACCGGAAGTTGCGTCGTCGTCATCCTTCCTCCAACTTCGTGAGCGACGCATCGAGCAGTTCGGCCGCTTCGTCGAGTTCGGCGTCGCCGGCGATCAGCGGCGGCGCGATCACCACCGCGTTGTACCGCCCGAAGACGTAAAGCCCGCGCGCGAGCGCGTCGGCAAAGAACGCGTTGAGCGACTCTTTCCCTTGCCACGCAACCAGCGGCTCGCGCGACTCGCGATCGCGCACGAGTTCCAAACCGAAAAAGGCGCCGACGCCGCGCACCTCGCCGATGGTACGGTGGCGTCGTTGAAGTTCTTCGAGGCGCGCGCGCAACGGTTTTTCCATTTCGCGCGCTCGTTCGAAGACGTTCTCGTCGCGATATGCGTCGAGCGCGGCGACGCCCGCCGCCATCGCCAGCGGATGGCCGCTGAAGGTGTGCCCGCTGGGGAGCGGATGCGCGTCGAAGTGCGATGCGAGCGATTCGCGCACCGCGACGCCGCCGAGCGGAACGTATGCCGACGTCACGCCTTTCGCAAACGTGAACATGTCGGGCACCACGCCGAAGCGTTCCGAAGCAAATGCGGCGCCGGTGCGACCGAACCCGGTCATCACCTCGTCGAAGATCAACAGAATGCCGTAGCGATCGCACAGGTCGCTCAGACCGTGCAGGTATCCTTCGGGATAGACGATGACGCCGTTCGATCCGACGACTGGTTCGATGAGCAGCGCGGCGATACGATCCCCGCCTTCGTAGGTGACGATCTCCTCGAGATGCGTTAGCGCCCGCCCGCACTCTTCGGCGGCATCGCGCGTGAAGAACGGGCTGCGATACGGAAACGGCGCGAAGAAACGAACGACGCCGGGAAGACCCGGTTCGTTGGGCCAGCGGCGATTCTCGCCGGTCAGCGTTCCGGCGCCAGGAGCGGATCCGTGGAACGACCGGTACGCGGTGAGCACCTTGTGCCGTCCGGTCAGCGCGCGCGCGAACTTGACGGCGTCTTCGTTCGCTTCGCCGCCACCCGTCGTGAAGAAGATTCGCCCTTCGCCGTTCCACGGGCCGATTTCCACGATTGCTTGCGCGAGCCGTGCGCGGTGCTCGTCGCCGAAACTCGGCGGCGCGTACCCGAGGCGGGCAGCCTGCTCGCCGATTGCCTTGGCTAGGCCGGCGTGTCCGTGACCGAGATTGACGGCCACCAGTCCCGAGACGAAGTCGAGGTAGCGATTTCCGCGGTCGTCGTAGAGGTAGCACCCCTCGCCGCGGACGATGGTGGGC
>JBAUZB010000116.1:0-9386 GCA_049585095.1 Candidatus Tumulicola sp.
CGCACCGCCGGTGGCCAGGGCGGTATCGAGTACGCTCGGCCGCGACAAAGGCGGTTATTTGCCGTTTGGCGCGGAGCAACCCGATCCGGTGCTGGATCCCGGCATTCTCAAACAACTCGGCTCGCTCGGGGTACACGTAACCCTCCTGGTAACCGTTGGTGATGACGGACGGACCAAGGACGTGATCTTCCAGCCCGACGTCGACCCGCGACTCGAATCTCGCATCGAGTCGCTCCTCGCCGACGCGAGCTGGGATCCGGCAGTCTGCGGCGGCGGGATATCCTGCGAAGGACGCGCGACGATCAAGCTGTGACGCGCGCAATCAGTTGCGCGCCGATGCCGTTCTCTGCCCGAGCGACGATACACGATTGCACCGAGCAGCCGCGCACCGCCAGCATCAGGTCGGCTGCGGCGGCGTCGGCGCACTCCGGTCGCAGCCCGAGATCGCCGAAGCTTGCGCGCCCGGCGCCCGGGGGATCGGTCAGGAACAGCACGATGCGGGCGGCCCCCGACGCGCGAATCGCCGAGCGAGTGAACCGAAGATCGCGAACGCACGCGCGCGCCGGCGCAAAGCGAGCAGCAAACAGCGTCAACTCGGTGCTGTCGCAGCGTCCGTCGACGCGCAGGAGTCCCCGGCGCTCAAACGGCGCAAGCGGCGTCGCCGGAAGATACAAATCGTGCACTTTCACGGCGACAAATCGACGGTTCCACAACACCGCTTGGCCGCCGCGATAGGCCCACTGACGGTCGAACCGTGTCGCGACGGCCAAAGCGTCGCCGGCATCGACCTCACTCAACGCAAGGACGTCGGGGTCCAGCGCGCTCACGCACTGCGCCAGCGCGCGCATCGCGCCCGCGCGCGTCAGGCCGAGTGCACGTATAAAGCCCAGCGAAAGGGACCTCTCTAGAGAATTGATTTCCCCAAGCCCGAGCAGATCAGATCGACGGCGAGAATTGCGGTTTGGTTGCGTTGGTCGAGAATTGGATTGATCTCGACCATTTCGATCGAACCCAGGCGGCCGCTGTCGTGCAGCATTTCCATGATGAGGTGCGCTTCGCGATAACTCAAGCCGCCCTTCACCGGCGTTCCGGTACCCGGAGCTTCGCTCGGATCGATGCCGTCCATGTCGAAGGAGACGTGAATCGGGCTGTCGCCGCTTCCGGCAATCGCTAAAGCCTCTTCCATCACCCGCATCATTCCGAGCTTGTCGACGTCGCTCATGGAAAATGCCTTGACGCCGAACTCCCGCAACAAGCGTTTCTCTTCGTTATCGACGTCGCGCAGTCCGATTTGAACCGTCCGTCCGCGTTCGGCAACGCCGCTTTTCAGAGCAAACCACAGCGGCATACCGTGAACGTTGCCGGTCGTGGAGCTCTCGGGATTGTTGATGTCGGCATGGGCGTCGATCCACACCAGCCCCGCCGGCCGTTCGTAGGCGCGCCGCAGGCCGGCGAGCGTTCCCATGGCAATCGAGTGGTCGCCGCCGAGCACCACCGGCGTTCCGCCGTCGCGAACCGCCTTTTCGACGACCGCGGCGAGTTGATCGCACACGTCGCGTATGACGCCGAGGTACTTTGCCGCCGAATCGTCGAGCGAAGCCGCCTCGCGAATCGGAACCGGGAGATTGCCGTGATCGACGATCGTTACGAAACCGAGCCGCTGGAGTTTGTCGTGGAGCTTTGCGTAACGCACGGCGGACGGCCCCATGTCGACGCCGCGACGGCTGGCCCCCAAATCCATCGGAACGCCGACGACGTCGACGCGCCGGGATGCGTGCGGGGTCGGTTTCACGGTGTCGGCTCGTTCGGGGAGCCCGGTCGAAAGACCCGCAGCGCGATGACTCGTAGAATGCCTGCCACCGGGATTGCGACCAGCAAGCCGAAAATTCCGCCGAGTTCGCCGCCGATTAGGAGTGCGAGCAGCACGACGAACGGGCTGAGGTGAACCGTCTTGCTCACGATGCTCGGCGCCAGCAAGTGGCCTTCGGCCTCGAAAATCGCCACGAACGCCGCCAATACCAGCAGCGCATTGACGATGCCGTTGTTCAACCACGCGATCGAGAAAGCGGGCAAAAACGCGAGCACGGCTCCGACATACGGCACGAGGTCGCCGATGACGGCAATCATTCCTAGGAAGAATGCATATCGTACGTGCAGCACGAGCAACGCGATCGTGATCAGGACGCCGACCGACAACGCTACCAACAACTGCCCGCGGATGAATCCGCCGACCACCGCGTCGACGTCGCTGAGGAAGCCGAGCGTGGCGCGCCAGCGCCGCGGCGGAACCATCGACGAAAGTCCACGCTGTAAATTCTCGAGATCGAGCAGCAAGTACGCGGTCATCAACGGGACGATGACGAAGGTGGCAATCGCCGCAAATCCGCCCGCCAGCACCAGCACGACGTGCCCGGCACTCTCGATCCCACGAGTCTTGACCCAAAGCGCCACTTCTGCAGGAATCCGCGCGATTTCCGCCCGCATCCAGTCCGGCAGTCGCGACGTCACGGAATCGTTCGGGTCGTACAGGAAGCTGTTGACGCGCGCGCTGAGCTCCGGGTAGTGCCGCACGAAAGCCCCGATGTCGTCGCTCACCCGCGGTACGACGAGCCAGCCTAACGCGGCGATCCCAATCGCGACGACGGCATACACGAGCAAAATTGCAACCGCAAGCGGCAGCCGGCGGCGCAATCGGTGGACGGCTGGATAGATCAGGTACGCGAGGAAAATCGTGCCGATCAGGATGTACACGACGGCGCGAATCTGCGTTAGAAATCCAACGACGAACCCCGCCGCGTAACACAGAAGCACGATCAGCCCGACGAGTTTGAACGCGAACGTGAGCCGCTTGTCCGTCAACCAGCTCCGAGGGTCGAGCCGGCGCCTGGGCGTCATTCCGGCGCGGTACTTCGGGCGGCGGCGCGCTCGGCTGCTCGCGAAGGCCAGACGCGCTTCGCCGTGCGCGATATGGCATTCGCCGCGACCGCGATCGGCGCGCGCAGCCACGTCGTGCGATATCCGTCGTCGACGTCGACGAACCAAAAGAAGAGCCGGTGCCGATCGGGGAGGGCTTCGCTCCACGCGCGTGCACGCTGCAGCGATTGCGAATCGCGCGCGGCAATGGCGGCGAGCACGCCCTCGTCGTCGGCGGCATCGCGAACGATGGCGGCGAATTCGCGGTGACTCAACCCGAGTTGGCGCAGCAGCCCACGGTCCATCGGACTCTGACCGAAAAGATAATCTCCCAGGGTTCCGGCCAATGCCGCTCGCGCTTTGTCGGTCAAGCGAGGCAACCAATAGATTCCGTCCAGACGGTCGCTCCATCGCCGCGGCGCAATCGTTCGCAAGTCGCGGGGCATTATGCTCGCGCGTTCGCCGAACAAGCGGCAGCCTCCCACGGAACGTGCCGGCAGGAACGCGCGCATCGCGCAACGCAATGACGCTGCCATGCGACGCCTCGTCGCAACCGCCGTCGCGGTTGCCGTTTTAGCGATCGTTGCGTCGACTGCGCCTGCCGCCGCCTTCCTCCCCGGGCCGTTAATCCAGTTGAACCGCGACGTGCGTAAACTTGCCGCACGGCTTCCCGCGGCGAGCGCCCTCGAGGTTTTCGATTTGAGCACCGGTTACCACACGGGCCACAACGCCGGTGCCAGCATGCCGGCCGCGTCGACGATAAAGATTCCGGTCATGGTGGAAGTCTTCCGTCAGTTGCAGGCCGGCCGATTCGATTTGGAACGGCGCGTTGCTTTGCGCGCGGGAGACAAGGATTCGGGATCGGGAGAACTGTGCGATGCAGCCGTTGGTTCGACCTATCCGGTCTCGACGCTCCTCGAGAAAATGATCGACGTCAGCGACAACACCGCAACGAACATGCTCATCCGTCTGGTCGGCCGCCGCAGTATCAACCGCTCGATGCTCGAGCTCGGACTGCAACATACTCGCTTGAGCACGGATGTCCGTACCGATGGGTGGGAAATCCGTCAGCGGCTACGAACGTCGCCCGCCGACTTAGTGCGCTTACTCGCGCTGATGGCGCACCGGCAATTGATCGACGAGTGGTCCTCCAACGAAATGATCTCGATTTTGGAACAGGACCAATACAACACGCTCTTACCCGAGCCGCTGCCCGACGACGTTCCGATCGCTCACAAGACCGGTTCGCTCTTCGACACCCTCAACGACGCCGGGATCGTCTACGCAAGCGACGCTCCTTACGTCATCGCCGTGATGACGACGTCGCTGCCGTCGAAAGGTCTGGGACGCGCGTTCATCCACTCGATTTCGCGTCTCGCCTATGCCGATGAAGTGCGGCTGGCGCGATGGCGCGAGGGCAGCGGATTGAACTTCTCGCTTGCCCTGGACGCACCCAACGGCAGCACGTCGCCGGACGTGCGCTACTGGAGCAGCGGCCTGGACGAACGCCCCTAAGCGGGAGCCGGGGCGGCGGATGCCGGCAACGGCACCGTCATACGGCCGGGCGCGTAGGTTCGCGCGATCCAGTGCTCGTACCGCGGCTCGCGCCCGGTCACGATGCGCTCGTAAAATTCTCCCAAACTCTTGGTGATCGGACCGATTCGGCCGTCGCCGACGATGCGGTGGTCGATCGACGCCACGTGCGCGATGCCGGCCGCCGTGCCGCTGAAGAACACTTCCTCGGCGCAATACAATTCGCCGCGGTCGATGGAGCGTTCGACGATCTGCAGGCCGAACTCGTCGCGCGCAATATCCATGATCGCTCGGCGGGTGCACCCTTCGAGAACGTTCTGCGACGGATCCGGCGTGTATAAGACGCCGCGCCGAACCAAGAAGATGTTTTCTGCCGAACCCTCGGCGACGTGTCCGTCGTGCGACAAGAGGATGGCCTCGTCGTAGCCGTTCTGGATCGCTTCGCTTTTCGCCAAAGCCGAGTTGACGTACAGACCGGTAATCTTCGCGCGCGGCGGAGCCATCGTATCGTCCGCTCGCCGCCACGAACTGACGCATACGTCGAGACCGCGGGTCGTGTCGAGATAGGCGGTGAACGGAATCGGCACGATGGCTAACGCGTCGGGCACGTTGTGTAATCGTACGCCGACGTCCTCAGCCGCCTTGTACATGAAAGGCCGAACGTAGACGCCGGCCCGAAAGCGATTGCGCCGGCAAAGGTCCAGCGTGATGTCGATGAGCGCATCGGTGCTTTTCGGTAGCGTCATCATCAGAATCTTCGCCGAGTTGATCAGACGCTCGTAGTGATCGCGGATCAAAACGAGAAAGAGTTCGTCTTCCTCGGGAACCCAATATCCTCGGATGCCTTCGAAGCAACCCGTGCCGTACTGCAGCCCATGGGTGAGTAGCCCGACTTTGGCGTCTTCGTAGCGGCGGAAGTCGCCGCCGGCGTACACGATCATCGACGAAAGATCCACCGTAAACTCCTTTGCGGATCCGGGGAAAACGGAAGTGCGTTACCGGACTCGCGCCTTCCTTCGGCCGCCGGGTAGGCTGGGGGCGTCGGGACGGCGCCTTTCGCCCGTACGGCCACCGTGCCGACCGGGACCGGGGCGTGCCGTCGCCCGAGGTAACCGCGATTCCGCCGGAAAACCTCCGGCCATGAAAGTCTATCAGCGGTTAACGCATCCGCTCGTCCGGGACGGCGGTTCGTTGCGCCGGGCTACGTGGAACGAGGCGCTGGAGCGCGCCGCGACCGCGTTGCGTGACGCGCGCGAGCGCAACGGTACGCGAACCTACGGAATGTTCAGCTGCTCGAAAGCGACCAACGAAGTGAACTACGTCGCCCAGAAGTTTGCTCGCGTCGTCATGGGCAGCAACAACGTCGATAGCTGCAACCGAACGTGACACGCTCCGAGCGTCGTCGGTCTGACGGCGGTCTTCGGCGCCGGCGGCGGTACCAGTTCGTACGAAGAAGCTGAACATACCGGCGTCGTCGTGTTATGGGGTTCGAATGCGCGCGAAACGCATCCGATCTATTTTCATCACGTCCTGCGGGGAATTCACAACGGAGCCAAGCTCTACGTCGTCGATCCGCGACGGACGAGTTCGGCCCAATGGGCCGACGGGTGGCTCGGCCTCGACGTGGGATCGGACATCGCGCTGGCCAACGCGGTCGGCCGCGAGATCTTGGCCGCAGGTTTGGAGAACCGCGCGTTCGTCGAGCGGGCTACGAGCGGTTTTGAAGCCTACGCGCGGTGCGTCGAGCCCTACACGCTCGAGTATGCCGAAAGAATCACCGGCGTTCCGCGCGACCGCATCGCCGAACTCGCCCACTCCTACGCAACCGCACCGACCGCCCAACTGTGCTGGACGCTCGGCATTACGGAACACCACAACGCGGTTGACAACGTGCGCGCATTGATCAACCTCGCTCTGCTCACCGGGCACGTCGGGCGATACGGATCCGGAGTATGTCCGCTGCGGGGTCAAAACAACGTGCAGGGCGGTGGCGACATGGGCGCTCTTCCCGACAAGTATCCCGGCGGCCAAGCCGTCGCCGACGACGCGTTCCGCGCGAAGTTCGAACGCGCGTGGCGCGCTGAATTGCCGCCGCAGCCGGGATGGAACCTCACCGGCATGTTCGAGGCGATGGAACGCGGAGAACTCGACACGCTCTACGTCGTCGGAGAGAATCCAGCCCAATCGGAAGCCGATCAGCAGCGCGCAAACGCGCTGTTGCGCAAACTCCGGTACCTCATCGTTCAAGATATCTTTCTCACGAAAACCGGCGAGTTGGCCGATGTGGTCTTTCCGGCAGCATCGAGTTGGTGCGAAAGCGAGGGAACCGTCACCAGTAGCGAGCGCCGCGTGCAGCGCGTGCGCAAAGCACTCGAAGCGCCGGGCGAAGCGCGCGAAGATGCCGCCGTCATGTACGAGCTGGCGCGGCGTCTGGGGCACGAATGGGGTCACGCCGAGGCCGAAGACATTTGGAACGAATGCCGCACGCTTTCGCCGTGGCATGCCGGCATGAGTTACGCGCGTCTCGAGAAGCTCGGGGGCATCCCGTGGCCGTGCTACGACGAAGACCATCCGGGCGAAACCTACTTGCACGGCCGTCTTTGGGAAACGCCGCTCCACGGTCCCAAGGCGCCGTTTGCCGCCGTCGAGCACGATCCGCCGGTGGAGGCACTCGACGACGAGTTTCCCCTGCGGCTCACGACCGGCCGGCGGCTGGATTCGTTCAACACGGGCGTGCAAAGCGGCGGGTACACGTCGCCGTTGCGCCGCGGCGAGAGCCTTGACATTTCACCGGCCGATGCGACGCGCTATGGATTGCGCGACGGGGAACGCGTACGCGTGAGGTCGCGGCGCGGTTCGGTGAATGCACCGGTTCGCATCGATGAAGGTCTGCGCGCCGGTCTGGTCTTTATGACGCCGCATTTCAACGACGATATCGCGACCAACGTCCTGACCATCGACGTTACCGACCCCAAATCCGGCACTGCCGAATTCAAAGCCGCGGCGGTCTGCATCGAACGCTTGTAGCCGATGGATTTGCATTTTACTTCGGCAGAGCCCACGCCCGCGGAGCGCGCGGCGGTCGACGCCGTCGTCGGAGAGTCCGACGGTGCGTGGGAAGGCGGCGCGCGCGGGCGCGAGCGACGCCACTTGCTTCTCCCGGTGCTGCACGCCGTCGACGGACGCATTGGTTGGATCAGCGGGGGAGCGCTCAACTACGCTTGCCGCCGCCTGTCGGTGCCGCCGGCGGATGCTTTCGGGGTCGCCAGCTTCTACGCAATGTTTTCGACCCGGCCGCGGCCGCCGGTCACGTTGCACGTTTGCGACGACATTGCGTGCGCGTGCGCGGGTTCGCAAGACGTCTGCAAGGCACTCGAATCGGCCTACGGACCGGCGGGAACGCCATCGGATGACGGCAGCGCCACCTGGTCGCGCAGCCCATGCCTCGGATTGTGCGATCGCGCGCCGGGCGCGCTCCTTCGCGCCGCCGGCGAACCACCCATCGAGCAACAACTCGCGCCCATCTCTGCAGCCGATGCAACCGCCGTGGTCCGCGGGGAACTGCCGGGACGGCCGTCGCCGCACCCGCACGTCAGTGGGTCGCCGTTGCGGCTGTTGCGTCGCATCGGAGTCGTCGACCCCGAAAGCCTCGACGACTATCGGGCGCACGGCGGGTACCGTGCGCTGGAGCGCGCGTTCGATTTGGGGCCGGAGGGTGTGATTGCCGAGGTGATCGCTTCGAAGCTTTTTGGGCGCGGAGGTGCCGCATTCCCGACGGGGCGCAAAATGCAATCGGTCGCTCGCGCTCCGGCAAGGCCGCACTACATGGTGTGCAATGCCGACGAATCCGAGCCCGGAACGTTCAAAGACCGGGTCGTCATGGAACACGATCCCTTCGCCGTCATCGAATCGATGACCATTGCGGCCTTCGCCGCGGGATGCGAGCGCGGCTTCATCTACGTGCGCGGCGAGTACCCGCTGGCCACGAGCCGTCTCGCGCACGCGATTTGCACGGCCCGGCACGATGGTTTCCTCGGTGACGACGTCATGGGTCGCGGCTTTGCATTCGATGTCGAGATCCGCCGCGGAGCGGGTGCGTATATTTGCGGCGAGGAGACCGCGCTTTTCAATTCGATCGAAGGCAAACGCGGTGAACCGCGCAACAAACCGCCGTTTCCGGTCGACGTCGGTCTGTTCGGCAAACCAACGCTCGTCAACAACGTCGAAACGCTGGTGAATCTTCCGCACGTCGTTCTCGAAGGCGGCGCCGGCTATGCGGCAGTCGGAACGCCGGATTCCACCGGAACGCGGCTCTTTTGCGTGTCGGGAGCCGTGCGCCGGCCGGGGTTGTACGAAGTCGCGCACGGCACGCCACTCGGAACGCTGCTCGGGATGGCCGGCACGCCGGAATCGATTCGGGCGATCTTGCTCGGCGGCGCCGCCGGCGGTTTTGTCGAAGCCGGCGCCGCGTCGATGCCGTTATCGCTCGAAGCCGCTCGGGCGGCGGGTGCCACGCTCGGCTCGGGCGTCGTCATGGTGTTCGACGGCAGCGTCGACCTGATGGCGATGCTGCTGCGAATCGCGCGCTTCTTTCGCGAAGAATCGTGCGGTCAGTGCGTTCCGTGCCGGGTCGGGACGGTGCGTCAAGAGGAGGCGCTGCAGCGCCTGGCATCGTCGCAGGGCGATGCCGGCACCGACCTTGGCTTGCTCGAAGAAATCGCGCGCGTCATGCGAGATGCGTCGATCTGCGGCCTCGGCCAGACCGCCGCCAACGCGATCGCGTCGGCCCGAAATCTGCCCGGCATCTTTCCGGCGAGCGCGGCACCGTGATTCGCGGTCCGATTCCCGCACGACCGGCCGGCCTCGTCCGAGAGACGTTCGAAATGACGATCGACGGCCGCACCGTCGCGATCGCCGAGGGCGCGACGATCCTCGACGCC
>JBAUZB010000117.1:0-10867 GCA_049585095.1 Candidatus Tumulicola sp.
GACGTACGCGTTACGACGCGCAAGCCCGCTACGCGCGCAACGCCGCCGACGGCAACTCGCACGTCAACGCGCGTTTCGTGCAAGAGCTCCTCCCAAACGGCTCGTTTGAAGATCGGATCGACGACGATCCGGATTTCTTGACCGTGCTCAATCAGCCGTTTGCGGTCCAGCTGGACGGCGTCACCCTCCGCGACTTGCGAACGCTGCGCGGCCCGGTGCCGTTTTCGGCAACGTCACCGCTTGGCGGCCAAGCAGTTTTGCGTGGATATCTGCGCCCCGGAAAAGGCGGCAAGATCGGCGGCCGCGCCGCCGTCGCCGTCGGGTTCGAAGCCGAAGGGCCGATGAGCGCACCCATGCCGTCGCACACCAGCGCCACGATGGCCGGCCATATGCGCATGGACGGCACCGCCTTCTATTCGCTCGACGACGCGATGCTGCTGGCGCTCGACGCAACCCTCACGATCGTCGCACAACTGCACGACGGTTCCGAAACCGTGCCGGTGCGGATCGTTTATCGCCGATCGATACGCGCGTCCGCAGAACCGAGCACACCCGAACCCTCGCAGCCGAAGGCGGCTAAAAAGCCCCTACCAACTCCACTTGCAACGGGTGGCGGAACGGCGTCTCCCCCAACTCGGTGAGCGGCGTAAAGGCAAGGTGGTTCTGATGGCAATCGATGAGCATTTCGATTCCGCGCTTCACGCAGCCGGTTTCTTCAACGTACTTGCCGAGCTTTTTGCGAAAGTACGCATACGGATCGCGTAAGACTTTTGCGTAATACGGGTCCTCGGTCAACCCTTCGGCAGAGACTCCGTCCTTGGGTACGAGCCAAACGAACCAAGGGTCCTCGTTTTGACGGTAGCCGATGAGAACGAGCGGCACGGCTCGAGCCGAGTCGAGATTGGGAAGGAAACTGCACATCGTGTACGCGTCGAACGAGATCTCCGTAGGTTCGATGGTTAATCCCATAGAAGGCCCTCTCTCATAGTGAAAGCGTTCGGCGCGGGCGTCCTTTAGCGTTCGAACGAAAAACCGCTTCGTCGTCGAGCGCCGAAGCGGTTTTGATTCGTTGGAGACGGCCGGCCGGGGACAGCGTCATGCGCGCAGAGTTGGGAAAAGGAGATCGATCTTCCTGGGACCGGCGGCTGGTTCTGGTTGGGCTCAGGAGTTTTCCGGCTGCATGTGAAACCAGGCGGCAGGCAGCGGTGGTCCGAGCACTGTATGAGTGCACTGGCGGCGCCGCTCCTGCGGGGAGTACACGTGCCTTCAGCGGTTCCGTCCGGGAAGACCGCGGCCGTTCGGCTGCCGGCGGCCTCCGTTCCCGGCATCGAAGGATTCGAACGGATCGTCGATGATTATCAGCGGCGTCTTTACGGTTTCGCCTTGCGTATGACGGGGAACCGCGAAGACGCCGAAGAGATCGTGCAGGATGCGTTCGTTCGCGCGTACCGAGCGCTCGGCAAGATGTCGCCGGAGCAGCGTTCGGATCTCCGGCTGCAGCCGTGGCTCTACACCATCACGCTCAACGTCACGAGGAATCGCCTGCGGAGCAAGCGTCCGCCGAACGTTCCGCTGGATGCTCTTGCCGACCCCGACGCGTTGTTACGCGCCTCCAACGAGGGGCCGCCCCAACCCGAAACGATCGTCGAACGCAACACCGAGGTCACCCTGGTCGAGCGGGCGTTGATGCAACTGCCGATGCACTTGCGCGCTGCGGCGACGCTTCGGTTTATCGAAGGCCGCAGCCACCCCGAGATCGCCGAGATATTGCATCAGCCGATCGGCACCGTGAAATCGCACGTCCATCGCGCCGTCCGCATCCTGCGACGTATTCTCGGCCCCCAAATCGGACGATTTACACCCGAAGGAGCACCCCTGCATGCGTTGTCGTGACGTCGAGGCTATGTGGGACGAGATCCGCGGCGACTGTACCAGGTCGCTCAAAGAGACCGTTCACACCCATCTGCTGGCGTGTCCGCCCTGCCAAGAACTCTACGAGGAGTTCGAGGGCGTCGCGTATTGCCTCTCGTGCCTGCCCGAGCCCGAGCCGTCATGCAACCTCACGCGTAAAGTCGTCGAGCACATCGCAACGCTCAAACTGAAGAATCGCACGCCGATTTTGCTGTGTGCGGCGGATACTCCGATCGGACGCGTCCACGTGGGTTTCAAGGAACACCGGATCGCCTACATCGGGATCGACACCGGCGATTCGCTCGAATCGGTTCGCGCACGGGTCGAACAGCGCTTGCGCCGGCCCGTCGTCCTGGGCGATGCACCCGGATGGCTTCGCGAGACGCTCGACCGGTTTTTCCACACCTGGCAGGTGGAAGACGCGATGGTCGACATCAGCGACTTGACGCCCTTCGAGCAAGCTGCACTGCGAGCGACCGCCCGAATTCCCCCCGGCGAAGTGCGTTCGTACTCCTGGGTCGCGATGCAGATCGGCCGTCCCAAGGCTGCGCGAGCGGTCGGCCGCGTCATGGCGCGCAATCCGCTGCCGCTGCTCTTTCCGTGCCACCGCGTCGTCGATTCGTCTGGCGCCTTGCACAATTATTTCTACGGTCTCGACATCAAGGCACGGCTGCTCGAAATGGAAGGTTATAGAGGTTAACGGAGGAACGGCGCCAACCTAGGAACGAGTGTTCCCGAGCGACCCACGTACTGCGGCTATCCCCGACGTTCACGGCCATGCTAAAGGGGAACACCGTCTGTTTGCCGAGGAGCGTCCGATCGCGTATTCCGCGCGGATGCTTTTCCTTTGGTTCTTCCATGCATGCCGGCGCAACTTGCCGCGTTTCCTCATGGTGGCCGATCACATCAACTATCTCACGTTTGAGGATCCCGGCGCCGTCAATACGGTACGCCGTGCGCTCAAGCTCGCGCACGCCGGCGACCTTCACGGCGCGGCGGAGACCGCCGGGGTCGATCTCGGCCACGCATCGGTCGTTTCCGAAGCGCTCGGCCGGGGGATGCGCTTTTCCATCGGCGCGGAGGTCGACAACGATCCCCGCGCCCGGCCGGACGCGCAGAATATCGTCGACGCGATGCGTCCCGACGGCCTCATCCGGTCGGTCAACTTCGTCACCATCGACCATCCTGAAAAAGGCGGCGACTGGGCATGGCCGTTCGACAACGACGAATTTGCCCATCTGCACGACGTCGTTGGCCCGGACAAACTCTGGGAGCTCTACGCCACCAAGCTCCTCGACGATCTCGAGAAGCTTCCGGCTCACATCGTCGGTCATTTCTACGCGCCGGCCAACACCGGTCGCTGGCCGGCAGCAAAGCGGCTCGAGGAGTACGAAGACCGGCTGCTGACCGTTTGCCATTCGCGCGGTCTGGCGGTCGAGATCAATACGCGAGTGCTGTATCGCGACAACCCCGCGGACCTCAAGAAGCGCTATCTCGAAGCCAACGCGCGCTTGGTTCGGAAGGCCAAGGCGCTCGGAGTCGGCATCGCGATCGGTTCCGACGCGCACAGTCCGAAGGATCAGGGAAACGGCTTCGACGTCGTGCTGAAGATGCTCGACGATGCCAAAATCAACGAAATCGTCTTTCCGGTCGGCGGCCGCCTGGCGCGCGTCGCCTTGCGCGCGACCCGCGAGCATCTCGAAGCGCACGCCAAGACGCGCGAGACGTACACGCCGGGGAGCAGCATTACGGGCTACGGACGGGCCGAACTCGGGCTTCCCGAGCAGATCGAAATTTCGGCATCGGCGCGGCGCGAAAGCGCTCGCGCCGCCCGAGAGTCGGCTTCGAAACGTTCGAGCGGACCGGCGCGTTCGGGCAAGCGCGCCGATACGGCGCCGAAGAGCACCTCACGGCGCACCGCCGAGTCGTCTTCTTCGTCGAGCAAAGCCAAGGCCGCTCGCGCCGCAGCACCGGCACCCCCCAAGAAGAAACCGCCCAAGCCGGCGGCACGCCCCGCGAAACCTTCGGCCGCCGCCGCCAAGCCCGTGAAGAAACCCGTCAAAGCCCGTGCGAAGGCTGCCCCGCCCGCGGCAAAATCTAAAAGTGGGCGCACGCCGCGCAAACCAGCGAAACCTGCACGGCCCCTCAGCAAGAAAAAAACCAGCCGCCCGGCAGTCAAGAAAAAACCCGCGCCGGCGAAGCGAAGCGCTTCGAAGGCGCCGGCGAAATCGAAAAAGCGCGCGGCCAAGCCGGCGGTCAAGACCGCTCCGCGCAAATCTTCGAAGGCATCGGGCAAGGGTTCGGCGACCAAAAAGAAACCCACGGCAAAGCGCCGTTAAGTTACTGATAGGAGAGTGGGATGGCGAACATCGCTGGCCTGCGTAATATTGCCTTCGTCGGTCCGCACCACGCGGGCAAAACGACCCTCGTAGAGGCGGTTCTCGCCCACACCGGGGCGATCGGACGCCGCGGTTCGATTGCCGACGGCTCGACCGTTACCGATCACGAACCCGAGGACGTGGCGCACGTACAATCGACGACGGTCGGTTTCGCGCACGCGACCTCCGACGACGTCGAGATCACCATCGCCGATTGTCCCGGCTTCATCGATTTCTTTGGTGAGACCAAGGCGGCGCTGTGCGGCGTCGACGCCGCCGTTATCGTGATTGAAGCCGATCCCACCCGCGTGGTTCAAACCCAAGCCATCGTCGACTACCTCGAACCCCTGCGCATGCCGCATTGCTTCGTCGTCAATAAGATGGACCGTCCGGGAGCCGATTTTGCGGGCACGTTGGCTGCGCTTCAGAGCGCCTACGGGCGCCACGTCGTCGCGGAACAGTTGCCGATTGGAAGCGCCGAACAGTTCCACGGATACGTCGACCTGGCAGACATGAAAGCGCGGCGCTTCGAGGGAGACCGCGAGCACGATGACGCGATCCCTGCGGACATGCAGGAGACCGCGGCGAAAGCGCGCGCCGAGTTGCTCGAAGCGATGGCCGATTTCGACGATCACTTGATGGAGGAACTGCTCGAAGGCGTCGACCCGCCGCTCGAGGAAGTCGAGCGCGACCTTTGCGTCGAGTGTTCGCACGATCAAATCGTTCCGGTTTTGGTGGCCGCCGGCGCCTCCGGCGCCGGCGTCGTCGCACTCGTCCGCGCGATGAAAAAGTGGTTCCCTTCACCGGCCGACGCACCCAAGTTGGATGCCGAGGGGCGCCCGATTCCGGCCGATCCGTCGGGTCCGGTGATCGCGCAGGTGGTGAAGACGACGATCCATCCGCAGAGTGGCAAACTCTCGATTGCGCGGGTTCTTTCGGGAACCGTCAAATCGGATGCGACGCTCAGCGACATCTCTCGAGACGGCGAAAAGGTGCGCCTGGGCGGACTCTATCGCCTCCAGGGCAAGAAACAAGAGGTGCTTTCCGAAGCCGGTCCTGGTGCGCTCGTCGCGTTCGCGCGTCTCGAAGCGGTTTCGACCGGCGATACGTTGACGTCAAACGGCCACAAAGTGTTGCTGGCGCGCGTTCCGGTCGCCGAGCCGGTTTTTGCGGTTGCGGTGAAACCCAAGGAACGCATCGACGAAGCGAAGATTTCCCAGATGCTGGCGCGTATCGTCGACGAGGATCCGGCCCTGCGCTTGCAGCGCGCCGACATCACGCACGAGCTTCTCTTGCTCGGAAGCGGCGAACAGCACGTATCGATCGCCGTCGAGCGCCTGGCGCGCAAGTACAAAGTCGAAGTAGATACCGCGCCTCCGGCGATTCCATACCTCGAAACGATTACGGCGTCCGCCGAAATTCATTCGCGTTACAAGCATCAAACCGGCGGGCACGGTCAGTTCGGCGACGTGTGGCTCCGTTTCGAGCCGCGCGAGCGCGGCGCCGGGGTGACGTTCGAAGACAAAATCGTCGGCGGCGTAGTGCCGCGGCAGTTCATTCCCGCCGTCGAAAAAGGCGTCCGCGAGGCCCTCGCGCACGGTCCCGGCGGGAACCCCATCACCGACCTCCACGTGACGTTGTACGACGGGCAGTATCACGACGTCGATTCGAGCGAACAATCGTTCAGGACGGCGGCCGGCATGGGCGTCCGCGACGCACTTCCGAAATGCCACCCGGTGGTGCTCGAACCGATCGTGACGGTAAACGTGACGGTTCCGACGGCGTATACTTCGACCGTGATTGCGCAGCTGACCGGCAAGCGCGGGCAGATCCTGGGCATGAATCCGGCCGACCAGCCCGGTATCGACGTGGTCGAAGCCTACGTTCCCCAAGTCGAGCTGGCGCGCTACATCACCGAGCTTCGCACCGCAACCCAGGGCCTCGGGACGTACTCGTGGCGCCACGAGCGCTACGACCCGGTTCCAGGCAATCGAGTCGGATCCAAAGCCGCCGTTTAGCAACCTCACAATGCGTTTTGTAAAACGGGTCGCCGGTATCGCGACGCTTGTGGTGCTGACCGCCGGGACCGGCGGATGCACCAAAGTTTCGAATCAAGAAGCCGGCGCGGGACGCCACGCGTGGACGCAAGCCGGCGTGCTGCGCGTCGCCGTTCAAAGCGACGTGAAAAACCTCAATCCGCTGCTCAACTCGAATACGACCGACGGATTCATCGCGTTCCTCATGTTCGAGCCGCTGGTCTCGGCCGACGACAAAGGCAACCCCGTACCGATGCTCGCCGCCACCGTTCCATCGGTTGAAAACGGCGGCATCTCGAAGGATGGTCTGACGATTACGTACCACTTGCGCAAGGGCGCCAAGTGGACCGACGGCGTCGCGGTCACGTCCAAAGACGTCAAGTGGTCGTGGCAAGCGATCATGAACCCGGACAATAACATCGTTTCGCGCCACGGCTACGATTTCATACGAGCGATCGATACGCCCGACGACGCGACGGTCATCGTGCGCTTGAAGACGCGGTTCGCGCCGTTCGTCAACACGTTCTTTGCCATGAGCGATCAGCCGTTTCCGGTCGCTCCGGCTCACGTGCTGTCGAAATACTCGAACATCAATCAGATTCCGTTCAACACCGTGCCCGACGTCTCCGACGGGCCGTTTCGCTTCGTGCAATGGTCGCGCGGCGATAACGTCACGCTTGCACGCAACGACGGTTTCTTCATGGGCAAACCGGGCCTCTCGCGCATCGAAGTCAAAATCATCCCCGACGAGAACACGTCGGTCAACCTTTTAAAGACGCACGCCATCGACTACATCTTTCAATCGTCGGCGAACACGTATCCGGCGCTGCAGTCGGCCACCGACGTCAAGCTCGACTTCGTCAACGTGAACGGCTACGAATCGGTGCAGCTCAACGTCGCGCGCCCGCTGCTGATCGACCGGGCAGTTCGCGAAGCAATCGCCTACTCGATCGACAAAGGACAGCTCGTTTCGACGTTGACCCACGGCCTGATGAAAGCCGCCAGCGAAGACATTCCGGACTGGATGTGGGCCTTCAACCCCACCGTGCATTCGTATCCTTACGATCCGGTACGGGCTCGCGAACTTTTGCGCGGCGCCGGTTGGGCTCCGGGTCCCGACGGGATCATGCGCAAGAACGGGGAGCCCCTGGAACTGCTGCTGGTTTCGAATAACTCGAACGCCACTCGCCGCGAAGCCAGCCTTCAACTCCAAGCGATGTTTCGCCAAGCCGGCATCGGCACGGTCATCAAATACTATACCGGCGCCGAACTCTTCGCCCCGGCCGGGATGGGCGGCATCCTTCAACTCGGAAAGTTCGACCTTTCGCTCGCAGGCTGGTACGCGGGGATCGACCCCGACAACAGCTCGCAGTACATGTGCCAAAACGTACCGCCGGGAGGGTACAACTACTCGCGCTACTGCAACCCCGACATGCAGGCCGCGCAAGACGCCGCGCTCACGCACTACGATCGCCCGTCGCGAACTGCCGCGTACTTTAGGATCCAGGAACTGCTGGCGCGCGACAATCCGCAAATCTTCTTCTGGTGGACGCGTCAAATGGAGCCGGTCAGCGTCGATTTCAAGGGTTTCGATCCGAATCCGGTCGTCGAATCCTGGAACGCGTGGCAGTGGAGCATTTAGGCCGCCCGGAACGGTCGACCGGCCCGATCGCCGAACTCGTCTGGCTGCGGAAAATCATCGTCGAGCGCGCGCTCACACGCGGCGATTACGTTCTCTCCGGGGGCGTGCGCAGCGACTACTACATCGATAAGTTTTCCCTATTCGCCGACCCGCACGTGCTGCGCCGAATCGCCCGGCTCTTTACGCCGATCATTTCAGAACTCAATCCGGACATCATCGGGGGCACCGAGCTGGGCGGAGTGGTCATCGCGACGGCGGTGTCGCAGCTTTCCGGGATTCCGATGATTGCCGTGCGCAAGCAACCCAAAGGCTACGGCGCATTCGCCGACGAGTACGTCGAGGGGCCGTACGCCGCCGGCCAGCACGTGTTACTGTTGGAAGACGTCGTGACCAGCGGAAGCCAGATGATGGCGGCAGCCACGCATCTCGAAGGGTTGGGACTGAAAGCCACGCCCTACGCCGTGATCAGCCGCGGCTTCGCTCCGATCCCCGCGCTGATCCAGTTCTCGTTGCCGCGCACCGAGCCTAAAACCGAAAACTAGCGAACTAACCAGTTCGCTACAGCGAAAATTCTTCGCCGTCGGAGATTGCCGTTACCGGCCCGGGAAACCGCGCTTGCGCGGCGTCGACCAACGCTTGGGTGTCGGCGTTCGCGTAGTAGTGCGTGAGCCCGAGGCGCCCGACCCCGGCGCGAAGTGCCATTTCTCCCGCTTCTTCAGCCGACGAATGGCCGCGCGGAGGCGGTTCGCTACCGAGCCCGAGCGTCGCCTCGCAGATAAAAAGCGCGCACGCGCGAGCGTGGTCGACGACTTCGTCGCACGGCGCGGTGTCACCGGAGTAGACGACGCTCGCGGTGCCGCAGGCGGCCCGAATCGAAAACGAATCGACGTAATGCAAGGTCGGCCGAAACGTGAGCCTCAGATCGTTCACCGTCATGGCGCACGCCGGATCGTATTCGTTTACGGCAAAAACGCCGTCGAGGAAATCGCTGGAACCTTCGCCCGAAAACGTTGCGCATAACATCCTCAGCTTGTGACTGCCGCCCGGCGGCAGCCATAGCGGCATCCGGGCGTCGCGCAGCAACGGACCGTACGTCAGCCCATACCGCAGCGGGAGCAGGTCGAGAAAATGATCCGCGTGCATATGCGTAATGACGACGGCATCGAGCGCCGGGTAGTCGAGCGCCAGCTGAAGGTTTCCCAAAGCGCCGCTTCCCAGATCGAGCGCCACTGCAGTGCTTTGCGTACGCAGCAAATAGGAACTGCACGCCTGCCCCGGGCGCTGAACCGATGGGCTCGACCCAATCGCGCGCACGCGCAGGGCTGCCGTCGACGTCACGCCGTCGCTGTTAGGGAGCCCAACACCTCGTCGGCATGATCGTCGACGTTGACTTTCGGCCACACCTTGACGATTTTTCCACGTCCGTCGATCAAGAACGTCGAGCGCGCGATTCCCATCCGCTTCTTACCGTACATCGTTTTTTCGACGATGACGCCGAACGCATCGCACAGCTTCGACTCGGTGTCGGCCAGCAGCGTGAACGGAATCGAAAATTTCTTCTTGAATTTTTGGTGCGAATCCGGATCGTCGCGGCTCACACCGACGATGCGTGCGTTCTTTTCCCGAAACTGCTTGTAGAGATCGCGAAATTGGGACGCCTCGCTGGTGCACCCCGGCGTATCGTCTTTGGGGTAAAAGTACAGTACTAACGGACCGCCGAGAAGCTCGCTGGTCTCGACGGAATTGCCTTCGTCGTCGAGCAACCGGACGTCCGGCAATCGATCGCCTTCCTTCAGCACGTCGTCTCCTTTACGCCGTTATGGGCCACTAGTTCGCGAATTGGTCGAGCGGCACCATAAACAAGAGTCGGTCGCCGCTACGGACTTCGCCTGCGAAGTTGCGTATCGCAATCGCTTCTCCCTTGCCGGTCTCACCTTCGCGCCAGACGTAGAGGGGAATCCAGCGCACGCGATATCCGGGCCGCTCGGGCGGAGCCGGTGGAGGAGCGTTTTCGGGTCCTTGAAAGCGCTCGGCAAGCTGAAACGATGCCGGATGAGCGGTATCGGCAAACAGGTCGAAGCGGCCGCGGGTGCTCTCGAAGCGGGCCAAGCCGGCGATCGTCGCGGCCGTAAGTTCGGTAGTCGAAAACGACGCAATCCCGAAGTGACGCTTGATCGACCGGCCGAACGTGAGGTCGTCGATGCGCAAGACGACGTGAAGCGGGCTATCGGCGTTTTCTCGCGTGTGGGACCGCGCTCCCAAGGCGGTTTCGAGGTTGGCCGTATCGCTGTTCGTCACTCCGACGAGACTCTTCGCGCTTTCGGGGGAGCAGTACGCAATCGTTTCGTCGTTGGTCGCGTCGCCGGTTAGCAGATCGACTTTCCGATCGCGGGCCAGCTCGATCAAGAGGCTGTCGGGATTTTTCTCGACCACGACGACGTGTTCGCCCAATTGACGCAAGTACTCGATGACCAAGCTTCCGACGTTTCCGGCGCCGCATACGATCACGTGACCGCTGCGCCGAATCCGGCGCAAACCTTGGGTACGGCGAATTGCGGCGGCATAGAGTGCCGAGGTCACGGTCGCCGTGAAGATCGCGACCAAAGCGATTCCGACCAGCGTCGCGACGACCGAGCCGATCATCTCGACAACTTGCCAACCCGCCAGACTCATCGCGTTTCCGCAATCGCCGCACAGGAGCGTATCCGGCGACCCTTCCATCGTGGTTACGACGAAGTACATCGCTCCGGGCAAGTTCCAGTGGGTGACGGCGACGAAGAATACGACGAAGAGCACGTATACGAGCGCGCCGATGATCGCAGCCCGGCGCAGCAGCGGCTCGGTCCGCCGGATTCCTCCGAGCGTATCCCGCCATTGCCTTTTAACTGCTTCCCATCGGC
>JBAUZB010000118.1:0-4386 GCA_049585095.1 Candidatus Tumulicola sp.
GGCGTGATCCGTCACGCCGATGCCGGTTACGAGGCGGCGATCGAAACGGCCGACACCAAAGGCATCGATTGGCGCTTTTGATTCTTCGGGCGAAGACGATCGTCACGTGCGATACCGGCGCCGAACAATGCGGCATCGATTTCGATCGGCTGGGACGCATTCGCAACGGCGCCGTGCTGATCGAAGGGCGGCGCATCCGTGCCGTCGGGCCCGTACGCGACGTCGAGCGCGCGGCGCCCCGCGGTGCCGAAGAACTCGATCTCGGCGATGCCGTCGTCGTACCTGGTCTGGTCGATGCGCACGCGCATCCGTTGTTTTTCGGCGACCGGGAACCGGATTTTGCGGCACGGCTACGCGGAGAAACGCCGCCGTTGGGAATGGCCTACACCATCGAACGCACGCGCGAAGCGCTGCTCGATCCTACCGCCTTCTACGCCGGAACGATTCGGCCGCGACTGCAGACGATACTGGCGCACGGAACGACGACGTTGGAAACCAAAACCGGATACGCCCTGCACAAACCCGGCGAGGCGGCTTTACTCGACCTTATCGCAGAGCATCGCGACGATCGCGATACGCCGCATTTGGTGGCGACCTTCTTAGGCGCTCACGCGTTGCCGCCGGAGTTCACGCGCGAAGCCGCATTCGTCGATTACCTGATCGACCAAGTCATACCGGTAGCGGCGGCGCATGGAGCCGCCTACGCCGACGCATTCTGCGAGCCCGGATTTTTTTCGCCCGAGCAAACTCGGCGTTATCTGGAAGCGGCGCAGCAGCACGGGATGCGCCTGCGGGTGCACTGCGACGAAATGGCCTACGGCGGTGCGGCGGCGATGGCGGTTCAACTCGGAGTCGACGCGGTGGACCACTGCAACTACATTCGCGATGCCGACGTGCGCGGCATCGCCGATCGAAACATCGTTACGGTAGCGTGCCCCGCGACGATCGCCTATCTCGATCTCGCGCAACGCGCGCCGGTTCGCGAGCTGCTCGAAGCCGGCGCACGCGTCGCGCTCGCCAGCGACTACAACCCCGGAACCTCGCCGTGTTTCAACCTGCAAACGGTCGCCTATTTCGGCCGTAAACTGTTCCGTTTGTCGGCGGCCGAAGCGCTCTATGGCGTGACGCGTGCGGCAGCACACTCGCTGCGCACCGACGCCGGATCCATTCGCGTGGAGGGTCCGGCCGATCTGGTGGCGTTGCAGATGGCCTCGCCCGACGAGTTCGGCTGGCAGTTCGGCGGCAATTTGGCGGCCTGCGTCTTCAAAGGCGGCGAATTATGTCATCCTGAGCGGAGCGCCGTAGGCGCGCAGTCGAAGGACGAGTTGGAGAACCCAACGTGAGCGTCAACGAGCTGGTCCAGTGCGCGCGCGCCTTGGCCGGCGGCGAGTTGCGTCGCAACTTCGGGTTTGCGATTCGCGACGGAAGGATCGCCGACTGCGGCGACTTCAACGCAATCCGCGAGCGTGCGAGCGACTTGCCGGCGCGATCCTTTCCCGCCGATCGGCTGATCGTTCCGGGATTTATCAACGGCCACAGTCATGCCTATCAAATTCTTTTGCGTGGTTGGGCGGACGATTGGACGTTCGCGAAGTGGCGCAGCGACGCGCTCTACCAGGTCGTGCCGAAACTTACGCCCGACGACGTGTACTGGACGTTCGTTGCCGCCTTCTCGGAAATGCTGGCGGCGGGGATTACGACCGTCGCGGAGTTCTTCTATCTCAACGGC
The DNA here is from genome assembly GCA_049585095.1 of Candidatus Tumulicola sp. GTDB lineage: Bacteria > Vulcanimicrobiota > Vulcanimicrobiia > Vulcanimicrobiales > Vulcanimicrobiaceae > Tumulicola. Next base: position 1,730 of record JBAUZB010000118.1, read on the forward strand.
GCCGGAAACGCCCACGCCGAGGCAGCGATAGAAGCCGCGGCCGACACCGGAATCCGAATCGTGTTTGCACGAACGTGGATGGATCACGCGGATGCGCCGCCGGAGTTTCGCGAATCGATCGACGTTGCAGCCGAGCGAACGCGCGCGCTGATAAGCGCCTTTCCCGACGCCAACGTGTGCGTCGCGCCGCATTCGGTGCACGCGGCATCGCCGAAAATGATCGCAGCGGCCGCAGAGTTTGCGCGCGAGTTCGATTGCGCGATGCACGTTCACGTTGCCGAGGCGGCCTACGAAACCGAAGCAACGATGGCGCGATATGGCACCACGCCGATCGCGCTACTCGACCGCTTGCACGCACTCGACGAACGCACCGTGGCGATCCACGCGATCCACATCAGCGACGAGGAAAAAAAGCTCATCGCCCGCCGGCGTACGCGCGTGATTACCAATCCGACGACCAATCAGTACCTCGGCGACGGCATCTGCGACGTTGCCGGTTTGCAAGCCCTGGGGGTCACCATGGGTCTGGGTACCGACGCCGACGTAAAGCCGTCGCTGATCGACGAGATGCGCGGCGCTTCGTTCTTACAGAAGCTTCGCCGCAGCGACGGCAGCGCGCTTGGTGCGCCGGTCGCGTTTGCGATGGGGACGGCTCAGGGCGCTCGCGCCTTGGGCGTGCCCGCGGGCGACTTTGTTCCCGACTGCGCTGCCGACTATGTCGTGCTCGACGCATCGAAAATCGATCCCTGGTCGCCGCCGCTCAACGCACTGGTATACCGCGGTGAGGATCGCTGGGTGCAGGCAACCTTCGTTTCGGGACGGCGAGTGTTCACTGGCGAACCGTCACCGCTCGCGCGCAAGGCGTGGGAAGCCGTGGCGACCATCGCGAAGCGCGTGCTTCCATAGGTTTACCCGTTCGTAAGATAGAAGGCCGCCGCCGTAGCAGCCCCTGTGAGCGCAGGGCACATCACTTTGTGACCAAGAGAAGGATGTTTGTAAGCCAATGAGCTTCAGAAAATTAGCGATCCTTGCGATCGCCGCGTTCACTGCGGCGTGCGGCGCTCCGTCGCAGTCGGCAAACCCCGCGACGGTTCAATCGGCAGCCGTTTCGGACGGCCGCGTAAGCCCGGATGGCCCGTGCGACTACGTGAAGATGGAGCCATCGATAAAGACCCTCAAGATCCACCAGGAGCTCGGCATCACGCCGATCATGCGATATAGGGACGCCGGAGAATGCGAGTCCGCTTGGCTCCCCGCGGTTTGGAATACCAGCGGCGGCAAACTTCTCATTCGTAAAGCGGGGAAAGAGGCGATTTTCTCCGCCACAGCATCCGGCACGTATTCCGTAACCGCGCAGGTTTCTTTCGGCAGCAATTCCTACACCGGGCAAAGCACGGTCATTGTGTTGCCCTAGAGGGACATCAGCGGCGACGAATCGCTAGGGAAGCTCTAGGAGTGATCGTTATGTCATCTAGTGATCATTTTGTCATCTCATGAAGTAGTGGTCGTTGCATGTCATCCTGAGCGGAGCGCCGAAGGCGCGCAGTCGAAGGACCACCCATGTCAGGATGACACCGGAAAATCGACGGCTAAATCGACGATTCGCCGTGGCCGCCAGAACTTGGAGAACGCTACTCTGGGACCGTAACGGTCATTGTTCGTGGGGCTTGGGCCGAAATTCCAAGTCTTCCGGTTGGAAGCGGTGCTCGCCTAGCTCGCCGTCATCTTTCTCATAGCGAACGACGATCGTACGAGTGTCTACTTCAATGACTTGCCCTTCAATCCCGAGGTTCTTGATCACTACGCGATCGCCATGTCGCAGTTTCATGTCTCAACTCTCATAACAGTGCGCGCCGACGTACGTCGCTGCTCCTCAAGGTATTGTGCTCAAGTCGCTGGATATCCCGCCAGATCAAAGTGAAGAGCAGTCGGCGCGGCAAAAGCAGGGGAACGGCGACTTGTAAACTATGGACTGAGGAGTCTACGTAGCAGTACGTCTTTCAAATGGAGGTCATAATGGCAACACGCTCGACCCGCAACGGTTGGCTCAAGGTAGCATATAGCCTTATCGCAGTCGTCGCAATCGTCTGTGAGCCGAAGGTCACGACTGCGCAGTCGTCGTCCTCAAACATGGAAAAGATGGCTACGGATGTCTACGTCTACGGATACTCCCTCGTCACAATGGAACTTACGCGGCGCTCGTTCACGAACGTTGCCGCGGCGTCTCCAACCAATGCTCCAATGGGTCAGTTTGCGAATATGCAGTCCTATCCGGCCGTCGACGACCATCGCGTGACGGCGCCGAACGCCGACACGCTGTATTCGACCGCATGGCTCGATGTAAGCAAGGAACCTTACGTATTAAGTATCCCGGACATGCATGGCCGCTATTTTCTTATGCCGATGCTCGATGGATTCACTAATGTCTTTCAAGTACCCGGAAAACGCACGACGGGTACGGGCGCGCAGAACTATCTCATCAGCGGCCCCGGCTGGAACGGAAGCGTCCCAGCCGGAGTCACGCACTATAAGTCGTCGACCGGGCTCGTTTGGATCCTGGGGCGAATCTACTGTACAGGAACGCCTCAGGATTACGCGGCCGTACACGCCGAGCAGGCAAAGTTGTCACTCGAACCGCTGAGCGCCTACGGTAATCC
>JBAUZB010000119.1:0-6190 GCA_049585095.1 Candidatus Tumulicola sp.
ACGATCAACTCTACTACCTGGGTACCGCCGGCGGCGGCGTCTGGAAGAGCGCGAACGGCGGTGCTACGTGGGCGCCGGTTTTCGATAAACAGCCCGTGGCGGCGATCGGCGCGGTCGCCATCGATCCGTCGCACCAAAACGTCGTCTACGCCGGCACCGGAGAAAGCAATCCGCGCAACGACGTGAGTTACGGCGACGGCCTGTATAAGTCGACCGACGGCGGCAAAACGTGGAGCAACATCGGACTGCGCGGCACGCGGCACATCGCGCGCATCGTCGTCGATCCCACCAATTCCGCGCACGTCGTCGTCGCCGCGCTCGGCGACGTCTTTGCCGATTCGCCGGACCGCGGCGTTTACGTTTCGTTCGATGCCGGACGATCGTGGAGTAAGACCCTCTACGCCGGTCCGCGCAGCGGCGCCAGCGACGTGGCGATGGATTCGCAGCAGCCGAACGTGATTTTCGCGGGCCTGTGGGAGTTTCGCCGGCAACCGTGGACGTTCACCAGCGGCGGACCGGACGACGGCCTCTACAAATCCGCCGACGGCGGAAAAACGTGGAAACGTTTGACCGGGCACGGCCTGCCGGAAGGGATTACCGGGCGGATCGGTTTGGCGATCGCGCCGAGCGACGGCAACCGGGTTTACGCGTTGATCGAGGCCAAGGGCGGAATTCTGTGGCGTTCGAACGACGGCGGCGCGACCTGGGCAATGACGTCGAAAGATACGCTGGTCGATCAGCGGCCGTTTTACTTCTCGCACATTGCCGTCGACCCGCACAATCCGGATCACGTGTACGCCGTCTCCGAAGCGCTTTCGGAGAGCAAAAACGGCGGCAAGAAGTTCGTAGAGATCGCCAAAGACGTTCACGTCGACTACCACGCGATTTGGATCGCGCCGAACGATCCGGCACGAATCATCACCGGTGAAGACGGCGGATACGCGCTCACTACCGACGGTGGAAAAAACTGGTCGTTTTCGCGCAATCTCGCAATCGGTCAGTTCTACCACGTCGCGGCTTCGAACGAGAATCCGTACTACGTGTGCGGCGGCCTGCAAGACAACAACGCCTTTTGCGGTCCCTCCAACTCGCTCGATCGCGAAGGCATCAAGGACGAGGCGTGGATCGACGTCGTCGGCGGCGACGGCATGTGGGCCGTGCCCGATCCGTCGGACCCCAATTTTATCTGGACCGACCTGCAGGACGGGCGCATCTCGGTCTACGACCGCGCCCGGCAGTCGAGCCGGTTCGTCGTGCCGTATTACGATTTCGCAAAGAACGATTTCGATATCGCGAATCGCAAATATCGCTTCAACTGGGATTCGCCGATCGCGTTCGCCCCGTGGGATCCGCACGTCGCGTGGTATGGCGGCGACGTCGTGTTTGCGACGACCGACCGGGGCGTGCACTGGACGCCCATCAGTCCGGATCTCACCCTCAACCTCAAGGAGCACCAGCATCCGGCGGGCGGTCCGCTCGCGTACGACGTTTCCGGCGCCGAGTACTCCGATACGATCCTTTCGATCGAAGGGTCGCCGCTGAACAAGGGCGAGATCTGGATCGGGACCGACGACGGACTCGTGCAGCTGACGCGCGACGGCGGCGCGAGCTGGCACGACGTGACGCCGCCGGGCGTCGCACCCTTTGGAAGAGTGGAAACCGTTGCGCCTTCGCCGCTGCTCGCCGGCACGGCGTACGCCAACGTCGACCGGCATCGCTCCGGGGATTACGCGCCGTATCTCTTCGTCACTCACGACTACGGAAAGACCTGGACGAAGGCCGTCGGCGGATTGCCTTCGCACGAGTACGTTCGCACCGTGCGCGGCGACTCGGTGAATTCGAATCTGGTGTATGCCGGCACCGAGACGGGCTTGTACGTGTCGTACGACGGCGGCAGTTCGTGGCAGAACTTCCGCCTCAACCTTCCGCCGGTTTCGGTGCGCGACATTCGCATTCAAACGCAGTTCGACGACCTGCTGCTGGCGACGCACGGGCGTTCGCTGTGGATCATGGACGCGATCGGGCCGCTGCAAAACTTGCCGCAGGCGGAAGCCGCGGGCGCGTATCTCTTCTCGCCGCGCGTCGCCTACGAGTATCGCCAGCACTCCAACGACGAAGGCCTCTACACGCGCTTTGGTGCCCCCAATCCGCCGCTCGGGGCGATCGTGGACTTCTATCAAAGCAAACCGCAACCGAAAACGCCGGTGATCGAAGTGCTCGACGCCGGGGGTACGGTGATTCGCCGCGTCACCGGCACGCACAAAGAACATGAGAAAGACGTTCCCGACGTTACCAACAAAACCGGGCTCAATCGCTACGTCTGGGACTTCCGCGAAGACGGCCCGGTGCAATGGATGGGCGCCGCCCGCGAAGAGTATCGCGGACCCAAAGTCGGAGCGCTCGTCGTGCCGGGCACGTATTCCGTGCGGATCGTGCTCGGCGGAAAAACCCTGACCCAGACGGTCACCGTCAAACCGGATCCGCGCGACGCGTGGACTCAGGCCGACTACCAAGCCGGCTATGCTTTCAGCAAAAAATACCTCGACGACTACGGCAAGATCGACGAAGCGCTGAATAACCTCGATGCGCTGGGCAAATCGTTGTCGGCGGCAGCACGCGCCGCGTCGTCGGCCGGTAATTCGGCGCTGGTTTCACCAATTGCCGCGGCGCAATCGGCCCGTTCCGAAATATTCGCGCTCTTCACCGCCGATTATCACAACGACGAGGACTCGATTCAACGGCCGGGCGCGTTGCGCGAAGACGTTCCCAGCGGCGGTTTTCTCCGCGGCGGCAATCAACCGCCGACGCCGGCGCTGCTCGAGTTTGCCGCGCGTTTCGACGGCGAATACCAAGCAGCGTTCGCAAAATACAACGGCTTCGTGACCGGCCTGGCTCCGTTGCAAGCCGCGCTGAAAAGCGCCGGACTCAGCCCGCTCGCGGGCGTGACTCCGATCTCACCGTAATCCCATATCAGGATGACGTGGGGCGGAAGAGGCGTTTGAGGAACGCTTCGTGTTTGTATGAGGCGCTTTTGCCGAAACGTACGATCGCGACGTCGAGCGATGGCACGAGGTAGAGCGCCTGACCGCCCGCGCCGCTCGCGTAGACGAGATCGGAAGGCGCGCCCGGAGGCGCGAGCCACCAGCCCAAACCGTATCGCGCGTTTGCCGCCGAACCGATGAAGCACTCGCGTAGCGACGTCCGTTCTCGCAGCACGAATCGTCCGTACGCGAGCCAGTTTTCCGTGGTGAGAAACGCGCCGGTCGGCAGCGGATGCGTTCCGTCGAAGAGCGTGCGCCATTTCGCGACCTCCACGCCGGCCGGACGTAAGACGCGTTCGCGCAAGTAATCGTGCGGCGTCTGCCCGCGAGATGCGAGTTTGCGCGCGAGCACGGCGCCGAAAACCTGAAGGGCGATGCCGCCGTAAGTGAACGCGGTTCCAGGTTCGTTTTTCAACGTCATTGCCAGCGCGCGATCGTAAAGCGGAACGGCGCTGCCCAGTCCGCCGAACCCGAAGCCGGCGGTGAGCGCGAGCAGCATGCGCAGCGTCACGCGGCGTTTCCAGGGATCGTCGCGCCACGACTCCACCGTACTAGCGACGGTTTCGTCGAGGTCGAGCAGAGCGTCGGCGTGCGCCCGCAGCGAAGCGGCTCCCCAGAAACTCTTCGTCCCGCTGTAGAGCGCGTGGGGCGTTCGCGCACCGAACGCGCCATCGTATTCGCACGCGAGCGTCTCGTCGCCGCGCGTCACCACGAGCGCCTCGGGCGCGTGTTTGCGTGCGTACTCGATCGCGGCGTCTATCTGCACGGGAAGGGCGTTCGACCGCCGATAAGAAAATCGCCTTCCATGAGGCCCTACGTACTCTTGGTTGCCTCGGTTGCCGCGTTGGGCGGGCTGCTTTTCGGTTACGACACCGGGGTCATCTCGGGCGCGATTCTTTTCATCAGCAAAGACTTTTCGTTAAGCACGCGGCTGCAGGAGTTCACGATCAGCGTCGTGCTGATCGGTTGCATCGGCGGCTCGGCCGTTGCCGGCACGATCGCCGATACGATCGGCCGGCGCCTGACGCTCTTCGCGGCCGGCATCATCTTTCTGATCGGCGCGCTGGTGTCGGCGTTCACACCCGACGAGACGGTGCTGCTGGCGGGACGTTTCGTCGTCGGCATCGGCATCGGCTTTAGTTCGGTCGTCGCACCGCTCTACATTTCGGAAGTCGCGCCGGCGGCCGTTCGCGGCGCGCTCGTCTCGCTCTACCAGTTTGCGATCACGGTCGGCATCCTCGGTGCGTATCTCATCGATTACGTATTCGCGCACGGGGGCGAGTGGCGCTGGATGCTTGGCTTCGCCGTCGTTCCTTCGCTCATACTGATCGTCGGCATGATTTTCATGCCGGAGAGCCCGCGATATCTCTTTCGGCGGGGTCACGACTCGCGCGCGCGCGACGAACTCCAGCGCATCGCCGAAGATCGCGAAGCGTCGGACGAAGAGGAGCGGTCGATTCGCGAGAGCCTGAAGGTCAAGAGCACCGGCTTCGCCGCATTCAGGACGCCGGCAATCGGGTTGGCGCTCTTCATCGGCGTGTCGCTCGCGCTGCTGCAGCAAGTGACCGGCATCAACACGGTGATTTATTACGGCCCGCAGATTTTCCAGATGGCCGGCATCGGTTCGGCCTCGGCTTCGATCCTGGCGCAGACGCTGGTCGGCACCGTCAACGTTCTGCTGACGCTCGTCGCGATCTTCTTCGTCGATCGTCTGGGCCGCAAGCCGCTGCTTTACATCGGCCTCGCCGGCATGTTTCTCGCCTTGGCGACGCTCGGCATCGCGTTCGCGCAACCGCATCTTTCGGGCTCGCTCGGCACGATCGCGCTGACGAGCATGATGGTCTACGTCGGCTGTTTCGCCTTCAGCCTCGGGCCCATCGTCTGGCTGCTCATCTCGGAAATTTTCCCGCTGTCGGCGCGTGGGCTCGGGATGTCGATTTCGACGCTCGCCAACTGGGTTGGAAACTTTTTAGTGTCGCAGTTTTTCCTCACGATGATCAACAAACTGGGTCGTCCGCTGACGTTTTGGGTGTACGCCGCACTCTGCATCGTCACGATCCTCTTCATTCGGGCGATGGTGCCCGAGACGAAGCGCGAGCTGCTCGAAGACATCAGCGTCCGGGCGGCATAGCGGAGGTGCTGGCGGCGGTGCGCCGTGCGGCCGATCCGCATGGCATGGTGCGAATCGAGGAATCCGAGACTCCGCAACCGCAGCGCGGCGAGGTGCTTCTTCGCGTGCGCGCCTGCGGCGTCTGCCGCACCGACCTTCACATCGTCGATTCCGAACTTCCGCCGCATCGCGAGCGCGTCATCCCCGGGCATCAGCTCGTCGGCGAAGTCGCGGGCATCGGCGATTCCGTCGATGCGTCGATGGAAGGCGCTCGCGTCGGGGTTTCGTGGCTGGGCGGTACCGACGGCACCTGCGAACAGTGCGTAGCCGGACGTGAGAACCTCTGCGACAATCCGGTTTTTACCGGATACGATCGCGACGGCGGCTACGCGCAGTATGCGACCGCGCGCGCCGATTTCACCATTCCGCTACCGCCGGAACTCGACGATCTCCACGCCGCACCGCTGCTTTGCGCCGGAATCATCGGCTTTCGTGCGCTGCGCGTAGCGGGCGTGCAGCCCGGCGAGCGCGTAGGACTCTATGGTTTCGGCGCGTCGGCGCATCTCGCGCTGCAAGTGCTGCGCGCGTGGGGATGCGAGACGTACGTTGCGACGCGGGGCGAGGGGCATCGCGCGTTTGCGCGGCGGCTCGGCGCGGCGTGGGTGGGCGACGCGCTCGAGAAACCTCCGATATCGCTCGATCGCGTGGTGACGTTTGCGCCGGCGGGCGACGTCGTCGTTGCGGCGCTCGCGTCGTTACGCAAAGGCGGCGTCGTCGCGATCAACGCAATTCATCTCGATGCGATGCCGTCGTTCGACTACGATTCGCTTTTGTGGGGCGAGCGGCAAATTCGCAGCGTGACGAACTCGACGCGCGCCGACGCGCACGATTTTCTCGCGGTCGCTGCCAAGGATCGGATCGCTGCGGAGGCGACGGCGTTTCCGTTGCGCGAGGCGTCGCGAGCGCTGGACGCGGTGCGGAGCGACGCACTCGACGGCGCGGCGGTGATCGTACCGTGAGCCGCGGCTTCGTCAAGGAC
>JBAUZB010000120.1:0-4285 GCA_049585095.1 Candidatus Tumulicola sp.
GCGTTGCGCGCCGCGTGGCTACCCGCCGTCGAGCGCGGCGGCGACGAGTGGCTTCCCGAGGCCGGGCCGGCCAAGCCGACGATCGCCAATCCATTCATGGAGGCCACCGGAACGAGCGGCTTCATCAATCCGCTCACGCTCAACACCCAGCTAGCCGGCGACGTGCTGTGGTTCGAGCGGCCGTTCGATCAATCGCACGAGTGGAGCCACGTTGCAGCCTACGCTCGGGAAGATGAAGCCAACTATTTAGCCATCGTCACCTGTCTGCGCTCGAAAGACCCGGTGCTGCGCTACTCGGGTTGGCTCGAGTTGTTTCTCTATCTTCCGCAAAAGCGCCATTACGCGCGACGGGAGTTCGTTCCGGAGGTGTGGCGAGATTTTGCCGCCATGCGCTTGCGCGACTCGCATCATGTCAACGTGTTGCTGGCCCACTGGACCTGGCGCACGTACAACGTCTATCTCAAGAGCAATCGCATCGCATCCGGCGTCGAGAACTATAACGAGGTCACGCGGTTGGTTCTCGGCGTGCCGCTCGACGCCCAAGGGCTCCCGGTCGGGAAGTGACGTGCCGTTGATCTACAATGAAATCGCCGGCCGTAACGTCGACCGGCTGGCGGCGCTGAGCGACGGCGTTTTTGCTTTTGCGATGACGCTACTGGTGCACGATCTTCGCGTACCGGTGATCCGGCTCGTCGGTTCCGAGCACGATCTGCTGCGTGCGCTCGCCGCGCTCGCGCCGAACCTGCTCACGTATCTCATCAGCTTCATGACGCTGGGAATCTTCTGGGTCGGCCAGCAAACGCAGTTGAACAAGGTCGAGCGCGCCGACCGCGAGTTTGCGTGGATTCACTTGACGTTTCTTCTCGCCGTGACGCTCGTTCCGTTTACGACGCAGCTTCTCGCGGCGTTCATCGAGTATCGCACAGCACTGCTCGTCTACTGGCTGAATATCCTGGGGCTTGGTGCGACGCTGTGGTGGAGCTGGCAGTACGTGCGTCGTGCCGGCCTTCTCAAGAGCGACGCGCCCGCCGGCATCGACGCCGCCGTGAGGAGACGCATTGCCGTCGCGCAACGCTGTACGCATTCGGCGCGTTACTGTGCCTGTGGTACGTATCTGAGCATCGCATTCATTCTGCTGGTGCAACTCAACTACGTCTTCGCACCGCGCATCGGGGTCCTTCGCCGGCTGTGACGCCGCCGTATGGCGGCGAGCAAGCTCCCGGCTTGCGATGCACATTTCGGTCATTCGACGGCCGGCTTGCGGCCACGCCTTCGAGCCATCCTGGGACGGCATGTTTGACGTTGGAGATTCCCTACGCAGCGCACTCGAAAGCGCGCGCGAGCGGCTGCACGAGGCGCAGGCCGCGGTTGCCCGAGCCAACGCCGGAGGCACGGCGGGGCGCGCCGCCGACGCGGCGATGGCGCAAACGGCCCAAGCGGCAATTTTTAGCGAAGCGCTTCTCAGCGCCGAGCACGCGCGCTTCCAGGAGATCAAGGCGGTCACCAAGTGACGTTGCCGCTGTTGGATTCGGCCGCTAGCGCGATGGACGCGCAACGTGCGGCGCTCGACGTTGCCGCACGAAACGTCGCTGCGGCCGAGGCGGCCGGTCCGGACGGCAGTTACGCGCGCCTGATTCCGGAATTCGCGGTGGCCCAGGGTGACGACGGCGAAGTTGCGGTACGCTTCACCGGAACGCGCACCGAGCGCGGTACGAACGTCGATATTCTCAGCGAGATGATCGCGGTGATGAATGCGTCGCGCGCCTACGAGTCGGACGCGTCGCTTTTCGACGTCGGAAAGACCCTGGCGGAAAAAACCATCGAGCTCGGCCGCGTATGAGGGTAGAAGCGTTCCAACCGGACGCACCGCCGGAAGCCTTGCCGCCGGCGGCCGGCGACGCAACGGATTTTGCGCGCGCCCTCGACTCGCTCGGCGCGGTCCTCGGCGGCGCCGAAAATGCCGAGGACAAATTCGCGCGTGGTGGCGGCACGCTGCAAGACGCGATTTACGCGCGAACGCGCGCCGACGTTGCGCTTTCGGTAGCAACCGCCGCCGCACAACGCACCGCGCAGGCGATTTCTTCGATTCTCAACATGCAAGTGTGAAAGGATGCAGCACGCCGCGCATCTGATCGCGCGTTGGAACGCGCTTCCCGCACCGGCGCGCATCGTCGCCGCCGTCACCCTCGCGATAATCGTCGCGATTTCCATCGGCGGCGCGATTGCATCGCACCCGCCGCGCGAACGGCTTTTTGCGACTCCGCTGCATCCCGAGCAGGTGAACGAAGTCGAAGAGCGGCTGGCGAGTTGGAACGTCCCGTTTACCCCCACCGCCGACAACCTCATCGTCGATACCGGCCGGCGCAACGACGTTTTGCTGCGCCTGTCGCTGTCGGGCGTGCCGCACGCGCACGTTGAAACCAGCAGCGAGGCCCTTGGCGGAATCGGCGTTCTCACGCCGCAGGCCGTGATCGACGCTCAAACGCGCGCCGGTTTGGCCGGCGACCTCGAAGCCGGATTGCGCGGAATCGACGGGCTCGACGACGCGCGCGTCATCGTCGCGCCCGCAAAAACCGCCGAATTCGCCGACGAGTCTGCTCACGAGGCCAGTGCCAGCGTACGCGTGCGATTGCGCGCCGGAGCGCAACTCTCGCGCGAAGCGATCGCGGGCATCCGCGCCTTCGTCGCCGCCGGGGTTGCCGGATTGTCGCCCTCGCGCGTGACGATTCTCGACGATCGCGGAATTGCGCTGCAGGAAAACGATGCCGGCGGAAGCGACGCGGCCGACGTACAGCGATCGCTGCAGTCGGCGCTGGACACGGCGTTCGGTGAGGGCGTGACCATCGTTCGAGTGCGAGCCGAGTATCGCGGGGAGCGAAGCTCCGAGCGCGACCTGCGGCGTGCGCCGCTCGACGGAAACGCCATCGCGCGCGCGGCTTTGAACGAGTCGCTCGACGACGGCGGCAAGCGCTATCGCCGGCGCGATGAAACCGAAGACCGGGGGAGCGAAACGCGCGAAATCCTTTCGGAATCGCCGGCCGGCGGCATCAAACGTCTTTCGACGGCGGTCTTCATCGACGTATCGGGCGGCGTCGAGCCTTCGAAAGTTCGGGAACTTGCGGCCGCGACCGTCGGCTACGATGCGGCGCGCGGTGATTCACTGGTAGTGCAGGCGGTGAACTTTCACCGCGAGCGGGCTGCTCGCAAAGACGTATGGTGGCTGTTGTACGGGGCGCTGGTACCGCTGGCGCCGGTTCTGGTTACCGTGTTCGGCATACTCGCAGCAGTCCGCGTCGGCATGCCGCCGTTATCGGCGCTTTTCGCGGCGATGATCGAGCGCGCGTCGGTCAATCGCACGTCGAAGGCCGTTGCCGGATTCGCTCCCACCCGCGTGCGCACCGCCCTCGCGCACGAACCGCCGCACGCAGCGGCGGCGATCATCAGCGCGCTTCCGGCCGCCACCGCGGCGGCCGTGCTGGATTTGTATCCCGCACACGAACGCGAAGCGATCGTGAAGCGGATGCAACGTCCGCATTCCCCGTTGCTTGCCGATGCGCAGGAACTGCTGCGGCGTCATGCCTGACGGCTTCGTAGCGCTGGAGCGATTTTTTCGACAGGCTGCGGCGCCGTCGCCGGCCGGCGAAAGCGCGGAGAGCCCACCGCCGGCCGAGATGGAAAGTTCTGACGAAGAGCCCGCCGGTGGAAGCAGTGCGGCGATCGCCGATGTGCTGGCGGCGGCACGGCGCTTTTATGCTGCACTCGGTGATGCGCTCGAGGCCGCCGTCGACGAATTGTTGCGCGACATTGCGTGCGACGTTCTCGCGCGCGAGCTGGCGCTCGCACCGGCCGACGTTGCTTCGATAGCGGCGGCCGCGCTCCGGCGCTACGCGGCGACCGCTCCCCTTCGGCTGCGTGCACACCCCGAAGAGACCGGTGCGCTCGAGGGTCTCGAACTTCCGGTCGTCGCCGACGCGGGTTTGCGCCGCGGCGACGTGGTGATCGACGTGCGGGCGGGAACGATCGACGCCAGCCTGGGCGCGCGCCTCGAACACGTGCTCGATCGCCCCGTGCAGAGCGTGACGCCCTGATCGCGCGCGGCGTCGTGCTCGAGGCGTTCGGGGGAATGGTACGCGCGAGCGTTCCAGGGGTTCGCGTTGGAGACGGCGTCACGATGGAGCTTGCACGGGAATCCGTTAGCGGCGAAGTGCTCTCGATCGATGCGCGAGGCGCGCTCGTCGCCATGCACGCGACGACGGGTGGCATCGCGCGCGGCACGCCGGCGTAC
>JBAUZB010000121.1:0-15180 GCA_049585095.1 Candidatus Tumulicola sp.
GGCTGGCACCGGATGCGCCGGTCGCCGAGGGTGTCGGCTGTGGCGCCTGCGACGGTAGCGGTTACCACGGCCGCTGCGGCGTTTTCGAAATCAGCGTGATGACGCCGGAGCTGCGCCACGCGATCGAATCGACCGCACCACCGGACGTCGTTTACGAGGCCGCTCGGCGCTCGGGTTACGAACCTTTGGTAACGGACGCGCGGCGACTGATCCTCGGTGGCGACTGCAGCGTCGAAGAAGCCGCGCGCGTCTTGGGTGGGGCGGCGTAAAGCTTGCGACCTCCAGCCTCGATTCGTTTCGTTGACTCGATCGCGGCGGCGCGCGCGCGCAACGCGTCGGATCTGCACCTCGGCGCCGGGCTACCGCCGGTGCTGCGCCTCGACGGCGACTTGGAGCGAATGTCCGAAACGGCATTGACGGCTGCCGACGTTCGCGACATTGCCGGTACCGTTCTCAGCGCGGAAGAGTCGTCGCGTCTCGAAATCGCCGGTGACGTAACGACCGTTCACGCCGATCCGGATTACGGCCGGATGCGGGTTCACGTCTATACCAGTCAGCGGGACTTGACGATTGCCATCCGCCTTCTGGATCGTGCGATCCCCTCGCTGCAAGCGCTCAACCTGCCGCCGGTGCTGGCGTCGTTTGCCGAAAGCAAGCACGGAATCGTTATGCTGGCGGGGCCGACGGGCAGCGGGAAGACGAGCACCATGGCGGCGTTGGTCGAGCGTATCAACGCCGATTCGGCGCGGCGCATCCTCACCATCGAGGATCCGATCGAATACTATCATGAGAGCCGGCGTTCGATCGTTACGCAGCGCGAGATCGGGCGCAATACGCCGAATCTCGCCGCCGCGTTGTGCGGCGCGTTGCGGGCGGACCCCGACGTCATCGTGGTCGGTGAGTTGCGCGACGCCGAAACGATGGCAGCCGCCCTTACCGCGGCCGAAACCGGCCACCTGGTGATAACGACGTTGCATACCGGGAACGCGGCGCAAACCGTTGACCGAATCGTCGATAGCTTTTCGGGATCGGCCCGAGCTCAGGTTCGCGCGCAACTGGCGCAAGTTCTGATTGCGGTGGCGTGTCAACACTTGGTTCGGCGGGCAGCCGGACACGGCCGCCGCGCCGTGGTCGAAGTGCTCGTCGCCACGGATGCGGTCCGGAATTTAGTTCGCGACTCCAAGTCGCATCATCTCAAGAACGTCATGGCGACCGGGAGGCGGTTTGGGATGCAGACGCTGGAGCAGCACGCAGCCGAACTGGTAGCGGACGGTGAAATCGACGTTGCCGAGGGGCAACGCTTCGGCGGCTACGATGCTTGCCGGACGGTCGCGTAACCGTATGGTGTTCTACTACGCGGGCCGTGCGCCCGACGGCAAGCTGCTGCGGGGGTCGATCGAGGCCGACTCACGCGATGCGGCCGCGGGTCACTTGCGGAGCCGCGCGGTTTTCGTCACGACCCTGGAAACCGTCGCGACGGTTCGCGGTGCGTGGACCTCGTTGCGGCTTGCGATTCGCCGCAACGGCAATGCGCGGGCCGCGTTTTTCCGCTCCTTCGCCGCGCTCGTCGGGGCCGGCGTGCCGGTTCGCCGAGCGCTCGAAACGCTGATCCGTCAGAGCGCCAACGGAGCTTTCTCGGAGGCGCTGGAATCGGTCGCAGCCGACGTCGAAAGCGGCTCGGCGCTTTCCACGGCGCTCGAGCGGCATCCGAAGGATTTCTCCCGCGTTGCGGCGGCGATGATCAAGGCCGGCGAAATCGGCGGGTCGCTCGACGAAGCGTTGCGCGCGCTTGCAGACCTCGAGGAACGCGATCGCGGCTTGCGCCGGCGAGTGGCTGCGGCGCTCGCCTATCCTTGCGTCGTCAGCATCGCAGCCGGGGGTCTTTTGCTCTTTCTCATCGCGAACACCATGCCGGCGTTCGCGACGATGTTCGCCGAGATGCATCTGCCGTTGCCGCTCGGCACGCGGCTGTTGATCCGGGCCGGCGAGGTGCTGCAGCAACCTTGGTCGTGGGCGTGCGCCGGGTCCGTCGCGCTTTTGACTCTGACCGTTGCCGGGCGTTACAAAGCGTCGGATTCGCCGTGGGCGGCGGCGGTCGATCGCGCGCGCTTTCGCGTTCCCATCATAGGCGCGATCGCCGTAAAGTCGACGGTCGCGCGCTTTGCGCGGACGCTCGGATCGCTCTTGCATGCCGGCGTCGATATCGTAGCGGCGCTCGAAGCGTCGGCCCAGGTGGTCGAAGGATTTGTGTACCGCGACGGGCTTCGGCGTATCGTCGACGCGCTACGACGCGGCGAGACGCTGGTGTCGCCCTTCGAAGCCAGCGCGCTATTCGACGCGACGTTTTTGCAATTGCTGCGAGCCGGCGAGGAAAGCGGCAGCGTCGATGCGATGCTCTTGAAACTCGCCAATTACTACGAACTGGACGTCGAAACTACTCTCGGTGCGCTTACCAGCGTGCTGGAACCGGTTCTCATTTGTGCCCTGGGCGCGGCCATAGGGACGATCGTTGCATCCATCATCCTCCCACTCTACTCAATGATCGGAAACATACAATGAATGAATCACTTTCCACGATAGAACTCTGGACTCGGTACCGCCGGCCGGAAGACCGAGATCTCGTCATTGCCGAGCACCGCTACTTGTGCCGCCGGGCGGCCCGACGGTTCTTGCGGCCGTCGCTGGATCGGGCCGACCTGGAACAAGTCGCCGCCATCGGCCTGATCAAAGCGGTCGATCGGTACGATCGCACGCAAGAGACGCCATTCGAAGCGTACGCTTGGCTCTTGGTACTCGGCGAACTCATGCACTACGTGCGCGACGGCGAACGCATTCTGCGTGCGCCGCGCCGCATCCGCGATCTCGAGCGGCGATGGATCGCCGCCGAGCGCGAGCTATGGCCGCTCCTTGGAAAGGAGCCACGCGAAGGCGACGTCGCGCGCTACATCAATGCGACGCCGGCAGAACAGCGCGACGTCCGCGAGTATCGCGCCAGCGGGCGCGTCGTCTCGTTCGATTTGCTTCCGGCTTCGACGTGGAACCAGGCGTCGCGAACGTTCGAGTCGGTGCTCGACAAGATAACGTTGGAACGCATGCTGTCTCTGCTTCCGCCGCTCGAAATGCAGATCGTGCGTTCGATTCACATCGAAGGTACGACCGTCGTCGATCTAGCCAAACGCCTCGGTTATTCGCGCCGCCATCTCACACGTCTGCACCGCATGGCGATGGCGCGTCTACGAACTCACGGCGCCAACGTCTCTGGCACAAGCGGGCTCGGGAACTAAAGCATGCATGACATCATCGACGTCGAAAATGCGGCCGTACGTAATCGGCGATCGCGATGGTCAACGAGGATTTACGTTGATCGAAATGATGATCGTCGTGGCGATCATCGCGATCTTGGCAAGCATCTTGGTTCCGAACTTCGTACGCGCGCGAGCGCAGGGACAGACGTCCGCGTGTGAATCGAATCTAAAAGAGATCGCTACCGCGCTCGAGTTGTTTCAAACCGACAACGATCATTACCCGACGAGTGGTACGGTCGATTCGAACAATGCCGAGCTTGCGCCGTATCTCAAACAGACGCCGGTGGATCCCGCCGCCGGCCCGGGAGCGTTCTACACCTTTACGGTGACCGATGGAGATACCGGGTCGGCGGCCTACACCATCGTCTGCCCGGGAACACACGATCCCGGGACGCTGCAGAACATCTCACCGAATACGAAATTCACGCACATCGAATACTCGTCGTCGGGCGGCTTTGCCGCAACCAACAAATGACCGTGGGGTGGGCGGTTCTTGCGGCGTGTGGGGCCGGGCTGGCAACCAGCGCCGGTCCCTGCGTGGCGCCGCGCTTTCTGGCCGCCGCGAGTCTGGTTACGGGAGTGTCCGGATCGCGCCGATGGCGGCGCGTGGGTGCGTTCGCGGGTGGAGTGTGTGCCAGCTACCTTCTAATCGCGTCGACTGCCGGTGCGATCGCGCAGTTGAGCGCGCACTCGGAGTTCCTGTACGGGCTCTTGGGCGCGGTTTTCGTGGTTGCCGGAATCGCGACCGTAGTCCGCGCGCACGATTGTGCGCCGCGGTGTCCCCGAGCCGGAAGCTCGTGCGCTGCCGCATTCTTGGCGGGGGCAACGCTGGGCGCGGTCGGTTCCCCGTGTTGCGCGCCGCTGGCGGCCGCGGCGGCGACCGCCGGTTTCACGACGGGGTCTTGGGTGGCGGGCGTTGCGGTGCCCGCAGCCTTTGCATTAGGGCATGCGGCGCCACTCGCGGCGGTCGCGGTCGCACCCGCGGTCACCGCCAGGTTCGGCGTTGCACGCGTTCCCGAGTTTGCGGTTGCGACGGTGGCCGGCGGCCTCACCTTCGCGTTGGGAAGCTACTACGCGCTGCTTGCGTGACTTTACGGCGGATGCTGCGGCGACTCGCGCCGGCGCTCGGCGGCGTTGCCATCTCGGCCGTTTTGTTGCGCGGCCAACTCGCGGATGCGTTGGTCGTGCGCGGTGACGAGTGCCTATTTCGCGCGCGGCCGGCGGCATCGCTGCGATACTATCGCCGCGCCATTTGGATCGATCCGCGCGACAGCGTCGCCGTCGATCGTCTGCTGTTTGTGGCAATGACGTTGCGCGATCGAAGGGCGCTGGATGACGGCATCGTTTCCGCGACGCGTTATCTCGAGTGGAAGCCGGACGATAACGTGGTTCGTTTGGACCGTGCGATGGCGTGTCGCGTCACCGGGCGTCAGTCCGAGGCACTCGGCGACTTTGCAATCGTCGGCCGCGCGACGCATGACGCGCGAGCACTGACCTTTGCCGGCTATGCGGCCCAAGCGATCGGTCAGCCACGCCGCGCGAGTTATTTTTGGCGAGCGGCTTTACTGCTTTCGCCGGACTTCCCGGCGGCAAAACACGCGCTCGCCCGGGCAGCGGCGTCGCCATGATTGCGGCACTGGCCGGCGCACACGCGGCATGCATGCTCCTATTCTTGGGAGCGATTGCGTTGGAGCGGGCACGAGCGTACGCTCTTCACGTCACGCCGCTGACCTGGTCGTCGGCTCTCGCGGGTGCCGTCGCAATCGGTGTTTCAGCATGGGTGTCGTCGCCCGGCGCGCCAACGACGCCGGTCGTGCTGGCCTGTGCCGCCGTGAGCGCGGCGACGGACGTGCAGACGGGCTACGTGTTCGACCGTGTTCTGCTGGCGACGGCACTCGTGTTGCTTACGTTGACGATGGTCGACGGCGGATTCTTGCAGGCCTCGGGCGGTGCGGCCGCGGCAGCGGCTCTGCTGCTGATTCCATACGTTTGCAGTCGCGGGCGTGGCGTTGGGCTCGGCGACGTGAAACTTGCGGCCACCATCGGCTTCGGCTTGGGAACCGCCGGTACATTCGCGGCATTGTGGTTCGCCGCCATCTGTGGCGGAAGCTGGGCCGCGACGTTACTCTGTTTCGGGCGGGTCCATCGCCGTGCGCGCATCCCTTTCGCGCCGTTTCTCGTAGCCGGTGCCGCGTATGCAACATTGAGGCTCGCGTGAGCGCGCTCGCACGGCTTCCGCTCGGACTCGACTTGGGCTCTTCGCGCGTTCGTTTAGCTCAGGCGGTGCAAGCCCGATCCGGCGAAGCCCGTCTCGCGGCGATTGCTGTGCGCGACCTTCCTCAGGACGCCGTTACGCCCGATACCATTTCGGAGCCCGAACTCGTGGCCGCGATCGTCGAAGATTTGCATCGTGAGATCGGCACGCGCGAACGCCGCTGCGTGCTCTCGATCGGGGCCGACGCGGCGTCGCTGCGTTGGGTTCGCTTTCCGCCGATGGGCGGGAACGAGCGGCGGCTGGCGGCACGCTTCGAAGCCGAGCGATTCGCCGGTTGGGACACGAAGGCAATCGCATCCACGGTGCGCGTCCATCCGGTGCAACGCGAAGAACACGTCTATGCGGTTGGCGCCGCGCGCGAAGCGGCGATTCGTTCGCGCATCGACTGTGCGAAACAATCGGGCTTGCGTCCCGTCGGCATGGATCACGATGCGTGTGCATTACGCCGCGCTTTTCCGTTGTGCGATGCGGTGCTCGACGTGGGATACCGGCAGGCGGCGCTCCACGCGTTTACCCCCGCGGGCCCGATCTCGCTGAGGCTTTCCGGCGGAGGTATTGCAATAACGCGGGCGATTGCCGCAGACCTCTCGATCGACGCGGTCGCGGCGGAAAAGCGAAAACGCCTCTTCGGGACTGCCGGCGCCGGCGAAAGCGCGCGCCTGGAATTCACGTCGGCGCTCGACGCCGCGTTGAAAAGGGCGCGCGAAAAGCTTCCCGGCTTGCGCCGAATTGCCGCAGCCGGCAATGGGTCGCGCCTGACCGGGCTGGCAGAGGCCGTCGCAACCGCCAGCGGTGCGACGCTGGAGATGACGGTGAGCGATCTCTTGCGCGGTGGAGGCTATCCCGACGACGTGATTCGAGCGGCAGCGCAGGACTGGGCGTTGGCGGCGAGTCTCGCAGTCTGGAGCCGCTCCGGATGACGCGTTTCGATTTTTTGCACGACGCTCGCCCGCACGCGGTCGAGCGGCTCCTATCGCTGCGCTTGCCGCGCCAACTGTACGCGGTGACCGCCGTGTCGGCAGCCATTTTCGTTGCTTTCGCCCTAACCGGCACGATCGAGTCGTTGCGAATTCGCTCGGCGGCGATCGTCGAACGACGCGCCGAGCAGCGATTCGAAGCGAGTCGTGACGCTTTGGCCGACGAGCGGCTCGCGTGGCAGCAATTGGACGCCTTGATCGTACGTGATCGCCGGCTTCGCGACATCCGGCTGTCGGGCACGAAGATCGCGGCGCGGATCGCGCACGTAGGCAACGCCTTTCCGCAACGCGCCTGGGTAAAGTCGTTGACGGCCGGTCAGCGAGACTACGGGCTGAAGGGACTGGCGCTCGACCTTGCGGCGGTCGAGCGGACGCTCGCGAATCTGGTGACCGACCGCGCGCTCACGCAACCGCGAGGCGGTTTTCTCCTGTCGCGCCAAGACGCCGGCCGCTCGGGAACGCTTGCGTTCGAGCTCCGGGCGGATTCGGCGCGATGACCGTCGTGCGTTCGATACGCTTGCAACGGCAAATCGGATGGATGTTGGCGGCGACGTTTGCGCTTGCCGGTTACTCCGGCATCGTTGCGCCGCGCGAGCGCCGGTTGCAAGCGCTCGAATCGCGCACCCACGATCTGTATCGTCTTGCTAATCACAACGAGCGAATGCTCGCGAACTCGGCTGGTTTGATCGCTGCACGCGAACGCGTCGCGCGCGACGTGACGCATCTCGGGAGACAACGCGGCCCGGGTAGCTCCGCGCTGCGCATGCTCGGCCTTTTGCAGCGAGAGGCCCAGCGCAATCACGTCGTCGTGACCGGGTTGGCGCCGGATGAGTCCGAGGGTTCGATGCGAGCGACCGGATTGGAAAACGTGACGATCGCGCTGCGCGGAACCTATCGCAACGTGCTCGAGGCGATCGCCGACCTTTCCAAGGGCGATGTTTTAATCGAGCTTTCCGATGCGGAGCTGGCGGCGGCACCGGACGAGTTCGGCGCTCCCGAAGTGGCGGCTACGATCCATGCGACGATCTATCGCCGCCCGGAAGCCATCATGAAGGAGAGAGACGATGCCCGTGTCGCGCCCGGTTAAGCGCCGACTCGCAATGCCGTTGCTTGCATGCGTTGCGGTGCCGCTGCTGGCGGTCTGGTGTTGCCCGGCCGGCATTCCGGCCGAAGACGATGCGCCGGCGCGCGTCCACGAGCCGTCCACCGTCCCGCAACAGTTGAAATTTCCTCAGCTCCAGATACGGCGCGATCCCTTCATGCCGAGTCGCGACACTCAAGGCGGTCCCGACGGGGTCGTCGCCGAGGATGCCGGCATCGTGCTTCCGCCGAATCTAGCGGCCGTCGACCAAGTACCTGCCGCGCTGTCCGCAAAGGCGCCGGCGCTGCGAGCCGTGATCTTGGGAGCGACGCCCAAGGCGCTCATCGACGTAGGCGGCCGCTCGATGTTGGTCGGGCTGGGATCGCCGCTGCTCGGTTCCAGCGTTGCCGCAATCCGAACGGACGGCATCGTGTTGCAGGACGGCGAGCATCTGCGGTTTGCGGGGATGCTGCCATGATGCGAAAATTAGCGTTCGTCGCGTTGACGTGCGCGTTGCTGGCGAACCCCGCACTCGCAAACGACGGGCGAAATCTTCTCAGCATCGATGTTCGCGACGCTGATATCAGCGACGTCATCGCGTTGCTGGCCGCGGAATCGGGCGTGAACGTGCTGACCGACGGCTCGGTGAAGCCGGAGCGAATTACGGTCCATCTGCACGCGGTAACGTTCACCGACGCGCTCCGCGCAATAGCTGCCGCGCACGCACTCCAGATTCATTCGGAAAGCGGCATCCTGGTCGTTGGGACGGCCGAAGCGATGAGTCGCCGCGGCGCCGGGACGGTGCTGCCGCTGCGCCACGCACAACCCGACGACGTCGCACGAGAACTCGCCGACGCGCTGCCGGCGGGCACCGTCATCGATCCGGACAAGCGGACCGGAACCGTCATGGTGGGCGGCGACGCCGATACAATCGCGCGGGCGCGCAAGTTGATCGCGATGCTCGACTCGGCGCCGGATGGTGATGCCGCGACCGCCATCGTCACCGTGTCGTACCGTCTGCGCTATCTGCGGCCGGACCCGGTGGTGACCAAGCTCAAGTCGGTGGTCACCGAAGGTGCGATCATTGCCGACGACGAGCAGAACGCGGTGCTCGTAACCGGTTCCAAGCGGGTGCAAGCGGCGGCACGGAGTTTCATCGGCAGCGTGGACCTGCCGAGCACACAAGTGATGTTCGAGGTCAAAGTCGCCGACGTGACGCCGATCAACGAGGCAAGTAATTTCGGCTTGGAGTTCGGCGGCTTCGACCTGCAGGGCCAGCCGTTGCCCGGTGCGGCCGCCTATAATTTCGTCAGCGGCACCGTTCCAGTCTACGTCACGCTCAACACGATGGTCAGCAAAGGGCGCGCCTCGATCCTGGCGACGCCAAAGCTCGTGACGGTGAACAATAAGGAGGCCGATCTTAGCATCGGCGAGACGTATCCGATCGTCTACAGCACGTCGGTGTTCGGTGGGCAGAACGTGCAGTACGTCGATATCGGCGTGCACCTTCGGCTTACGCCGACGATCGGTTCCGACGGAAGCGTAACCGCTGAGCTGCATCCAGACTACAGCGAACTGGTCGGATTCACACCGACCGGCTACCCGATCGTGGCCAATCGAAAAATCGATTCCACGCTACGGGTTGAAGATAATCAGACAATTGTGCTGGGCGGTCTGATGCGAGACACCAGCAACGAAACGATTTCAAGAGTTCCTTGGATTTCCGATATCCCGGTGATCGGCAAGCTCTTCCAAAACAAGCAAAGCGCGCACGAGCGCGACGAGATCGTCTTCCTCATCACGCCGCACGTGATCTACCCCGGCGTAGCGCCGCCGGCCAGATAGCGGCACGCAAGCTGCGCGTCATCCTTACTGCAGGGCGGGATAGTAGATGAAAGTGTAACCGACCACTAAGACTGCCAATGCAAGACCGGCGATGATTTGAACCTCATGGCGTTTTATAAATCGCGGATTCCGACCGCCGGCACCATCGCGAGAACGATGGCGTTTTCGTTTGGCCACTTCTGTACGCCAAGTCCGGTACCAGCGGCGACGTTTGCAATCAGAAAAAAAAACGACGAGCGATACGAATGCCGTCAAGTTTACCATACGTTGCCGTTCTACGCCGTCCGTTTACACGCGGCAGCACGGCATTCACGCGAATACGTCCGGCAGTGGCGCGATAAGTATGCCGGCTTCGAAGCCGGCGATCTGACGCGGCTCAAGCAACTCGAGGTCGAGACCCATGCAAGGATCGCCGCGATCGCACGACTGACGATGGAGGTCGATGCGGTTCGGGAGCTGACCACAAGAACGGCTGGAGCCGATGTGGCTCGCTACTCCTGCATCATTAAAGGCTTTTACCTCATACTCTTTTCCGGTCTCCGAGGGCGCGCGTATTTTCAACCGTTCAATGGATGGCCCATTTGATCGCCCGGTGGCAGCAAACTATCAAGCGGCTACTTGCATGTTGACGGGCTAAAGCGGAAAGCGCACGATAATCATGTAGTCGGGAATAACCGGCTGCGGGACGTGTGGGATAATGGGTGTCGATCTTGGGCTCACCGGCGACCCCGTTGGGGTCCAAGCAAATCGCGAAGCCCCTGGTGTAAAATCCGCCATAAATTCGAGCGCGAATCCGTGGCGCGCCTAACTGCTAGCGCGCGGTTCACTGATGCACCCGGAGTGTGGCGAGGAAAGTTCGCCGATTCCCCGAGCTCTCGCTCGTCACCGGTAATAAGGGCTAACGCGGTTAGGAGAAGAGATGGCAGAGCAATCAAATTTCAGAGGGTCTGTACAAATTCGTGTCACTGAAAATGTGACGCTGGATAATCTTCACAACATCATCGCTGAAGTAGCTGGAATGACCGGCTGCCGCACGTGTGGGATAATGGGTGTCGATCTTCGGCTTACCGGTGACCCCATGGAGGTCCAGCAAATCACGAAGCTCCCTGGTGTAAAATCCGCCGTAAATCCGGGCCCGAATCCCTGGTGAGCGCCTATCTGATAGACGTGGTTCACTGATACCTGGAGTGTAGCAAGGAAAGTTCGTCGACTCCCCGGGTTCTCGCTCGTCACCGGCAATAAGGGCTGACGCGGTTAGGAGAAGAGATGGCAGAACAATCAAATTTCAGAGGGTCTGTACAAATTCGCGTCACTGAAAATGTGACGCTGGATAACCTCCACCACATCATCGCTGAGGTAGCTGGAATGACCGGCTGCCGGACGTGTGGGATAATGGGTGTCGATCTTCGGCTTACCGGCGACCCCGTGGAGGTCCAGCAAATCACGAAGCTCCCCGGTGTAAAATCCGCCTCAAATCCAGGGCCACCCCCTTGGTGAGTTAAGCGGAGGTAGCGGTGGCCATCGCAGGCGCCGACTCTGATCTGCACTCGCAACTGGCATTGGCCGCCACGTATGAGGGCGACGACCCCGTCCTTCTGGAGCGGATCGTCCCCCTCGTCGACACTATTGAGATCTCTCCTGATGCCATCGCACGCTCAGAGGCTAAACGGGCGCGACTACGTCCCGAGGTACTTGACGAGTACGCTGCGGTGCTACCGCAGGTAAATCTGATTGCACACGGCGTTGGCCTTTCAATTGGGTCGTTCGATCGCTGGGACGACACCTACTTGCGCCTTCTTGATGAGCTCTTTTCACGCTTCAAACTCGAGTGGCACAGCGAGCACTTGGCATGCAGCATGGTGGCCGGCGAGAACGTCGGCACGATGCTTCCGCTGCCTCGCAACGAAGAAGCGCTGCAACTCGTCTGCACGCGCGTAGACGATATACAACAACGCTACCAAGTACCGTTCTTGCTCGAGCACGTAATAAGTTTACTGCCCGAGATGCCCGGACAGTTCACGCCGGCCGGCTTTCTCAACGCGATCACAGCACGAACTGGCTGTGGGCTAGTCCTCGATGCGTACAACCTCGAATGCGACGCTTATAATCAACGTCTCGACATTGACACCTTTCTCGACGAGCTGGATCTCGCACCGGTGCGTGAACTTCACATAGCGGGAGGTGTTCGGCACAACGGATTTCAGCTGGATATCCACTCGCGTGCCGTATGCGATAGCACCCTGGCGCTTGCGATCGACATTATCAAACGTGCACCGAACCTTCGCGTAGTGACATATGAGTTTCTTAAGGAAGCCATAGCGTTCCTCGGGCACGATACCATTTGCGCTGAGCTCTCGCGCATTCGGCGAGCAATAAGGCGATGACGCAACTCGAACTACGGCAACGGGGACTCCTCGACCTCGTTAAGAACCGCGGCGCAATCCCAGACGATGCTTATCTGCGCGAGGTAGCTTGCTCGCGTGAGCTTGCGATAGTTCGCGAGATTGCGCTCTGGTGGCGCACTATGCAGCTTGAGGCTCAGTGTCGCTTCACCGCGCGCCTATTGAAACGGCTTGGTGTGTTGGACGCAACTGTCACTAGCTACTTTAACGCTAACGCAACCTCAAGTTTCGTCGAGGAGCTAAGCCGCGATTTCCTGAGGTCGCTGCGCATGCATGCGGACCCACTAGTCCAGGCAGTCTCACAGTTCGAATATGCCTTTATGGAGGTTCACGCTGCCTCGGCCGAAGCCTTCGAAGTCTGCTGGGACCGCCATCCCAATGACGTATTTGTTGCGCTCTTGAAGGGCACCGAATTCCCGCCTGCGGAGTTAGGGCGCGTCTATCGCATGAGAATCGCTCGGGACATCCCGAACCTGTTGACATGTTCTCGCGAGAGCGTTGGGCCCGACGAACGCATTCCTATCTGGAAACCAGGGAAAACTGGGAGCTGATACCGACGCCACGGGCCTCGAACGGCAATCCCGCAAGAAATGGGAACGGTGACGTATATTGGAGGATGTAACGCACCGTCCAGCCTCGCAGGCGATCCCGCTTGACCCCGGTGATCGGCAAGCTCTTCCAAAACAAGCAAAGCGCGCACGAGCGCGACGAGATCGTCTTCCTCATCACGCCGCACGTGATCTATCCGGCAGCGTCTCCGGGGCGTTGACCGAACAGTGCGATCATCGCCTTGTTGAAATGCGGAATGTCGGCCGGCTTGCGGCTGGTGACCAACAGCTCGTCGCGCACGACGGTTTCGTCGACCCAATCGCCGCCGGCATTGAGGATGTCGGAGCGCAGCGAGGGCCACGACGTGACGCGCTTGCCGCGCAGGTAGTCGGTTTCGATCAGCACCCACGGGCCGTGGCAGATGGTCGCGATCGGCTTCTTGGCCATTTCCATCGCGTGGACGAAGAGCATTGCTTTGTTGTCGACTCGCAGCGTGTCGGGGCTGCGGACGCCGCCCGGAACGAGCAATGCGTCGAAGTCGAGCGGATTGGCGTTCGCAATCGTCACGTCGACGCGGAAGCGGTCGCCCTTTTCGTCGTGATTCCAACCCTGCACGTGCGTCCGCTGGGGTGAAACCAGGGCCGTCTTGGCGCCTGCTTTATCGAGTGCTTCCCGCGGTTTGGTCATTTCCACTTGTTCGAAGCCGTCGTCGACCAGAATCGCCACGCGAACGCCGTGCAACGGCTGGGGATGTGTCATGCAGCAGTCAGTACCCGCAGCGGGCGCTTGCCAATCGCGCTCGTCTGGGGGCCGCGATCCGGGCGGCAGGGGTGGCGGCGCGGCCTGGCGCCGAAAGGCCTGCGCCGGATGTTTCGCTATCTTACCGCGGGCGAATCGCACGGCCCGGCGCTGGTCGGGATTCTCGACGGGATTCCCGCCCATCTGAAACTCGACGTTGCCGCGATCGACGACACGCTGGCGCGGCGCCAAGGCGGCTACGGCCGCGGGGCGCGCATGAAGATCGAACGCGACGTGGTGGAATTCTTTGCCGGCGTGCGCGGCAGCGAAACGCTCGGCTCGCCGATTGCCGTCGTGGTGCGCAACCGCGACTATGCGACGCCGAGAGTTCGCACCTTGATGGATCCGATCGCGGGCGCCGGCGATCCGTTGACCAATCCGCGTCCCGGGCACGCCGATTTCGCCGGTGCGCTCAAATACCGCCAGCGCGACCTGCGCAACGTGCTGGAGCGCGCCAGCGCGCGCGAAACGGCGATGCGCGTCTGCCTCGCCGCTATTTGCGCGCAGTTCTTACACGCGCTCGGAATCACGACGCGCAGCTACGTGCAGCGCATCGGCGGCGTCGAGTCTCCGGAGTTCGACGATTGGAATCAAGACGACGTCGAGGCCTCCGACTTGCGCAATCCCGACGCCGAGACCTCGCAGCACATGATCGCCGCGATCGATGCGGCCAAGGCGGCCGGCGACACGCTGGGCGGTCAGTTCGTCGTGCGGGTCGACGGCCTGCCGGTCGGAATCGGCAGCAACCGGCAGCCGGCGCAGCGGCTCGATGGGATCCTCGCGGGCGCGCTGATGGGGATGCAAACGGTCAAAGCGGTCGAGATCGGGCTCGGCGCCGGCGTCGCCGGCAAACCCGGTTCGCAGGCGCACGATACCTTCGGGCTCGATGACGGCTCGGTGGTGCGCCGCAGCAACCGCGCCGGCGGCATCGAGGGCGGCATGAGTAACGGGCAGCCGATCGTCGTGCGCGTTTCGGTCAAACCGATTCCGACGCTGGCCAAAGCGTTGCCTTCGGTGAACCTTCACGCCGGCACCGACGCGCCGGCCACCGTCGTACGCAGCGACGTGTGCGTCGTTCCCGCCGCGGCGATCGTCGGCGAAGCGATGGTGCGTCTGGCGCTGATGGCGCCGGTCCTGGAGAAGTACGGCGGCGATTCGATGGAAGAGACGCTCGACAATCTGCGCCGCAGCAGCGATGCCGCCGCAACCTTATTTCAAGGAAGCGAGGTGGAGAACGTATGAGGCGTCACATCGCGTTGGTCGGGTTCATGGCCTCGGGAAAATCCACCATCGGAAAACGTCTCGCGCGCCGGCTCAAGCGAGCGTTCTTCGATACCGACGACTTGGTGGTGCGGGAACACGGCGCGGTTTCGGATATCTTTTACAACGAAGGCGAGGCGGCGTTCCGGCGCTACGAATGCGCCGCGTTGGAGCACGTGCTCGAAGACGGGGAACCCGGCG
This sequence comes from Candidatus Tumulicola sp., assembly GCA_049585095.1. Lineage (GTDB taxonomy): Bacteria > Vulcanimicrobiota > Vulcanimicrobiia > Vulcanimicrobiales > Vulcanimicrobiaceae > Tumulicola. The sequence goes on from JBAUZB010000121.1 coordinate 14,694, forward strand.
TCGTGGCCCTCGGCGGCGGCGCGCTGACCAGCGACGAAAACCAGAAACTGCTCAAGAAACGCGCCTATCGCGTGTTCATCAAGGTTTCTCCCGAGCAAGCGCTGGAACGGCTGCGGCGTAGCCGGTGGGTGCGTCCGCTGCTCGGCCCGACGCCGTCGCTGGCGAAAATAAAAGAGATTTATGCCAAACGCTTGCCGCAGTACGCGCACGCCGACCACGTCGTCGAGGGCGATCACCTGACCACCTCGCAAGCTGTCGATCACATTATCGAGTGGTTGCACAAGAAGAAGATCGAGATCTAAACGGTTCGTCCATTGTCGTCAACGACGATTTGGGCTACCGCGTAACGATCGGCGACGGGCTGCGCGGCGACGTCGTCCGGTTCGTGCGCGAACGCGGTGCGCCGGTCGTCGTGGTCTGTGACGCGCAACCCGACGTGCGCCGCCTCGCCGGTGCGATCGCCGCCGGGCTGCGATTGCGGCCGAGC
>JBAUZB010000122.1:0-6621 GCA_049585095.1 Candidatus Tumulicola sp.
TGTGAGTTCTGTCAAAAACGCTACGTTTTTACGCGTTCGGAAATGCAATCGATGATCGACCGCCTGGCGTCGTCTTAGGTCGCGCTGCCTCGCGATGGAACCGCGTTATGAACGCGCGAAGAGGCGGCGCAAATCGCGCGGCGTACGGTACGGCTCGATGCGCTGACGGTAGGTCTCGCGAATGCCGCCGCCGTCGTTGTAATACCACCAGCCGCACTCGCACCGTATCGGCCGCTCGCCGGCCTGCGGATACGGATACGCGCGCTTGCAGCGCTTGCAAACGAATTGCTTGCCGTCGATCGGCGGTTCGGCCGTGTACGTAACTCCGGGTTTCGCCATGTCTACTCTTTGCGCGGCGCGACCCGAACGAACCTGCGCGAGCCGACCGAAAGCACCGCCGGCGCCGTCGCCGTCCACGCGGCACGCGGATCGCTCACGACGGCGCCGTCGACCTTTACGCCGCTTCCAGCGATGAGCCGCTCGGCTTCACGCCGGCTCTGCGCGAATCCGGCTTTCACCAGCAGCTCCGCCACGCGCGAGCAGTCGCCGGCGTCGATCTCGGAAAGTTCGCCGCGGGGAATTTCCTTGCGCTGCACCGTCGCCTCGAAGTTTTCGCGGGCGGCCACTGCCGCCGCAGCGCCGTGGTAGCGCGCGACGACCTCCGCGGCCACCGCCTTCTTCGCGTCCATCGCGTTGGCGCGCCCAGCCGCGATCTCGGCGGCGAGGCGGTCGCAATCGCTTTGGGTTCGAAATGCCGCCAGACGCGCGTACGTCGCAATCAGATCGTCGCCGATTTTCATCAGCTTACCGAACTGCTCCGCCGGCGGCTCGTCGATCCCGACATAGTTACCCAAGCTCTTGCTCATCTTCTTCTGCCCATCGAGGCCGACCAGCAGCGGCACGGTCGCGCAGATTTGCGGCGGCTGCCCGTATTCGCGCTGATAGTGGCGCCCCAGCAGTAAATTGAAGAGTTGATCGCTGCCGCCGAGTTCGACGTCTGCCTCGACGGCAATCGAATCGTACGCTTGAGCGACCGGATAGAGAAACTCGTGCAACGATATCGGCGTGCCCGAGCCGTAGCGGTTGTGGAAATCGTTGCGTTCGAGCATTTGTGCGACGGTCGTCTTTGCCAGCAGTTTCACCAGGTCGGTGATGTCGAGCTTGTCGAGCCATTCGGAGTTGTATCGCACCGCGATGCGGTCGAGGTCCAAAACCTTAGCCGCCTGCCTGCTGTAGGTTTCCATATTGGCTTCGATTTCTTCGCGCGTGAGCTGCGGACGGGTGACGTTCTTGCCGCTCGGATCGCCGATGCGCGCCGTAAAATCGCCGATGATCCAGGTGACGCGGTGTCCTGCCTCGGCGAAGCGCTGCAGCTTCTCGAGCACCACCATGAACCCCAGATGCAGATCCGGGCTCGTCGGATCGATCCCGAGCTTTACATTGAGAGCGCGCCCTAGCGCGAGACGCGCGCGCAAATCGTCGCGGGTCTCGACGTGTTCGAAGCCGTCGAGCAAATACTCGACGTCGGAAAAGTGCGAACTCCGGGCTGGAACCTTCATGGGCGCAACTCCACAATCGTCACGCCGGCCGAGCCTTCCTCTTCGTTTCCATAGCGCACGCCGGTCACCGCCGGATGGGCGCGCAAATACTCTTGAAGGCCGCGCCCCAGCATGCCGGTGCCTTTTCCGTGAATCAGGCGCAAGGTCGAGTTTCCGGCGAGCACCGCCGCGTCGATCCAGCGCTCCACCAGCGGCTCGGCCTCGACGAAGCGTTTTCCGCGGACGTCGAGTTCGGCTTGGCTGCGCATTGCCGCCTGCATGCGCGCCTCGCTTCCGCCGTCCGAAGGACGCGCGCTGCGCGCCGGGGCGCGCTCGCGCCGCCGCACATCGGCTTTCTTCACGACCGTCTTCATCGGGCCGATCGCCAGCAACACGCTATCGCCATAGTCTTCCACCACGCTGGCATCCTGTTGCAGCGACAGCACGCGCACCCGGTCGTCGGGTGAAAATGCATCGTCGTCGCCCGGCGGCGCTTCTTCCGGGCGAATGCCGAGATCGCGCCGCATTGCTTCCACGGTTTGCTCCAGCAGCGCCGCTTGCGAGGCGCTGGCTTTCGGGCGCAGCGATTCTCGTTCGGCGGCGCGCCGCTGCAGTTCGCGTACGAAATCGCGCAGCGCTTGCTGCATTCGCTCCTCGGCTTTCGCACCGAAAGCACGGCGCTCGGCCCCTAGCGCCGCGCGGTCGGCTTGCAACTCCGCCGCTTGCCGGCCTGCCGAACGATGCTCGCGCTCCAGAGCGTCGCGCGCGCTTTGAAGTTCGGCATTGCGCAACGAAAGCTCCGCGAGAGCGGCTTCATAGTCGCGTTCCCGATTGTCGAGCAGTTGCTGCGCCCGGTCGACGATCGCGTCGTCGATCCCGATCGTTCGTGCGAGCGGAAACGCCAACGATTGCCCCGGCGCGCCGACGTCGAGGTGGAACGTCGGCGTGAAACTGCCCGGATCGAAGCGCACGCTCGCGTTGGCCACCCCCGCCGTTGCGTGGCCGAAGAGTTTCAGTTCGGTCGCGTGCGTGGTAACCAGTCCGCGTGCGCCGCGCTCGAGTAGTCGCTCCAGCATCGAAATGGCCAAGGCCGCGCCGGCGCCCGGCTCGGTGCCGCCGCCGATCTCGTCGACGAGAATTAGCGTACTGCCGCTCGCGCTTTCGAGCATCTCGCGCATGCGCTGCAAATGCGCCGAAAACGTCGAGGTGTTGGTGGCGATCGATTGATCGTCGCCGATATCCGCCACGATCCGCTCGAAGCGGCCGATCGACGTGCCGGGAGCCGCCGGAATCTGCATGCCGCAGTACGTCATGACCGCGAACAGGCCGACCATCTTCAACGCCACCGTCTTGCCGCCCATATTCGGACCGCTGATAACCAAAAATCGCATCGCGTCGTCGAGACGCAGCGACTGCGGCACGGCGCGCTTCCCCAACAGCGGATGGCGACCGTTGACAACGACGATCGCGGGCGCGTCGTCCAGCTCCGGCGCGCTGGCATCCATCGCCCGCGCGACTTCGGCTTTCGCCACCAGCAGATCGAGCGCCGCCAGAATGTCGACGTTGCGCTCGATCGCTGCCGCCTCGGCGCCGACGCGGCGCGAAAACTCCTCGAGAATACGCTGGATCTCGCGTTCTTCTTCGATGCGCAGCGTGCGCAAACGGTTGTTGGCGTCGAGCGCCGACAGCGGTTCGATGAACAGCGTCTGACCGCTCGAACTCGTGTCGTGCACGATTCCCGGAAACTCGCCCGAAAATTCGGCCTTCACCGGCACCACGAACCGGCCCTCGCGAATCGTCACCAGATTGTCCTGAATCGCTTGGGCGTATTTCGCCGACTTCAGAATCGCGCCGACGCGGTCGCGCGCGTCGATTTGCGCTTGCGCAAGATTGCGCCGAAGGCGTCCGAGCGCCGGTGAAGCGCGGTCGAGCACCACGCCGCGTTCGTCGATACCGTCGAGAATCGCTCGCTGCAGATCGCGCAGCGATCGGTAACCGGCAGTGACGGCCGCCAGCGTGGCGTTTTCTCGGACGGCGTTATACGCCGCGGCCGCCGCGGCGAGCGCCTCGCCGACGGCGCGCAAATCTCCCGCTGCCAGGGTGCGCCCGAGCGCCGCCGCTTGCGTGAACTCGGCGGTGTCGACCGCCGGAAGAACGTGCAAATCGGCGCCGGCGATCAGATCGCGCGCAGCGTTAGTGCGTATCTGTTCGAGCCGAACCACCGAAAAATAGGTCGTGGGTACGAGGTTCGATGCCAAACGTCGCCCGCGATGGGTTCGCGTCGCCGCGACGACGCGCTCCCGCACGCTCGCGAAATCGAGAGCCTCGAGCGTCCGTTCGTCGGCGAGCATGTCGGCCTGCGCCGCCTTACCCGAGTTTGCGAAGAAGCATATCCTTCACCAGCGCCGGATCGGCTTTCCTGCCCGACGCTTTCATGATCGTACCGACCAAGAAACCGGCGACGTTGGTCTTGCCGGCGCGATAATCGGCGACCACCTTCGGATGCGCGGCAATGGCGTCGTCGACGAATTTTTCAATCGCCGAAGGATCGCTCGTCTGAGCCAGGCCTAAGGTCTCGACGAGCGCTTTCGGCGAGCCGTCGCCACGCCACATCCGCTCGAGCAAATCCTTGGCAATCTTGGAGTTGATCGTTTTGGATTCGAGCAACTCGATCAGCTCGGCGAGATGCTCCGGCGTCGCGTGCGACTGCGCGATCGCGATCCCCGACTCGTTGGCCAGCCGCGAGAGATCGCCGAGCACCAGATTCGTCGCTTGCTGCGGGCGCTTCGTCAACCGCACGACCCGATCGAAGTAATCCGCCAGCTCACCGTTGCCGACGAGCTGCGAGGCCTGCTTTGGGTTGAGGGCGTATTCGGCGGTAAAGCGCTCGAACCGCCGCCACGGCGGTTCCGGCAGCGAGGCCCGCAGCGTTTCGACGGCGCCGTCGGCCGGCTCGAGCGGCACCAAATCCGGATCGGGGAAGTAGCGATAGTCGTGCGCTTCTTCCTTGCTGCGCATCGGATGCGTCTCGCCGCGAACCTCGTCCCAGCCACGCGTTTCCTGCACGATTCGGCCGCCCGACTCGAGCACTCCGATCTGACGCTCGATCTCGCTCTCGATGGCGCGGTGCACCGAGCGGAACGAATTCATGTTCTTGATCTCCGCCTTGGTGCCTAACTCGGCACTGCCGTGCGGGCGAACCGAAACGTTCGCATCACAGCGCAGCGAGCCTTCCTCCATCTTGACATCGCTCACGCCGAGTTGCAGCAACGTCAGGCGCAGCGCTTCGAGATAGGCAACCGCATCGCCGGCGCTGTGAATCTCCGGCTCCGACACGCACTCCATCAGGGGCACGCCGGCGCGGTTGAAATCGATCAGCGAATACGCGCTGCCGGCAATGCGTCCGTCGCCCGAGCCTGCGTGCGTCGACTTGCCGGTATCTTCTTCTAAATGGATGCGCGTTAGGCGGCAGACTTTCATGGTGCCGTCTTCCAGCCAATATTTGACGCTGCCGCCGAGCGTCAACGGCATGTCGTACTGCGAGATCTGGTAATCCTTGGGCATATCCGGATAGAAGTAGTTCTTGCGATCGAACTTGGAAAACGCCGGAATCTCCGCCCCGAAAGCCAGACCGGCGCGAATCGTATGTTCGATCGCCTTCGCGTTGGGCACCGGCAGCGCGCCGGGCATCCCCAAACACACCGGGCAGATTTTGGTATTCGGTTCGCCACCGAATTCGTTAGGGCAGCCGCAAAACATTTTAGTGGCAGTCTTCAGTTCCACGTGACATTCGATCCCGATCACGGCTTCGTAGTGCGCCGTCACGTGGGCGCCGCCTCGAAGACCAGTGGTACGTGTTGCGTCGCATGCATCGTCGCGCGCTCGTAGGCGTGCGCGGCGCCAAGCAGCAGCGGCTCGGCAAACAGCGGCGCGCACAACTGGAGCCCCAATGGAAGCGGTCGTTCGCCACCCGCCGGCGTGACCCAGCCGCACGGTACCGAGAGTGCGGGCAATCCAGCCAGCGACATCGGAATCGTGTAGTAATCCATCATGTACATGCTGTACGGGTCGCTCTTGGCGTTGAACGTAAATGCCGGCGAACTGGCTGCCGGACACGCAATCAGATCGCACGTCGCAAACGCCCGCTGGAAATCTCGGGCCGCCAGCGTGCGCGCCTTCTGCGCGCGGACGTAGTAGGCGTCGTAGTAGCCGCTCGACAGCGCGTGCGTCCCGATGAGAATCCGCCGTTTCACTTCGGAACCGAAGCCCGCGGCGCGCGTTCGTTCGTACATCGCTTGCACGTCGTCGGCATCCACGCGCAGTCCGTAGCGAACGCCGTCGAACCGGGAGAGGTTCGACGAGCACTCGGCCGGCGCGATCAGGTAATACGTCGCCAATCCGTAATCCGCTGTGGGAAGCGAAACCTCGACGAGTTCGGCTCCCAATCCTTCGAGTTCGGAAAACGCGCGGCGGTACGTCGCGTCCACGTCGGCTCCGAGTTTTTCGGTATCGAACTCACGTACGATCCCGATGCGCAGTCCGCGCAAGTCTTGGCGCAGCGCCGCCGACGCTGGTTCCACTGGGCGATCGATCGAGGTGGCATCCATCGGATCGCACCCGCTCATCGCGTCGTACGCCAGCGCCGCATCTTCCACCGTCCGCGCCAGCGGACCGATCTGATCCAAGCTCGATGCAAATGCGATCAACCCGTAACGCGACACGCGCCCGTAGGTCGGCTTGAATCCGATCGCGTTGCAGAACGCACCCGGTTCGCGAATCGAACCGCCGGTATCGCTTCCCAAACCGATGGCGGCTTCGCGCGCGGCCACCGCCGCCGCCGATCCGCCGCTCGAACCGCCGGGCACCCGCGACAAGTCGTAGGGATTGCGGGTCACGCCGAGCGCCGAGTTTTCGCACGAACTCCCCATGGCGAACTCGTCGAGATTGGTCTTCCCGATGGGCACGCAGCCGGCGTCGATCATGCGCGCGACCGCGGTCGCCGTGTAGGGTGCGATCCAGTGCTCCAAAATCTTACTTCCACACGTGGTGCGCGTTCCAGCCAGGCACATGTTGTCTTTGACCG
>JBAUZB010000123.1:0-2948 GCA_049585095.1 Candidatus Tumulicola sp.
GTCCACGTTCAAATCTACTACCGCATCCTGCGCACCAATCAGGCGCAGCAACTCGGCGTCGACATGCGGGCGGACTAAGAGATGCCGCTGACGCCGCCGGCGCTCGACGATCGTTCCTACGACGACCTCGTCGCGGAGATGCTGGCGAACATTCCGGCGCACACGCCGGAGTGGACCAACCCGCAACCGGGCGATCCCGGACGCACGCTGATCGAACTGTTTGCGTGGCTCGCAGATACGATACTCTATCGCGCCAATCTCATTCCGGAGAAGCAGCGCATCGCGTTTCTCAAACTGCTAGGCCAGGAGATGCAGCCGGCGGCGGCGGCACAAGGGCTGATCGCGCTGGCGCTCGATCCATCGGTAAGCGTTCCGAAAGATCTCGTCGCCGGCGCAACGCTGGCCGGCGCGATCCCGTTCGAAACGCTCGCCGAACTGAATCTGCTGCCGCTGACGGCCCAGGCTTACGTCAAGGCGCCGATCGATCCCAGCATCGCCGCCGAGACGCTCCCGTTGCTGACCGGGCTGAAGACGCTCTACGGCCTCAGCGCCACGCCCAGTGGCTATCAAACGACGCCGGTCTTTGCCAACGGCCAAGCCGATCCCAGCGGCATCGACGTGCTCAACGGCACCGTCGGCGGCTGCATGTGGCTCGCGCTGTTAGCGGCCAAATCCGATCCCGTGCTGGTCGCTGCGATCCGCGATGCGATCGGCGGAAAATACGGTCAGCAGTTGCTCAGCGTCGGGTTCGTACCGGCGCTCGATTTGCCGGATCCGTTCGCCGACATCGGACCGCGCGCAGCCGTCAACGCCACATGGCAGATCAGTTCCTCGCCGCCGGGAGCACCGATGGCATATACGACGCTGGCGATTTCCGACGACTCGACGCAAAGCCTCACGCAACCCGGCGTGGTGCGACTCGTCCTTCCGTCGAGTAACCTGATCAACGCGCCGTCGAACGACGTGCGCGTCGATGCGCAAGCCGGGGTCGGTCCGAAACCGCCGCGCATCGACGATCCCGACGTCGCCGGCAGGCTCATCGCCTGGGTGCGATTGGCGACCACGTCGGCGCTGTCGGTCAGCTGGCTCGGCGTCAACGCCGTCGCCATCGATCAGCGCACGTCATTTCGTTCGATCGTGGCCGGCGTGAGCGACGGCACCGCCGGACAAACGTTCCAACTCAATCAGAAACAGATCGACCCGGTGACGTTCCAGCTCGAAGTCGACATGCCGGGCTTCGGCTATCAACTGTGGCAACAAGTCGACGATCTCGCCGTTCAACAAGGGCCGACGCCGGTCTACGTGCTCGATCCCGAAGCCGGGACGGTGTCGTTCGGCAATCAGATGCAAGGGATGATCGTGCCCATCGGGCGGCGCGTGCGCGTGCGTCAAATGCGAGCCGGCGGCGGCAGCGCGGGAAATCTTCCGAGCGGAACGCTGACGGCGATCCAGGCGCGCGATGCATCCGGTGCGCAAGTCGGGCAGATCACGGTGCTGCAGCCGATCGCCACGACGGGCGGCGCCGACGCTGAGACGCTGGCGCAAGCCGAACAGCGCATTCCCGCACTGTTACGGCATCAAGATCGTGCCGTTACTACCGGCGATTACCAAACGCTCGCCGAGGAGGTTCCCGGCGCGAACGTCGCGCGCGTCGAAGTGCTGCCGCTGTTCAAGCCGCAAACACGCGCGACGAACGTTCCCGGCGTCGTGTCGGTGATGGTAATTCCCGGGAAAGACGGCGTACTGCCGCCGTGCCCGCGCGCCGATCGGCCGTTGCTCGAGACGGTGTACCAATATTTGGATTGGCGCCGCCCGGTTGCCGCCGAAATGTACGTGATCGCGACCGACTACGTGGGGCTGGGCGTTGCGGTCGCGGTTGAAGTCCGCAGCGGCTACGGTCTGACCGCGGCCGCGCACGCGGTGGAGACGGCGCTGCGCACCTACCTGTGGCCGATTCCGCCGGGCGGCAGCGACGGGCAGGGCTGGCCGCTCGGACGCAACGTGCGCAGTCTGGAATTGGAAGTGATCGTGAGCCAAGTCCCCGGCGTGGTGGAAGTCAACGGGCTGATTCTCTATTCGGTCAGCTCTACCGGGGCGTACGTGCAAGTTCCGGTTGACTCGGCCGGAAAATCGGTCCTCGCGGTCGAGAACTGGCAGTTGATCGAGTTGCTGCAAGTCAGCGTCGCTGCCGGAAATGACGGCTCGAACATCGGCGTTCCCGATTTAGTTCCCGCACCGGTGACCGACGACTCGGTTGCCGTTCCGGTCGTCCCGAAGGTCTGCTGAGGCTCGCATGGACGCAAACGGACTGCGGTTCTGGATGTTGAGCCGGCGCGACGATTGGCCGTTGAGTGCGGGGACGCAGGGGCTGTATTACTGTTCGAAAAGCAGCCGCTTGCAGTTGTTGAGCGTTAGCGACGCGCCGGCGCCGGCTGAGGATTCGGCGCTGGCCGCGCGGCTGGTCGAGATCGCTCCGATGGCGCGCGATCCCTTCGACAACTACGCACGCTGGGATCCGTCGAGCGGACGCGTGCTCGCCGGCGGAAGTGGCCCCGGCGAGGTGCCGATCTATGCGCCGCCGCCGCCCAACGGCGTCACCGATCTCGTGCTGGGTTACGACGGCATCCTGTACCTCGCCGTCGGCGGAACACTCGTGATGATCGATCGTCGCGAGCGCTGGCCGGAGTTCACATTGCAGGTGGCGGGTTTCACCTTTTGGCGGCTGACGGCGCTGCCCGAGGGCGGCGTGCTCGCACTCGACCGGGTGAAACCGCAGCTTGCAATCGTTGCCGGTCAGCCCTTACCGGCGGGGCCGGTCGAGGAGCCGTCGCCCGGAATCTTGCGCTCCTGCGAGGTCAATCCAAATCCTCCGCGAATCGTGGTGAGCTACTCGTTGCCGAACTCCGAAGCGTTCGTCGCGCTGGCGCCGCTCGACGCCGGCAGCTACG
>JBAUZB010000124.1:0-7868 GCA_049585095.1 Candidatus Tumulicola sp.
CGAAGTAGATGCGGTTGAAGTCGAGAAAGTCGGAGAGGGCGGCGCCGCTGCGCTGCTCGCCGCCGGCGCTCAGCGTGACGTGCCCGGCGACGAGGAAGCGATTGAGCTTGAGGTCCATCGAGAAGGCATCGCCGCTGGCGGAAAAACCGTCGCTGGTTTGCACCCGGACGTTTCCGTCGGCCTCGATCAGAAAGGTATCGTAATAGAAAGCGACGTGATCCGCGGTCAAACGGACGATCGTATTCGCCTGCGCCGAGGCGTAAGCAATCGCGAACGTGAGCGGCGCCAGTGCCGCGCAGAGCGAGATACGTCGCACGATGTTCCCCGGAGCGAGTCGGTCGAGCAGACCCTGTGAGTCTGCCAACGGTTTTGGCCGACGGCTACGGTATCCTATCGGCAAATGCCCAGCTACGCCAGGGTCCCCGGCGATCGTGGCCGGTGGCCCGCAACCAGCCGAGCGGAGTTTCGAGCGAGGTGAAGGCGGCGGTATTTCCTTCGGCGACGATGACCGCAGTCATCGCTCCCGCGATTTGGCGCAACGGGGGGGTTTTCGTCGAACGCCGAATCGACCCGGCAATGCGATCGAGCGGCGCTCCGGCCCGTTCGATGAACTCGAAAGGTGTCGAGGTGCATAGTGGGACCCGCGACTCTTACTCTGCCGGATACGGGCTTACGTGGAGCGTTCGGTTGAAGCACGACCGCGATACGATGGATATAACGTTCGACCTCTTGCGTAGCGTAGATAATGGTTCATGTTCCTCCCGGCCGGGCTGCCTCGGCATTGCCGCGGAGCCGGTCGTATAGCCCCATGCAGGTTGCAATTGCCCCCTCGATCGAGCGCGAGGTTCCGGAGACGTGGCTTCTTCTCAAACGAGTCACCGATCTCGTCCTCGGGTCGGTGCTCTCGATCGTGGCCGCACCGATCGTGTTGGTGGCGGCCGCCGGAATCGTGTTTACCACCGGCGGCGCACCGTTCTTCGCCCAAGACCGCATCGGGATGCACGGCCGTCGCTTCAAGATGTTCAAGCTGCGAACCATGGTCAACGGCGCGCACAAAATGCGCGACGACCTCATGCACCTCAACGAAGTCGACGGACCCGTTTTCAAGATTCGAAACGACCCGCGGACGCATCCGCTGGGCCGTTTCCTGCGCCGCACCAGCATCGACGAGTTGCCGAATCTGTTGAACGTCGTACTGGGCGACATGTCGTTGGTCGGTCCGCGCCCCGCGTTGCCGGCCGAAGTCGAGCACTACGACGCCTACGCGATGCGCCGGTTGACGGTTCCCCAGGGCTTGACGTGTCTCTGGCAGATCAACGGGCGCAGTGACGTTTCGTTTGAAGAGTGGATGAACCTCGACAACCATTACGTCGATACCTGGACGCCGCTCGGCGATCTGGTGCTGATCGCGCGCACGGTGCCCGCCGTGCTGCGAAAGGACGGCGCGCATTAAACAACGCCTTCGCATCGTTCCCGAATCGAAACACTCGCAGCCCCATCGCTTTTCCGTCGGGGCTTCGACGCTTTTTATCATGGGTGCGACGTTCGCTTCGACGATGCTGGGTTTCATGCGCGAGGTCGTCAGCGCGAAGTACTACGGTACCCGTTGGGAGATGGACACCTTTCTGGCGGCGGCGACCGTTCCCACGATTTTGTTCGGGGTGTTCAACGGTGCCCTCGTGAGCGCGCTCGTTCCGACGTTCTCCGAATACCTCGCGCATCGCAAGGAAGAAGAAGCGTGGCGCCTTGCAAGCACGGTGCTCAATCTCCTCGCGCTGGTGGTGACGGCGTGCGCGATCGTCGGATTTTTTACGGCGCGCTGGTACGTACCGCTCATCGCGCACGGCTTTCCGGCGCCGCAAATGAGCGTCGCCATTCGCATGACACGGTGGCTGATGCCGAGCATCGTCGCCGTCAGTCTCAGCGGAGTTCTGTCGGCGATGCTCAATGCGTACCATCGCTTTCGGGCAACCGCTTTGGTCGGCGTCGCGGTGAACGTGGTGACGATTGCCGCGGTGCTGGCCCTCAATCGGAACATCGGCATCTACGCGCTCGTGATCGGAACCACGCTGGGATTGTCGGCGCAGTTGCTCGTCCAACTGCCGTCGTTTCTGTCGATCGGGAAGTACCGCTTCACGATCGACCTGCACCACCCCGGCCTACGGAAAATCTGGATACTGCTGGGCCCGATCATCGTCGGGTCCGCCGCCGGTCAGATCGCGCTCTTCTTCGACCGGTTCTTCGCCTCGACGCTGACGCCCGGATATATCGCGGGCATGAACTATGCCGTCAAATTGGTGAACTTTCCGCAGCAGATCTTCGCCGCCGCGATCGCCACCGTTATTTTTCCGCTGCTCGCGGCGCAGTTCGCTCGGGATAATCGCCGCGGCGTCGCGCGAAGCTTGGTCACCGGGCTGCGCCTGGTCAATTTCATCACGATACCGGCAGCGTGCGCGCTGATCGTGCTGGCGCGGCCGATGGTGCAAACCTTGTTCGAGCGAGGAACTTTCCAAGCCGGCGCGACCGATCTCACCGCCGGGTTGCTGCCGTATGCCGCCGTCGGATTGCTGGCGCTGGCGGCCAACGTCGTGCTGACGCGATGCTGCTTCGCATGCAAGGAAACGGCGTGGCCGGTCACGATTTCGGTCGGTACGGTCGTCGTCAACGTACTGCTTTCGTTGGTGTGGCTGCCGACGCTCGGCGCCCGCGGATTGCTGCTGGCAAATTCGCTGAGCCAAACGATGCAAGCAATACTCCTGCTCATGCTGACGGCACGGCTGGTTTCGGGCATCGACTGGCGCGCGCTTCTGATATCGACCGCGAAGATCGCGATCAGCTCTCTCGCCATGTTTCTGGCGTTGAGCTGGATCGGCGCGCTCGGCGTCATGCCCGAGGCCACGCTGGCGTCGCGCGCTTGGTTTCTCTTCGGGCAGCTCGCCATCGGCGGCGCCGTCTTTTTAGCGGTCGCGCGCGTCCTCGACGTGGAAGAACTGGAACTGGCACGCCGGACGATCGTGGCCAAGTTCGAACGGAACCTGGTGAGCCCGCCGGACAATCGCGAGGCACCCATCGCATGACGGCGACCACTGCTTTAGACGGCCGTTGGACGTTCTTCGGCGCACCCGCCGCCAACGACGCATCGAGTCTCGACACCACTAGCAGGGGGCAGGTGGCTGCAGCCCGATCGGCTGCCTAGGAACGATTTAATTCCGGCCTCACGAAGAGCCGGAAGGTTTGGGTCCGGAATCCCTGAAAGGTCGGCGCTGCTTTGTGCCACCCTTACCGCGCGGCGCTCGCCTGGTGCCGGCTGATTGGTGTCTCGTCGTTCCTTGCCGCGTGTGGTCTTCAATCGGCCGGTTCTCCGGCTCGAGTTCCGGTCGAACCGGTGAGGACGTCTTCGGCGATTTCGGCGTTCGCGAAGAGCCCGAGCGTGGCGACGTGGCGAACGCTGCACGATGCGATGCTCGGCGAACCGCTTTCCGCGCGCGACGAGCGCGCGATCGTCGACGTGCTCGCCACAAAAACGATTTCGGGGCGAATCCTCGATGCGATGGTGGTCGATCTCGCCACCGCCGACTGGAGCGGAGCGGTGCGATGGGCTTATCGTCGCAACCTTGCGGCGCGGGACGATGGACCGCCGCGGCATGCGATCGTCACGAGCAATACGTCCCGTTTGATTTGGTTGTTGCTGGCCGTCCGCGCCAACTACGCCGCCGATTTCGTCGATCTCTCGCACGCCGGCCTGGCGTCGGATTTGCCTCTGGTCGGACAATCCGCGAACCTCTCCAACGTCGATTTTACGGCGAGCGTACTAACCGGTGCCACGTGGCGCGGTTCCAACCTGACGAAGGCTCGCTTTCGCGACGCTCGGGTCGCCGGAGCGTTGCGTTGTACGGACTGCACTTTTGGCAACCAGCGGTACGGCGGCACGGCGACGCTGATTGACGGCAAATGGAGTCGGCGCTGACGCGTTCGGTCGGGAGGCGCTACTCCGGGTGGATCGGGCTCGTCCTGCTCGTCGAACTGGCGCTGCTTCCTTGGACCGCTCACGCCTACGACGCGATGGCCTTCCTTTCGCACGCCGATCGCCTCTATTTTGCCCACGTCCGGCTGGCGCCGCTGTGGGCGTTCGGTTCGATCTCGCTCGCCGTTCTGCTGATTTCGCAACTTCCGGTGTTGTTCGTTCCCGGGTTGTGGAATGTGGTTCCGCTCCGCATATTTCTGTTGAAATTCCCGGCTTGGTGTGCCGACCTCGGCAGCGCCGCCATCATCGGCGCCAGCGGCGATCCGCGGCTTGCGAACGCGTGGGCGTTGCGGTATTTACTCGACCCGGCCGTCGTGTTCGTCACCGTCTTTCACGGACAGGCGGATGCGCTCCCAAGCCTCTTCGCGGTCGCCGGCATTGCCTTGATGCTTGCGGAACGGTACGAGCTTGCCGGATTGATGTTCGGCCTCGGAACCGGTACGAAATTCTATCCGGCAGCCTTCGTGCCGCTCTTGCTCGCCGTTGCATACCGGCGCGCCTCCTGGCAGCGGGCGGCGTTGGGATTTGCGCTGTTCGCCGGGGCGGCCGCGTTGACGCTCGTGCCGGTGTTGTGGGGCCGCTTCGGCGACGTCGTCGGCGCGTATGCAAATAACAGCTTCGGGCCCCATGGAAACGGCGTTGCGACCGCTTCCCTGTGGACGTTGATGCCGCCGCACTTTTCGCTTCGGCAGGTTTCGGTTTGGATGACTCCCCAACTCGAACAGTTGATCGCGGTCAGCGTTCCGGTGCTATTGGCCATCGGCGAACTGCGTCACGTTCCCGGGCGGCGCGACGTCGCGCGTGCGGCGATGCTCGCGGCCATGTCGATCGTCTTACTGAACCCGGGAGCGCATCCACCATTCTATCTTTGGATTGCGGGCCCGCTGGTGCTGTACGCGGCCGTCGCCGGGGACGGGCTGGTAAGCGTTGCCGGATTTACGCTGTCATGCGTGGGGGTTCTTACGCAATTCTGCCAGGAAGGCAGTGACGAGTATTTCCTTCTGAACTTCGGTTCGGCGTCGCATCTGAGCTTGCTGCGATGCCTGGCGCCGGCGGACGTGCTGCAAACCGTGGGACTTTGCGCCGCCGGAGTCGTCGTTGTCGCTGCCTATCGTCGCGAGTCGCTATCACACCGAAGCGCCGCAATTTGGCGTCGTGCGGCGCAGGCGGCCGTGGCCGTCGTGTTTGCCGCGTTCACGCTCGCGATCGGGGTAAAAACGGCGATTGCCATCGCGTCCCATTCGAAAGCGACCGGATACGATGGCGAGGAACGCGCGTTCAACACGTTTGCGATCGGCCCGGCCGTGCGGCAGCTCGGCGACGGGAGCTGCGCGCTGACCTACGCCGCCAGCGACATCATCGTCTATGCGGGCAACCCGTACGCCGCCCGCTTCGCCACGGCATCGCTCGGTTATACGCTGTTCTCACCGGAAACGATGAGCATTCGCGGACGCGCGACGCGCGTCGGATCGCTTCCCCCGACGTTTGAAAACGTCGACGTGCGCACCATCGGGCAGCAGCCGGTTCGGATCACTCGGGAGTTCGACGTGACCTCGGCGTTGCGGCCTTTTCGGTACGTCGAGCGATTCGTCGAGCAGCCGTGTACGCTCATCCGCGAAAATCCGCTTCTGATCTACCGTTTCGATTTCCACGCGGCGCAGGCGGCGGCGGCTGCGATGCCGCTGCTTCAACGGCTCGATATTTTCGCACGAGGGGGTCGTTGAGGCGATTGCAACGCAAGGAAACTTTCCGCACTGCGTCGATAGCAACGACCATGCCTGGCGCTTACCCAAAGCCGGCCAGCGTCGCGGTTGTTCCATGCTATAACGAGGGTCGTAACCCGCTGGATCTGAGCGCCGCGCTGTTGGCGGTACCAGATCTTTGCGTGGTTTTCGTCGACGACGGGAGCGAAGGGGAGAGCCGCGCCGCGCTGGATGCGGTCGCGCGATTGGATTCGCGCATCCGCGTCGAGCGCAACGCGGTGCGGATCGGGAAAGTCGCTTCGTTGCTGAGCGTCTTGCAGTCGCTCGATCCTACGGTCACACACATTCTCCTGATCGACTGTGACGTGACGACGTCGCCCGCGACCCTCGAGGCGGTGCTCACCGAGCTCGACCGGGCCGATCTCGCGTTGGCAAACTCGGTCGCGATGCCGAATCCGCGGACGATTTGGGAGCGGGGCGCGATCTTCAGCGCCCGGCGGCACGAGCGTTTGCGGGCGCAAGCGATCCGGCGGTATCCGGCGCTTTGCAGCAACGGACGATTGATCGGGATGTCGCGCCGGCTCGCGGAGGCGGTCCTTCGTACCGACGTGCCGCGCCATACCGAGGACGCGCACTTCATGCTCGTCTGCTTGACCGAAGGCTATGCCTATTCGTACCGCGACGACGCGAGTCTGCAATATCGGGCGCCGGATACGCTCGAAGACTATTTGCGTCAGTCGAATCGTTTCAGCGAAGGGCGTGCGTTGCTGCTCGCCCGCTGGGGAGCCGCCGTCCTCGAGCGGTACTACGATCCAAAGGCGAGGGACCTGCTGAGCACGTTTTTCCAGCAAGCGCTGCGCGACCCGGCCGGCGCCGTCGCGTTCGTTGCAATGCTCGCCGTCAAGGCGTTGCAACGCCGCCCGGAACGAACGCAAGACGCCGCTTGGGCGGTGGCGACGAGCACCAAAGTGCTGCGATGAAAATTGGAATCGTAACGCCGTTTCCGGAATCCGGCGTCGTCAAAAGCGCGATTGCGTACTATACGCAGACGATTCTCGATCCGCTTCGCGGCGGCAGCGACGAGTTCGTGGTCTTTGCCGACGGCGGCCGCTTGGGCGATCGCGAGCAGTACGCTTCCAACGTTACCGTTCGGCGATCTTGGAAGTTCGGCTACTTTGCGCCGTTTCAGATTCTCCGCGCCGCGTTGCGCCACCGCGTGGACGTGCTCCACCTGGAGTACGACGTCTATCTCTACGGCGGCGTCGTTTCCGCCTTATTGCTGCCGCTGGTCCTACGGACGGTTCGCGCGCTGCGTGGGACGCAGATCGTGACGACTCTTCACGGGGTCGTTTCGCAGCGCGTCGTTACGCGGGAAATGCTGCGTGAAAACGGCTTCGTGCTTCCGTACTCGAGAATCGGCCGAGCCGGATTTTCGACGATTTATCGCCTCTTCAACTGGGCGAGCGATCGGATCATCGTACTCGAAGTGAAACTCGGGGAGATTTTGGAATCGGAATACGGCGTGCCGCGAGCAAAGCTGCACGTGTGCCCGATCCCGCTGATGCACGAGGGCCGTCGTCCCGCGATGCGCGAAGCCCGGGAACGCTGCGGCATCGGCGAAGGCCGAGTCGTGTTGTTCTTCGGCTACGCATCGTATTACAAAGGAATCGACGTCCTGCTCGACGCCCTGGGTCCGGTTCGCAACGAACTATCGGACGTCGCCCTGCACGTCGTAGCCGGGCGTCATCCGCGCTTGCGCGGTAACGCACGCTACGAAACGTTTTACGAAGGACTGCGCGCCAAGGCGAGCGCGGCCGGAGCGCGTATGCACGAGTTCGTGCCGGAGGCCCAGCTTGCCGACCTTTTAGCGGCCGCCGACGTCGTCGTGCTCCCTTACACTGCGACGTATGGGGCGAGTGCCGCACTCAACACCGTTTTCGCGGCTCGCAAACCGGTCTTGGTGTCGACGTTCGTCCGCTTCGACGGCGCTTTGGATTGCCAGACGTTTCCCCCCGAGCGCGACGCGTGCGCGCGCGCCATCGTCGACTTCTTCGAGAAGAACGAGCGGCGCCTGGTCGAGGGGGTCGAAGACATCGCGCGCATGCGCGACGTCGCCGTCATCGCACGCCTGATACAGGACG
>JBAUZB010000125.1:0-2871 GCA_049585095.1 Candidatus Tumulicola sp.
GGCCCGCGCGAGCCAGCTCGACGACCTTAGCCCGGAACTCCAAGGGATAGGCACGAGGATGTTTCTTGGCCATTGGTGGACCCTTCTCCACAAAGTGGAAAGTGTCCACGGAACCCGGGCAGCTTCAATCGCTCGAGGTTCGAATACTGGATATTTCAGTTGATTTGGCTAAACTTGAAATAAGTGTCTAATCCGTTTTGGAACGCGCGTTAAAGGCGCAACAGGAGATTCGGGATCGTCGATGGACTTCCGGATTCCCTTCAACGCCCATTCCGAACCCATAACGGATGACTCGTCGATACCTGGGCCGTTCTCGGTGATCCATTTTCTATCTTTGCGCACACGAAAGTAAGCCGCGACATGCGCCCTAACAGCCAACTGAGCGCGTTTCTTCGTTGCCTTCCCTTGTGCAACCGGCACTAACGGATCGAAGCCGCGCCGCTCAATTTCCTGGCGCGGTTGAAACAGCCATCTCGAATTCGGTCTCTATCCAAGAGTATACCAGGCTTAGGATGTAACGAAGGAACTCTTTCTCGCGCATTGGCGAGTCAAACGAGGCGGTATCAGCACCAAGAACCAATCGTAGGCTCCTCAAACTTGGAGCTTACGGCGTCAACGCAAAGACCGTTCCGCAGCCGCGACCCGAGCAGCCCGAGCCGCCACCGGCGTAAGTTGTGCCGTAAAACTTGGTCTTCACGTATAGCAAGTCCGCCAGCGGATCCGCTCCGTCGGAGCCGCCAGCGAAGTTGTGAAGCACCTTCTCCTGGCCGCTCGTGCTAATGCTGTAAACGGTTCCTAAGGTGGATACGTTGTCGCCACCCGTTGTGCCGTAGAGCGTGCCGTTCACGTTGATCAATCCCGCCCAGGGCTCGGTACCGTCGGAGCCGCCCGCGAAACTGTGCAGCACGTTCTCCCCGCCACCCGCGTTGATACTGTAAACGATTCCTCCGTTGGACATACCGCCTCCATTCGTTGTGCCGTAGAACGTACCGTTCACGTTGATCAAGCCCGCCAGCGGATCCGCTCCGTCAGGACTGCCGGCGAAGCGGTACAGTACGTTCTCCGCGCCCTCCCCGCCGCTCGTGGGGATGCTGAAAACGGTTCCGCAGCCAAGGTCTTCGCATCCCGAAGTGCCGCCATGGCCTGTAGCGCCGTAGAGCGTGCCGTTCACGTTGAGCAAGCCCGCATCGGGGTTTGCTCCATAGGATCCGCCAAGGAAGCGGTACAGCACCGTCTCCGCGCCGCTTGTGCTAATGCTGAAGATGGTTCCGCAGCCATTGCCAGGGGTGCATCCCGAATAGCCCCCTTGATCCGTCGTGCCGTAGAGCGTGCCCTTCACGTTGATCAAGCCCGAATCGGGGTACATTCCATCGGGGGCGCCAGTGAAGCTGTGCTGTACCTTTTCCGCGCCGCTCGTGCTAATGCTGTAAACGGTTCCGTCATCGGATGAGCCGCCACCACTTGTCGTGCCGTATAGCGTGCCCTTCACGTTGATCAAGCCCGAAACGGGGTACGCTCCATCGGAGCCGCCAAAGCTGTACAGCACCTTCTCCGTACCGCTCTTGCTTATGCTATAAACGGTTCCTGCGCCGGACGAGCCGCCGAGTTGCGTCGTGCCGTATAGCGTGCCCTTCACGTTGATCAATCCCGCCCAGGGCTCGGCTCCGTCGGAGCCGCCGGCGAAACGGTGCAGTACGTGGTAGGACGACGCAGACGACGTGGATGAGCCTAGCGACCCATTGCCCGGAGTGAGATTCGATTGGGGTGAGCCGGAACAGTCGGCAAACGCTATGACGCTAAAGGCGACAACGGCTGTGCCTATTCGTGAGTGCATGTCTCCTCCGTTTAAGCACAACGACACCGAGACGATTAAGTGTCCAGCATGGGGAAGCACGATTGCCCTGCCATGGCCCTGACCGGCGCCTGGTTGGCTGAAAGCGTCCTTAGGAGGCTCTACCCGTAAGCCCTGCCTCGGTTGCTTCGAGAAATGCGAAGAAAGCATCCCAATGCCTGGGATGCAGGACGCGCGTTCCGGGCGCGAATCCGCGAGCAGGCCGCGAGCGAAAGCCCCGTCGCCTTTGCAATCTGGCTTAGCGAATATGCATCGGGCCTCGGGACGACTCGCCGAGATTCACGGTGCAAACGCCAGCGCAACCAGCCAGTTAACGCCCTTGGAGATCGTCCGAAGCACCGATTTACTGCCCGGTGCGTAAACGGTCACGGAAGAATGGTAATCGTTTGCGACGTAGAGATTACCAGAACCGTCAAACGCTAGTGCCGCCGGAAGACTCACACCCTGGGAAATCGTCCGCAGTACCGATCCCTTGCCGGGTCCATAGACTGTTACTGTGTTATTGTTTGCGTTTCAACGTATAGATTCGTGCTAGAACCTGCCGGGTGCGATGCCAAGCCTGCGGTGGAGGATCGCGACGCTGCCATCGGCGATGTCATGGCAGACTGCATTGACGTGGGAAGACCACTGCGGTCTCCACCACATGCGGCAAGCGACGCGCCAAGAAACGCGACGATGAGGTTACTTAGTCGTTTCATTCAGAGCCCTACCTTCCCGAAGTTGTTTTGGTTTAAAGTGGTTTAGCCACTACCCCGAGTAGCGTGCCCGCTGGTTGCGGATGGCGCATCACCTCGCGTGCGAAAAAGAACTCCAAAAGGGCTACAAAAAGGGCTACACGGCATCGCCGTAGTTAGAAAATCCTCCGCAAATGCATCGATTTACGAAGGAACATATGGTCGGGCTGACTGGATTCGAACCAGCGACCTCTTGACCCCCAGTCAAGCGCGCTAACCAAACTGCGCCACAGCCCGATCGATTTTTCCGGCGTCTAGCGACGGCTCGGCTTCCCTGAATCGACG
>JBAUZB010000126.1:0-7880 GCA_049585095.1 Candidatus Tumulicola sp.
TTTCAATAAGAAAGCCGGAGTCCGCGACCAAGTTGAGGCGCTTTCAACGAATCAGTATATCGGGTTACTTGGCGAGCTGCTCAAAACGAATCCCCCCGAAATGCCGCAAGACGCGGCAATCGTCAACGAGATGAAGCAGCTCGGTCTAACCCCCGGACAGACGTGGGACGTAAGTAAGCTGGGGTCGTCGGCTCAGTCGGCTCTTAACTCGGCGAAGCTGCACGCGGTCAGCCGCATTAAGGCATTTGCCGCGCAAGGACTCGAAAATGTGAACGGGTGGGAGATTCTTAAGAAGACCGGCCTCTACGGCGACGATTACCTCGATCGAGCCTTTGTAACCGCTGTCGGCCTAGGTGCCAACCGCCCGCAGGACGCAATTTACCCATTCACACAAGCATCGTACGTTGGCTCCAAAACGTACGTCATTCATTTCGCGAAGGGGCTAATTCCGCCGGTTAAAGGCTTCTGGTCGATCACCATGTACAACCCGGCTTACTTCTTCGTAAAGAATGCGCTAAATAAACAGAGCATCAGCCCACGCCAGCACTTCGCGCAGAACTCCGACGGTTCGATAGATCTTTACTTCTCGAACAAACAACCTGCGGGAGTTCCTGCGTCGAACTGGCTACCCGCGCCGCCCGGGAAGTTCTTGCTTATGATGCGCAACTATTGGCCCGATCCCACTTCACCGTCGCTCTTGGACGGCACTTGGAAACCACCGGCAATCCAACAGAAAGGCTAAAACCTAGGGATCACGACCGATCGGGCCGCGCACCTGCTCGCGCTTATGCAAAAGGGGGTAAGGTAATCGCGCCGACGGGAAAGGCATTTGACGTCGAGTTCGGCCAGACCACCAAGTGGGAAGGTGACCGCATCGTCATCATCGCCGCCTTCTGGGATGCCGCAGCGCTGGCTCGGCAGATCGGCATCGAAGTGTAGCGCTGCGAGGAGGGCCGAAGCTTACACCGCGCCTACCATACAGTCAGGCAGGAGACTCTCGGCTCGGTCAAAACGCCACCAAATCGAAGATGCGGAGGCCAACGATGAATAAGCTTGCATTACGCATACTCACGACGATCCTGGTCGCCGGATGCTCACAAGCGGGACAGCTTGCGAATCTGCCGAGCGCGTCGACGCAGAGTGCGAGGCCGGCGAACAGCAACGGCCGGTTTCTCTACGTCGTCAATTCTAACGGCAACTCCGTTTCCGTCTACTCACCGGGCGGGACGTCGCCGATCCGCACGCTCACCGGCATAGAATCTCCCGACGCGATAACGATCGATGGTGGCACCGGAAACGTATTCATCGCTGAAGCCGGCGGCCCGTCGTTTTACGGCGAAGTCTTCGAATATGGCCCCGGGCAAACCACTCCAAAGGCTTCTATTACGGAGGACATCGCCAACCCCGTGGCTCTCGTCACCGGTGGTGCGAACGACCTCTATGTCGCAAGCGGTCGTGCTGGCGACAGTCACATCGGTGACTACTCTCTTACGGACCTCACCTTCAAGAGACACTTTGGTCAGACGCACCAGAGCCTCAATGCGATCGCGATCGGTAACGGAAGCATATACGGCGCGTATGATCCCAGCGTGACTGTTTTCTCCACAAAAGACGGTAAAACGGAGCGAACGATTCGGCGGCTCATAAAATGCCCGATGAGCGTCGCTCACGACTCGAGCTTTGACCTTTACGTAGCAAATGGCGATGGCTGCGGCGCGGACTACGTGACCGTTTACTCGCCCACCGGAGTATTCTTGCGTAAGATTGATGCCGGCATCAATAATGCCCGGGCCCTCGCTATCGACGGTTCACAAAACCTATATGTCGCGAACTACACAGGGAATGACATCGCGGTGTACGCTCCGGGAAGGTCGAACCCCACGCGATACATCTCACAGGGAATTTCGCGACCGGATGCTCTAGCATTTAACGAATCCGGCGTCCTGTTCGTTTCGAATCAGACATCGGATACTATCACCGCGTATCAGCCTGGAGCTTCGTCCCCGATTCGAACCATACGGACGGGCGTGAACGGACCAGTTGCGCTTGCCTTCTCCAAGCAGTGATCTGAAGGTTTAAGCGTCGCAACGCGTGGCGAAATCGGCGCGGGAGTTCGGCACCCATGCTTTAGGCGTCTGCGCATCCATCACTTTGCTAGCCGCTTGTAGCAACGGCGGAGCGCAACTTGCTCCAATAACGGCTCGCGGTTTGCTCGCCGGCATGTCTCACGCGCAACCTGTCCTCGCTCACCCCCACGTCGACAAGTGGTTTCTGTACTCGGGTGATGCAAATGGAGGTACGAAGTTCAAAGTTTACCCGCTTGACGGTTCGAAGCCGGTTCGCCGATTCACCCGGCCTTGGGGTATCGACGCAATGGCGATCGACCCGTGGAGCGACGTCTACACGGCAGACGGGCTTATCAGCGGCGGACAGATCATCGTGTACTCCCCGGGTGGCACCTCGGTTCTGCTGTCGTTTCTCAGCGGTCCGACGGTGGCGCTCGCCTTCGATGCTTCGGGAAATCTCTATGAGTCCGATACGGCCGGCGTTGAAGAGTACGCCGCACGAAGCACAAAACTTCTTCGCATTTTTCGGAGGAATACATATGGTGCCGATGCACTGGCCTTTGACAGCGCGGGAAATCTCTTTGTCGCACGGGTCGGCGGCTCGATCGAGGTGTTTGCTCCGGGAGCGAGTCGACCTTTCCGTGCGATCAGCGACGGAGTGAAAGTGCCATTCGCGTTGCTCGTTTCCAAATCAGACAATTTGTTCGTGGCAAATTGCCCTTCGTGTTATGGCAGTGGTCACTTCGCGGGTTCGGTCACTGAGTACGCGCCGGGAAGTGGAACTCCGCTTCGTACGTTAACGGATGGCATCAACACGCCGATCGCGATGGCCTTGGGTCGGCACGGTCTGCTTTTCGTAGCCAACAACCCCTTCCTAAAGCAAGGATCGGTCACCGTCTACTCGTCCGGGATGACACCGGTACGAACGATCACCAACGGCATCAACGGCCCCGACTCGCTGGCGATCGGTCCGGGTGAAGATTTGTATGTCGCAAACCGTTACGCAGGCAGTATTACGGTCTTTAGTCCAGAGGGATCGTGCCTATTGCGAACGATTACTCAAGGCGTGCAAGGACCTACCGCAATCGCCATTGGCAAGAACTAGGTCGAAGTCCCCGTGCGTCGGGAAACAAGAAATCCGAGATTATTGGGCGCGTCATTGGGCTGAGTAAACGGCCTTATCGAGCGCATGGACATCAAAGAGACCGAAGGCAGTTCAGAAGGTTTCACGTTCGGGAGCTCTTGCGATCGGGGATACTACTCGGCCGTCGGCGCCACCGACGAGAACTTCCGACGCGATGTTGAAAAATAGCCCGGTCGCCACGACACCATGGATTTCCCGCAGCGCCGCATCGAGTCCCGGTGGATCGTCGATTCGCGCAAAATGGCAATCGAAGATCCAGTTTCCGTTGTCGGTAACAAACGGCCGGCCTGCGATTTCGCGCCGGACGATGGGCGCGTCGCCAGACCGGCGCTGGATCTCCTTCCGGACGTACGCCATCGCGTACGGTACAATTTCGACCGGTAGTGGAAAGGCTCCCAGCGCGTCGACGAGTTTCGATTCGGTAACGACCACAACGTATCGCTTGGCGCAGAGCGCAACGGCTTTTTCCCGGAACAGCGCGCCCCCACCGCCTTTCGTCAACGACCAATCCGGCGCGACCTCATCGGCACCATCGATGGCGACCGCGATCGGCTCCGCTAAGAGCTCGACTAGCGGAATGCGGAGCTGACGGCAGAGTTCTTCGGTTTCGCTCGATGTCGCAACGGCTGAAATGCGTTCGCCGGCAGCAACCCGCTGGCCGACGCGTTCGATTGCCCAGTAGGCCGTTGTGCCGGTGCCTAGGCCGATGCACGTTCCGTCGACTACGTGCTTGTCCACCGCAGCATAGCCGGCAGCGCGTTTTGCCGGATCGCTGCTTTCAAACCTTCGCATTCTTAAGTCCTTTCGCTCCTTAGTGTACTGCTTGCCGCCCGATGGATATCTCCATGCACAGCGTCATGCTTCCCCACGTCGCGACCGCTGCCGGCAGCTCAGCCCAGGGCTCAGGCGATCGAATCCCGGGGACTTGGCAGCGACTGCCGAACCATTGCCGAGTTATTGAAATTAGCCCACCGTCTCGGAGGAACTCATGAAGACATCGGTTTTGGCCATCGCGGCCTTTGTACTTGTGGTCGTTGGGCTCAGCGGTTGCGGCGGCGGAAAATCGAGCGCTAACGCTACCGCGAGCAGCGCTCCCATGAGCGCCGCTTCGGACGCGACGGACTCCACGGCTAAGGGCGCGATGGGTTCGGCGGGTGGCGCGATCCCCAACTGCGGCGCGGTGCACGCCGTATGGGTGAATCTCAGCAGCAAGGTGTACCACGAGCCGGGGGATCCGTATTACGGAAAGACCAAACACGGCGAATATCTCTGTCCGTCGCAGGCGAAGGCACAAGGCTTTCATCTCGCCGGAAGCGGCGCGATGAGTGGTCGCCGCCCCGCGAAGAACTCCGGCGAGACGTCACCCTAACCGCGAAATATCACAGCGCCGCGTCGAGAGCGGCAAGAGCTTCGGGAAGATTCTCGCGGGCGTATCCAACGCGCACGCGGTCGTCGCCCGCCTCGAACGTGGTGCTCGGCAGCAACAGCACGCCGGCGCGGCGCACCAGGTCGTCGCAGAACCGTTCCGCGCTGCCGCCACGATACAGCGGAAAGCCGGTCGTTCCGGCGCGCGGCCGGTGCCAGCCGAACAGCGACGTTCGGCGGGCGAAGAACTCGTCGAGGAGTTCGAGATTGCGCACCGTGAGGTCGCGAACTCGCCGCAGCAGCGTCTCACCGTTGCGCAGCGCCACGCCCGCAAGAAACTCGCTGGGAGCGCTGCTGCAAATCGTGAGGTAATCTTTGAACGCCGCCATCGAACGATAGAGCGAGCGATCCGGCGTCGCGATCCAACCGATGCGCAAACCCGGCAAACCGTACGCCTTCGAGGTGGTGCCGAGCGAAACGCCGTGCTCGTAGAGGTCGGCGGCGGCCGGATGGCGGTCGTTGGGATCGCGTTCCGAACCGCGGTAGGCCTCGTCGGAGAGTAGCCACAGCCCGTGTTTCCGCGCAATCGCCACGACCGCGTCGAGACGCTCCCGGTCGAACACGTAGCCCGTTGGATTGTTCGGCGACGTCACCACGATGGCGCGCGTCGTGGGCCGTATAAGCGGCGCGAGATCGTCGGGATCGGGCGCGCCGTCGCCGTCGAGGTCGCAGACCCATTGCGAGACTTCCACGCCGAGTGCCTGCGCGATCGAATAGTGCGACTGATACGCCGGAAACTGACAGATGAGGTGGTCACCCGGCTGCAAAGCGACGTTCATAAAGTTGAAAATCGGCTCTTGACCGCCCGAGTGTACCAGCACGCAGTCGGCGTCCGTGCGGTCGTAGAGTGCGGCGATCGCGCGACGCAGCTCCGGAGTGCCACGCGCCGGTGTATAGCCCAGCGGCAGTTTTTGAAATTCCGCGTGCGCTTCCGGCTCGAGTGCGAGCAGATCGCCCACCGGCATCGACTCGGCATCGCTGGAGCACAGCAGGTAGCGCGTGGAGAATTCGTAGCGGTCGAAAAACCGTTCGAGCGCAAACGGTCGCGGTTTCATAGCAACTCGCGTACTCGGCGCATGAACCGCCCGAAGCGCGCGTTGTGCTGCGGCGACGACGGCAGTCCGGAGTAGACAACCACCACGTACCGCCGGCCTTCGCGCGTGATCAGGATGCCGCCGTCGTGGGTGACTTCGTCGGTGTCGCCGGTCTTATGCAAAAAGGAATCTCCGTCACGTAACCCGGGGCTCAGTTTCTCGTTCCATCGTTGCGCCGCCAGCATGTGACGCAACAGCGGCGCATAGGGAACGCGATCTCCGGCAATGGCGGCGAACAGGAGGGCTGCATCCGCAGCGGGATGAGCATTGCGGTGCACGCCGTCCCACGCAGGGTCTTCGATCAAGGGTTCGCTCCCGGAGAGTTTGCGATGGAAGGCGGTCGCGCGCAGGCCTAAGCGCTGGTGCGCGATTTCGGTTGCGTGCTCCCGGCCGATGACGTCGAACAACACGTTGGTGGCGACGTTGTCCGACCGCGAAATCGCACGGTGCATCAGTTCCCGTAGCGTCGCCACATACCCGGGTTGAAGGGGCGACTCGGCGTCGTTTGCGGTCATGTTGGCGGCCCCGACTTCGAGCGCGGTTTCTAAGGAAACCTGGCCCGGCCGATCGGCAAGGCTCGTTAGGACGGCCGCAGCCAGGGGAACCTTGATCATGCTCGCCGGGTAGAGCGCGGCCCCCGGATCGAACGTCGCGCCGTGCCCGTCGCCGTCGAGAGGCGCCACCACCAGCGAGGACGGGTCGAGCCCGGCGTCGCCCGCGAACTCCTGCAAAGCGGCGGCGGTGAGGTCCACGCGAGCGTCTTCGACTGGGGCGGGGCGCGCCTCCGCCCCCAAACCTCCCCGGCTCCGCCGACCCGGGCCACCTTTGCGACCCATGCGTGTAAGTACTTGCATTGGCGCGCTGGTTCGTGTAAACTCTCTGCGTGCAAGTACCCACTTGCAGCTAGAATTCAAAGAAATTGGACATCATGGAATCGATCGTGATCGAATATCGCCCGAACGCCTATCCCGTCGTCGAAGCCGCGGTTCTGACCGCGCTGGAAGACGGTGAGTCACGGGTCATCCTCGACTTGGATTCGCTCGACTCGCTCGACACCGAGGGAGTGCGCGGATTGATCACGCTGCTGCGGCGCGCGCGCTCGGTCGGCCGCGAGCTGGCCCTGAGCTCGACGAAAATCGAAGTGCGGCGCACCCTCCAGGTGACGGCGCTGGATCGGATTTTCCGGATGGTCGAAGCGGAGGCAGCCTAATGGCCCACTATCGGCCTCGAGTGCTCAAGCACGCATTGGCCGCCTTCGCCCTGATCGGCGTCGCAGCCGCCGGACCGCAGCCGGCGGCAGCGACGTCGTCGATCGCTCCCACCGACGCGCACGCCGTCATCGCGCGAATGATCGACCTCAATCCTTCGCTGCAGTCGTATCGCGCCCGCGTCCACGTCGACGTGCGCATGCTCAGCTTTCCGTTCCTGGCACCCAAACTCGACGGAACCTCCTACTACCGCCGTCCGGATATGTACGAAGTAATCTTCGACAGCGTTCCGAGCTACGCCAAGGGCTTCTCGAAACTGTTCAACGACATCGGCGATCCGCTCGCCTGGGAGAAGGACCAAAACATCACGGTCGACGGCGTTCGTGCGATCGACGGCCGCGACACCATCGTCTTGCGCCTCACCAAGAAAATCCACAGCACGATTCTCGACCACACGTTGGCATACGTCGATTTGGCCAGCTATGCGCTGACGCGCATGGAATGGTACTACACCAGCGGCGGCAAGATTTCGATGACGCAACAGTACGGAAAACAAGGAAGCTACTGGGTTCCGGCATCGCAGCACGCGACGATCGAGATCCCGCACGTCAGGGCCGTCGCCGACGCGAAGTACGGCTCGTATCAAACCAACGTTACGGTCGACGCCATCCCGACGAGTACGCCATGATCGAGACGCGTCGCGCCGCCGATTCGCCGAAATCGGCATCTCCCGAGGAGACCCGCGAACGAATGCTTTCGGCCGCCCGCGAGGTGATCGCCAAGAAGGGGAAGCGGGGAGCCACCACGCGCGAAATTGCCGACGTGGCCGGCGTCAATGAAGCCACGCTCTTCCGTCACTTCGGTACCAAAGAGGCCCTGATCGTTGCGGTCGCCCAGCACTTCTGCGGTTTCGTGGCCTTGCGCGGCGTTGCCGCGCAGTTGC
>JBAUZB010000127.1:0-10512 GCA_049585095.1 Candidatus Tumulicola sp.
ATGCGTACTTCCTCGATCGCCGTGAGCCTTGCGTTCGTCTTTGGGCTCGTCGCGTGCAATAGTCCGTCACAATTCTCGATCCCGGGTAATGCCTCGTCCGTCGATCTTCCGGCGAAGCACGCGGGATTGCAAGACCTTTACGTCGCCGACTACGGCCGCGGATCCATCGTTCTGCTCAAGAATACGGATTATTCAGCCGACGGCACGATCACCAATGGGATCAACGGGCCGCTCGACGTTTCTCTCGACCGAGCCGGAAATCTCTACGTGGCCAACGCCTCCGGCGTCAACGTCACCGAATATACGCCCGGAGCATCGTCGCCGTCGTTTACGTATAGCGCCGGGATGGTCGAACCGATATTCTTAACCGTAAAGGCCAACGAGAGCGTCTACGAAGTCGACTCGGGAAACGCCAATGGCGTCGGTCATAACGACGGCTTCGTCAATGAGTACGCCCGGCATAGCAATAGCGTATTGCGTTCCTGTCAGACGCAGGGCCATCCCACCGGCATTGCCGTCGATTCCGCAGGCGACATTTTCGTCGCACTTAACACCGCTTCCAGCTATGGCCACATCGTCGAGTACAAAGGCGGCCTGAACGGCTGTAAAACAACCACTCTCGGTGTGCAGTTTGGCTTCGTCGCCGGCATCGCGCTCGACACGAACGCGAACATCATCGCCACCGACTACGATCGCGGTCAGGTCGACGTTCTCGCCCCTCCATATACGAAGGTGGCGCGGCGGCTTGCGACCGGCGGCCGATTGTCGGAGCCGTACTCGGTCTCGATCGATGGGACGAACACGACCGTCTACGTGACGGATTTCGATAAGAACGTGGTTCTCGTTATCGACTATGCGAGCGGCAAGGTCGTTCGCAAGCTGGACGACTCCCACGGCGGCATCTCCGTTCCAGCGGGAACGGCAGACGGACCGAACGCGGTCTACTAAGGGCGACTGCCGCGCCGGGGGATCCGATCTTTGTCGCCCGACTGCTTCGAGCAGGGATAACCTGCGAGCACGCGGGAGAGGTCGTCCGTGAAAACTCTGTTTTTGAGTCCCCCTTCTTTCGACGGCTTTGATGGAGGCGCGGGCGCCAGGTATCAGGCGAAGCGCGAGGTGACCTCGTTTTGGTATCCGACGTGGCTGGCGCAACCCGCCGCCCTCGTTCCGGGCAGCACGCTGGTCGATGCCGCCCCACATGGCCTGACGATCGACGACGTGCTCGCCATCGCCAAGGAGCACGATCTGGTGATTATGCACACCAGCACCCCGTCGCTCCCCGGCGACGTCGAGTGTGCTCGCCGGCTCAAAACACAGAATCCCAGCATTAAAGTCGGCTTCATCGGGGCGCACGTCGCCGTCCTTCCGGAGCAGACGCTGCGCGAGCACGAGATCATCGATTTCGTGTGCCGCAATGAGTTCGACTACACGTGCAAGGAACTTGCCGAAGGGCGTCCGTGGAACGAGATCCTCGGACTGAGCTATCGCGATGCCGACGGTGAGTTGAAACGCACCGAAGAGCGCCCGCAGATCGCCGATTGGGACGCCATGCCGAGCGTCTTGCCGATCTACGCCAAGTTTCTCGACGTGACCAAGTACTACAACGGCTACCTTCTGCACCCGTACGTTTCCTGGTACACCGGCCGGGGCTGTACGGCAAAATGTACGTTCTGCCTGTGGCCGCAAACCATCGGCGGTCACGTGTTCCGCCACAAGAGTCCCGAGGCGGTCGGTCGCGACCTCGACGAAGCGAAAGGAATCTTCGGCTCGACGGTGCGCGAATACATGTTCGACGATGACACGCTGACGAACGAAAAAGACTACGCCATCGCGCTGAGCAAGCACATGAAGCGTCTGAAGCTCAGCTGGGCCTGTAACGCCCGCGCGCACGTCGATTACGACACGCTCAAGACCCTGCGCGACAACGGGTTACGCGTGCTCCTCGTCGGCTTCGAGTCGGGCAACCAAGAGATTTTGTACCGCATCAAAAAAGGTCTGAAGCTCGAGATGGCGCGCAAGTTCATGAAGGACTGCCATAAACTCGGTATCAAGGTTCACGGCACGTTCATCATCGGCTTGCCGGTCGACACCCCCGAAACGGTTCGCCAAACGATCGATTTCGCGAAGGAACTAGATCCTCACACCATTCAGGTTTCGATTGCGTCCCCGTATCCGGGAACCGAACTCTACAATCAAGCGCTGGCAAACGGCTGGTTCGCGCGCGACGATTTGGTGTCCGGAGCCGGCATCCAAACGTCGACGTTGCGCTACGACACGCTCTCGACCGCCGAGATCGAAGACTCCGTCGAGCGGATGTATCGCGAGTTCTACTTCCGCCCGAAGAAGATCGCTAAGATCGTCGCCGAGATGGTGACGAGCCGCCAGATGATGGTCCGCCGGCTCCGCGAAGGCGGTGAGTTCTTCGGCTACTTGCGCGCGCGGCGCGTTCAGGTCGGCGAACGGAAACTCGAAGCCGCTTCGGCATAAGAGCCCGGGCGGTTTATCGCGCTCATCGCGTTACCGCGAGTTGTTCCAGCCGCCGGGCTGCCGCCAGCGTTTCATCGAGCATGTTGCGCTGGAAGTCGATCATGTCGGCCACGTGCGGGAAGCGTGCATTCGCTCGATGCGTCGTGAGACGGTAGCTCTTGCCGTGTGCGGCGAGCATACCGCGCTTTCGGAGCGTCGCTAGCGCCTTGATGACGGTCGCATCGGGAGCGCGTCGCAGCTCGGGATCGACGAAGACCCCGCCGGGTAGTGCATCGAGCCGTTCGCGCACCGCGCGCACCGCGTCCTCGGCCTGGAACGTTTTCGGGCCGTCGAGCAAAAACGCGGACAGCAGCGCCGAGGTCGTGATCGGCCGCGCCGCGGCCAGCGCCGTCCCGACGTCGGCGGCGCCGTCGTAGCGAAGAACGCGATAAAGCATCGAGAGCCGGCCGCTCTCGAATGGGTCGTAGGCGACCGCGCACAGCCAGAGTTCGGCGAAGGGCGCGAGGGCCTCGACGATTCCGTTGCGCATCGGGTGCATGCGACCGTCGCGGCTGAAGTCGCCTTCCGGCGTGACGTAGAAGGTCGCGCCGGCTCGGACGCGCTCGACGATAGCTGCGATGTCGCGTTCGTAGATCGTGCGCAGGTTTCGCAGCACTTCGCGCCGGTATGGTTGTTTGAGATGCGACACCTTGACCCACGCCTGGGCCCGCATGAAGTTGGCATGTCGCCACAAGTCGCTCAGCACGCCGCCGTTGAGGGATAACGGCGCGAGCGTTTCGGGCGGGAAGACTGCGTCGAGCGGCAGATCACCGTGGGCGGCGCGTAGCTCCTCGGCCAGGCTGATGAGCGGCCGTGAAAACAGATGGTTCTCGATCGGCAGGATGCTGAAGCGCGCCCACAGACCGCTCAGGTTGACGCCGCGCGTGAGCCACGCGGTGCAGGGCAGCCGCGCCGCAATGAATCCCGTCTCGAACGTACGCCGGGAGTTGCACATAACCAACGGTTTTCGCGGGTGCCGCAGAAACGTGCGCGCGGTAATCATTTCGCCTTCGTCCATGTGTTGATGATTGGTGATCAACACCGTCGCACCGCGGTTTGCCGGCAGATGGCCCCACTGGCGGACACGAATCCTGAACTTCAGATAGAGCTGGCGCGTGACGTAGGCCGTCGCCCTCATCCCCCAGCTCGGCTTTATCGTGTCGATGGCCACTCGTCGCGACATTTCTTCGCACGCGGAAGCGAGGCCCGCTTGTTGCGGTTAGCGAACGGCATCGCGTGCTGTTTGCGCGACTCCTCGCGGCAGTTCTCGATGTCGTCGCGGTCGCAGCGATCGGCTATACCGCCGTGGCGATTCTTTGCGTTACGCGCTTCGGGCGCGAACCCGATCGGGACGACGCCGGCCCCCTGCCGCCGGTCACGTTGCTCGTCCCGCTGCACGGTGTGGAATACGCTCTCGAGGAGAACTTGCGCGCGTTCGCTCTGCAGGATTATCCTGTCTGTCAGTTGGTTCTCGGCGTGGCGCACGCCGACGATGGCGCGCTCGCAATCGCGCAGCGCGTGGCTGCCGCGCTTCCGGATCGGAACATCGAGATCGACGTCGGTGAAGTACCCAGCGCGCGTAACCCCAAGCTCGCCAACGTACTTTCGATGATGCGGCTCGTGCGCCACCAGGTGTTGATTCTCGCCGACAGCGATACGCGGGTCGAGCCGAGCTACGTTCGCTCGGTCACGGCGCCCTTGAACCAGCCGGACGTAGGCGTCGTGACGTGCCCTTTCGCCGGCGTTCCGAGCGGCACGTTTTCGTCGAAACTCGGCGCGATGTTCATGAACGAGCAGTTTATCCCATCGGTGCTCGTCAATCAACTCTTACGGTTACCGCGACATTGCCTCGGCCCCACCAACGCGATACGCTCGGCGCTGCTGTCGGCAATCGGCGGTTTCGAGGCGCTCGCATCCCACCTGGCGGACGACTATATGCTTGGGAACTACGTAGCAGCCCGTGGCTTCCGCGTCGTGATCTCGCGGTACGTCGTGCGCACGATCGTATCGGATCCGAGTCTCGCCGTGCTCTGGAATCACGAGTTGCGTTGGCACCGGACGATTCGTGGGGTTCAACCGGCGGGTTACGCCGGCATGTTTCTCACCTATCCGTTGCCGCTTGCGTTCCTAGCGTTTTTGCTCGCGCCCCAGCCGATAAGCCTGGCGGTGCTCGTGGTGGCGGCGCTCGCACGAATCGTCTTGCAGCGCACGTCGGCTCGCGCGCTCGGCGTCGCACCCGCCTCGCCGTGGCTCATCCTGCCGCGGGATCTCTTCGGGATTGCCGTATGGGCTTGTGGACTGGTTGGCCACGACGTCCGCTGGCGCGACGGGGACCTGCGCATCGAATCGGGCGACGTGCTCGCGGAACGGCGCTAAAATACGGATTGCGCCTTACGGGGCGAGATCGTCGTTGCCGCGTAATTGGCGCGCCAGGTCCATCGTTTGTTGCGTCGGTCCAATTCCAAGGTGGCGCTTCAAATAGTTCGCCAGCGTCTCGTAGCGTTCGATCGCGCGCGCCCGCTGACCGAGCGCGGCGAAGCATCGCATGACCAAGCAGGTCGCGCCTTCGTGCGCCGGTTCCGCGGCGATCAATTGGAGGCCGTGCACCAGCGCCTTTCCGAAGTCGCCGCTCGAAACCGCTTCCTCGGCCAGTCGATCCATGGCACAGCTATAGGCGCTCGCGCAGCGAATGCGCAGCGGCTGCAGCCAGTCCGCCGTTTCGCCCGCCAGGAACTCGCCGGCGTACAGTTCGGCCGCCGACTGCAGCACGTCGCTGCTCTTGCTACGACAGAGCTCGAGAAACTCGTCGGCGTCGGACGACACGCGGATTTCCCGCCCCCAGGCATAGCCCCCCGAGACGCACTCGATCGCGTCGGCCCCTCCCAGCACGCCGCGCAGGTACGTGCGCGCGCCGCTGGCGGCCAGATGGATGCGGTGCGCGACCGTTTCGAGGTCGAGGCCGGGCCAAAACGCCTCGGCGAGTTCGTCGCCGGTTGCGACTCGTCGAGGGTAGGCGCCGAGATACTGAATCAGCTCGCGGCCCTTCTTCGCCGAGGGGCCCCGGTACCAGCGGGTCTCCGCCTGGATCGCGAAATCCCCCAGGAACCGAAAATGCAGGCACAGGTCGTTCATTATTCGCGCCCTCACGGGACGGATACAACGGCTCAGAGTCAGACGAGAGTGAGCCGAGAGCGGCTTAGATTAGCGTAGGTCGTGTGAGACTGGCAGAGACGGCGCCGCTGTCGATCGTCGTGCGTCTCGAACCGATTGCAGCCGATCGCGCGGTGTCTGCGTCCGCGGCTCCGGCCGACGAAGGGTTCGGGCTCGCGAGCGACCCGGCGATCCTGCTCATAAACTTGTGGTCCGAGGCGCCCGACGTGGTCCGTGGCTCGATTAGCCACCCGAAATCGGGCTGCACTGCAATGGTCCAGGGGAATGGCGCGTTAAACCGGCTCGCTGAAGAGGTGCGACTACGACTTACGAAAGTGTAGGGTTTGCAGTTCATGTGACACCACGAGCACGGGATGAAAATAAATAATTGGCTAGCGAGGGTTTGCTTAGTATAGTCGATATAAACCACCTAATCAAGTACGTCGACAAGGGCTCCTCACGTCGGAGGCTGATTACTGCAATTCATGAACGACCTCAGCCAAAACCGCATCACGCAACCGCTGCGCGACCTCGCAAATCAACGGCCCGCCGAGATCTTTCACGTCGTCGTGCGGGTCGTGCCCGCGCCCGACGCCGACGCGAAGACCGCATACGACACCGTTCCCACGATCCTTGCGCAAGTCGAAGCCGCGATCCATGCGCTCGACTTAGGCGAGGGCGAATGCATGACGTGGAGTGGGGAAGTCGCAGTTTCGCCCTTCCTGTATGCGAAGCTCAGTGGTGCGCACGTCATCGCGCTCGACCGGCAAATCCCGCCAAACGTGCCGCTCGAGTTTCGCCGCGACCGCACCCTGCTCGATGAAACCACGCAGTTCAATCCCGAGGATTTGGTCGCGCGCGTCATCGCCGAGCCGCTCGCCTCGGAAATCACCCGCGACCCCGACGCAAGCTACGACTGCATCGTCGTTCTCAACGTCAAGCACTGCGAGGGAATGCAAGCCGCGCGCACGACCGTCGCGGAATGCCTCGAAGCTCTCGGTCAGCGCAGCGGACCGCGGATCGTTTATCGCACCAACGATGACGCCTCACACCCCTACGTGTTTGCGAGGATGACCGGCGCTCAGGTCCGAGCGCTCGTCGATCTCGATCGCAACCCGCAGACCGGACCGATTGCAATCCATCAGATTTGGGAAGACAGCCGCGTGCAAGCGCTGATCACCAAGTCGATCGCCACCGTTAAGGCCGATGCCGCTCAGATTGCCTACAGTGCTAGTGGTGCGGGCGTCGTCTGGGGCGTGCTCGATTCCGGGATCGACGTCACGCACCCGCATTTCAAAGCCAATGGGAATCTCTCGTTGGACGCGATTCGCCCGGTGCGCCATCGGGACTTCACCGTCGCGCCGCCGCCCGATTCCGGCCCGAGCCACGACGACGCCGGAGCGATCGTCGATAAGTTTGGGCACGGCACGCACGTTGCCGGTATCATCGCCGGCTGCTGGACCGCTCCTGACTCGGCCGCTCCCGCGACCGCCGAGCGCCCCGCGGTGATCATCACCACCCGCAACGAAGCCGGCGCCGACGAGCGCTCCCTGCAATACCCGGCCGCGATCGCGGGCATGGCACCGAAATGCACGCTAGTGAGCATGCGCGTGCTCGACGATAACGGTAACGGGCAGGTTTCGTCCATCATCGACGCGATCGAAGCGATCCAACAATTGAATGCGTTCGGCCGGCAGATCGTCATTGCCGGCATTAATCTCAGCGTCGGATATCCGTTCGACGCCAAGTGGTTCGCCTGCGGGCAAAGCCCGATCTGCGTGGAAGTGAACCGGCTCGTTCGTTCGGGCGTCGTGGTCGTTACCGCCGCCGGTAATTCCGGATACGGCACGATCAGCACGGCCTACACGCAAGGCTGGAGTGCGACCCTTCCGCAGACGATCAACGATCCAGGCAACGCGGACCTTGCGATCACCGTCGGATCGACGCATCGCGAAGCGCCCCATCTTTACGGCATTTCCTATTTCTCATCGAAGGGACCGACCGGCGACGGACGGCTCAAACCGGATTTAGTCGCGCCCGGCGAGCGCATCATCTCGTGCGCATCGGCGCAGTGCCGGCGAGACGCCACCATTACAAACGACGACGGTAGCACCAGTAACATCGCGGCCGACGGATATACCTATCGCGAGGATTCCGGAACGAGCATGGCGGCTCCGCACGTGTCGGGTCTGATTGCGAGCTTTCTTTCCATTCGCAAAGAGTACGTGGGGCAACCCGAAGTCGTCAAAGCGCTGTTCGTGGGCAACGCCACCGACCTCAAACGCGACCCGACGTTTCAAGGCGCGGGCCTCGTCGACATCATGCGCGCCATCCAAGCGGTTTAGAAAGCGAGGGGCAAATGAATTTCGATCCATTTCAGACCGTCGAAGTGCCCTTCGACAAGAACGGGCACATCACGCCGCTCGGCGGAATCGACGGAACCGGAGCGGCGGCGGCAATCGCGGCAATGCTTTCGAACATCGACGATTTAATCGTCATCTCCCATGGCTGGAACAACGACATCGATGACGCGCGGCGCCTGTATACCGGCTTCTTCGCCAGCGTTTCGGCGGCGTGGAGTTCGGCTGGATTAACGCCGGCAGATCTCCAGCGTACCGGCGTGCTGGCGCTCTACTGGCCGTCGAAAAAGTTTGACGAACCCGACCTCATCGCCGGCGGCGCCGCGGCGATCCAAGATGCGACCGATTATGGGGCGGCCATCACCGCTCAAATTGCCAACCTCAAGGACGAGTACGGCCAGTTCGGCGCGACCGAACAGCAGCTCTTGGACACGGCCCGGCAGGAGGTGCCGTTGCTCGATAGCCCGTCGGCGCAAGATGCTTTCGTCGCGGCGCTCGCCGCACTGCTCCCGCGCGCGCCCAACGAACCCGACCCGGGTCTCGACGAGAGCGCCCGCAGCCTCACCGGCGGCAATGGCGCCGCGGTTCTGCAAAATATCTCGATGCAACTCGGCACGCCGGCCACTCCTCCAACCGGCAGCGGCGGAGCCGCGGAAATCGGTGACGACGACACGCCGGCGGCGGTTACCGGCTCGGCCGCCGGTTTCAATCCAATCGGCGACATTCAGAAAGCCGCCAACATGCTCTTAAATCTCACGACCTACTACGTGATGAAAGAGCGGGCCGGAACGATCGGTCAAATCGGCGCGGCGCCACTGGTTGTCGCCGCGATGCAGAACAAACCAACGCTGCGCGTGCATTTAGTTGGACATAGCTTCGGCGGTCGATTGGTCACGTCGCTAGCTAACGCGTTGCCCGACGGTCAACCCGTTTGCACGTTGTCCTTGCTGCAGGCAGCCTATTCGCACTACGGCTTGAGTCCGGCGCCGGCCGATGCAAGCCGGCCCGTCGGCGCGTTCCGCGACGTCGTCGTAAAGGGCAAGGTGCGCGACATCATTCAGATCACGCACAGCTCGCACGACTGGGCCGTCGGCGCGGCGTATCCGATCGCGTCGTATATTGCCCGCGACGCAGCAAGCGCGGTCCCAACGTTGACCATTCCGGGAACGTCCGACAGCTTGTGGGGCGGTATGGGCGCAAGCGGCGCGCAGCAAACCCCGGAAGCCTTCGACGATACGCTCCTCGACGGAACCGCGCTCTATCCGCCGCTGCCGGCGGGAAAGTTGATCCGCAATCTCACCGGCGACGCATTCATTTCGGGCCACGGCGACGTCGATGGATCGCAAGTCGCCTGGGCCTTCTTGCAAGGGTTTAAGCTGGCCCACTCCAGTTAGTAGGCCACTCGACCTGGAAAAGGATGCGAGCCCTTCCAAGACAATCTTTATAACGAGAAAGCGAGGGTGCCATGCGTCTTATGATAAGGGCTATCGTGATCTTTACCGTGGCAGCCTTCGCGCCGCTGGTGGTTTTGGCGGCCACCGGCACGCCGCCGCCGAGCCCTGGACCCACGGCCACGCCGACACTTACGGGCGATCAGATCGTCAAGGTCGATACGATGTTCGCCTGGCTTTCGGGCGGCGTCTGGCTGACGGCGGTCATCGCGCTGGTTGGTAGCGCGGTCGTCTATTTTTGGTCGCGTCGCAAGATCACCGAATCGGCTCCCGTCGACGATAAAGAGTTGGAGCAGGCGCGCATCATCTACGGCTTTTGGCTGATCGTTGCCGGCCTCTTCCTCACCCTCGCGGTCGTGACGCTCACGGTGAACTTGTTCCGGCCGGAACAAGTAGGAACCGCCGACATCTTGGCGGTGGTCTCGTCGGTTACCGGCATCGTCGGTACGTTAATCGCGGCATTTTTCGGCATTCAAGCCGCGGGCGCGGGACGTTCTCAAGCGTTGACGGCGCTCGGGAAGCTGCAATCGGGCAATCAGGCTGGGAGCGGCAGCTGCAAACTGGACCCGGGTTATGGGCCGCATGCCGGCAATACGCGCGTATCGGTGACCGGAAACGGGTTTACCGGCGCAACCGCGATCAACTTCGGAATGACCCAAGGCGTCGGCTTCGAGTTCGTCAACGACGGGCTCGTTCGCGCCACATCTCCCCCGTCGGACACGAAGGCCAAGAGCGACGCCGACGTCACCGTCGTGTTCCCCACGGCAGCGACGCGAAACGTCCCCGTCGGCACGTTTTATTATTACACCCTGGATCCGCCGAAGGGGCCGGTCGCCGGAGGAACGCCCGTCACGATCATTGGCACGGGGCTAACCGGCGCCGTTTCCGTCAGCTTTGGAACGATCGCGGTGCCGGGCCCCAAGACCGATGCCAACGGAAATCTCGTCGTCGACGCTCCCGCAAGCACCACGCCCGGTCAGGTCGACGTCACCGTAACCTTTCCGTCCGACTCCACGACCAACACC
>JBAUZB010000128.1:0-2914 GCA_049585095.1 Candidatus Tumulicola sp.
AGCACCATCGTGCGGCAGTGCGAGCCAGACTTCTTCACTGATGAACGGCGCGATCGGATGCAGCAGGCGCATGGCGTTGTTCCATACGAACGACAGCGTCGCGGCGCGGCTGGGGTGATTCTGCGGCGCCTTGGTTGCTTCGACGTACCAGTCGCAGAACTCGTACCAGATGAAGCGCCAGACGGTTTCGACGGCGTTGCCCATGTCGAAGGCGTCGAGAAGCTTTCCAACCTGTACCGCCGTGTCGTGCAGGCGCGTGAGGATCCAGCGGTCGGCGATGGTCGTCGCAGCGGCGGGGGACAAC
Organism: Candidatus Tumulicola sp.; assembly: GCA_049585095.1. GTDB lineage: Bacteria > Vulcanimicrobiota > Vulcanimicrobiia > Vulcanimicrobiales > Vulcanimicrobiaceae > Tumulicola. The sequence goes on from JBAUZB010000128.1 coordinate 305, forward strand.
TTCAACGCTCCGGGTAAGCCTTCGGAAAGCGCCAGCATGTAGCGCGTCGCATTCCAAATCTTGTTGTTGAAGTTGCGCGCTTCTTCGCAGCGCGACTCCTGGAAACGAATCTCCTGGCCCTCGAGGCGCATCTGGCGCAGGATGCTGATGCGAAACGCATCGGCCCCGTATTTTTCCGCGAGCTGCATCGGGTCGATCGTGTTCCCGAGGGATTTCGACATCTTGCGGCCTTGCGCATCGAAGACCAGGGGCGTGATGAAGACTTTGGGAAACGGCAGCTTTCCCTCTAAGTGCATACCCAGCATCACCATCCGCGCTACCCAGAGAAAGATGATCTCCCAGCCGGTAATCATCACTTGCGACGGATACCAGCATTCGAGGTCCGGCGTTTTGTCCGGCCAGCCGAGAATCGACAACGGCCACAGCGCGCTCGAGAACCAGGTGTCGAGCGTATCGGGATCGCGCGTGAGTTCGCGCGTTCCGTGCTCGCGCTGCGCGAGGTCGAGCGCTTCTTCGACGGTTTCGGCGACCACCGGCGTACCGTCGGGCGCATACCAAACCGGCAAGCGATGCCCCCACCACAGTTGACGCGAGACGTTCCAGTCGCGGATGTTCTCGAGCCATTGCTCGTAGGTGCGCCCGTAGCGCGCCGGCACGAATTGCAGACGACCGTCGCGATAGGCGTCGAGTGCCGGTTTTGCCAGCGGCGCCATCGTAACGAACCACTGCAGCGAAAGCAGCGGTTCGATGACGTCGCCGGTGCGTTCGCTCACGGCGATGGCATGACGATGCGGTTCTTCGCGTGCCAGCAGGCCTTTGGCGCGCAGATCGTCGACGATGCGGCGGCGCGCTTCGAACCGGTCGAGGCCCGCATACGGACCGACGCCGATTTCGGCGCCGGTGATTTTCGCGTCGGTACCGATGACCGAAGGCATCGGCAGCGCGTGACGCAGCCCGATCTCGTAGTCGGTCGCGTCGTGCGCCGGCGTCACCTTCACCGCACCGGTCCCGAAACTCGGGTCGACCGCCGCATCGGTGATGACCGGAATGCCGCGTTCGAGGAGCGGCGGCACCAGCACGTGGCGCCCGATGAGGTGCGCGTAGCGTTCGTCGTCGGGATGCACCGCGATCGCGGCGTCGGCGAGAATCGTTTCCGGGCGCGTGGTGGCGACCGTGAGACCCTCGGCCGCATCGGGCGCACCCGCGGGCGAATCGGCGAACGGATAGGTGACGTGCCACAGCGTGGCATCGCGCTCGACGTGCTCGATCTCGGCGTCGGAAACGGTGGTGTTTCCCTTCGGATCCCAGTTGATCAAGCGCTTGCCGCGGTAGATTAGTCCCTCGCGATAGAGCTGGACGAACACCTTGCGCACCGCCGACGAAAGGGTGGCGTCCATGGTGAAGCGCTCGCGCGCCCAATCGGGGCCGAATCCGAGCGCTCGAAACTGCTGATTGATCTCGCCGCCGTAGGTGCGCGACCACTCCCACGCCCGCTCGACGAAGCGTTCGCGGCCGACCGCATCGCGGCTAAGGCCTTCGGCCGCGAACTGCTTGAGCAGCACGGCTTCGGTCGCGATGGCCGCATGGTCGAGGCCGGGCAGCCAGTCGGCGTTCTCGCCGAGCATCCGGTGGTAGCGCGTGAGTACGTCCATCGGCGTGTACGTCGATCCGTGCCCGAGATGCGCCCGCCCGGTGACGTTGGGCGGCGGCATGCAAATAATGAAGGGCGGCCGCGCGGGGTCGGGCTCTTCGTGAAAATAACCGGCGCGTTCCCACTGAGCGTAAAGCCGCGGCTCGACCGCTTTGGGATCGTACTGCTTGGGCAGGTGCATGGGTCCGCCCCTCGTTCCGCGCCGCCCCGCCGGGGTCATCCCTGCGTAGCCGTCGCCGCCTCGCCCGGGGTCGTCGCGGTAGAGTCACCGGCGTTCTTTAACCGCTCGTAATCCGGCCTTAATCGTGGCTTGCTAGCATCGGGCCCACATGGCAAGCGACGGCGAGAATGCGATCGAGCGCCGCTTGGCGGCCGGAGAATATGCGGCTGCCGGTTCGGAGCGCGCATTCGCCGGCGTGGTGGTTCCGGCGCTCCTGGCTTGCCGCAATGAAGCCGCCATCGAGCAGTACTTGAGCGAGCTGCACGGCGGCGCGCAGTGGTACGACTTCTTCTCGGCGGCGGTCGTCGGGTCGTGGCTCGGCGAGGAAGGCGGCACGTTCCGCTGGCTTCGAAACGCCGGCAACGGCGCTGCGGACGGCGTCGCGGTGGCGGCCGGGGAACGCTTGGCGCACTACGCGCTGCTCTTCGGCGACGTGGCGGCTGCGCGCAGCGCAATCGACGAAGCGCTGGCGCTGGCGAAGCTGAACCGGCTTTCGAAACGGCGTTTGCAGGTGGCCGCGTTCGGCGCACGGCTGGCGGTCGACGCCGGCGACGCCGAACGTGCAACGCAGTTGCTTGCGGAATCGCGCACCGGAACCGCGGATGCGGAGACGATCGCCTGGTTTGCACCGGCCGGCGCGCAGCTGGCGGTTGCGCACGAAGACGCGGAAGCCTTGCGCGAGTGGACTGCGCCGGCGATGCTCGCGACGGCACTGTGCTGCACCCAAGCACAATCGGCG